>JAFXDC010000026.1 GCA_017516345.1 Clostridia bacterium | reverse complement strand
CTCGACGTCACTTGCGGTGTTGCCGTACTCGTTGTTAAAGTCCTTAATGGTGTTATCTTTATCTACGTACTCGCCGTTTTCCTCATACTTTACCGCTACACCGTAGCTGTAAGAGGTGCGGGTTCCGTCCTCATTGAGATACACAAATGTGAACTCATCGGGCTCTTCTGCTCTTAACCTTGCCACAGCGCCGTGAGCTTCAAGCTGTGCGCGGGTCAAGGTCTCGGGAATGTCTGAATCGGGTAATACGGGCGGCTCGTTTCCCAAGGCAATTGCGGAGGGAATTGTCATAATAAACAAAAGCAAAGCAAGCACAAGCACAGTTAGTCTTTTGCAGGTTATCATGACCTTGTGTTCGGCGTGACTGATGAATCGTTTCTTCATATACAATTCCTCCTTGTTTATTTTACAAAAACTTCCTTTTTGCAATTAAATTATATCACGCCTTACATACCCATGTCAATGCACGATACTAACTTGTTTGTAGCACAAATCTAATAATCCATATAATTTTTTTCACAAAAGAAAAGCCGCTTAAAAAGCACTTATAATTATGCATTTTGATTTATAAATATGCAAAAATCCGAGACGAAATAAAACAGCGCGAAAAAACACCTGTTTTTTGATGCTTTTTCGCGCTTTTTTTGCACTTTTTTCGCGGTTTTTTATTGGGTTTTTTTGGACGCATAATTATTCGGCGCTTTTTAAGGCTAAAAAGAGGCTATTCCTCATCCCAGGTGCGAATTGTTTTTGCTATGGAGATAAGCTCCCGGTATTCGGTTTCCGCATCCATTCTTTGATAGTCTCCGTCGGTAACGTAGGCTAATATCGGAATAAGATAGATGGCGCTTGCCGCAAGGGATATAAGGATGGAGCCAAGGCTTAGCTCAAAGCTTGTAAAAAGGTGCACCAGGGCAAATATCATAACAGAGCCAAGGATGGCAGAGACCGTCTTGCCAAGGGTACCGTTTCTTTTATATTTTCTTATAGTGATGCGGGCATCGCCCTGACAGCTTGTGACCTCGCCCCTGACGAAATAATCCGTAAGGCGGGCGCGCTTGCCCCTTTTATAGAGCATGAATCTGCCCTTTTTTGAGCAATAAAACGCAAGCTGATCACCGTTTGAAAGGTGATGGTTACACAGGGAATAGCGGGGAAGGGCGCGCAGTCGGTTTATTGCCTCCTGCTTGCGAATATTGGGAAAATCAAGCACCGTCTTATCAAGTAATTGATTTTTCATTTTTGCTCCTTTCGTCATTTAAGCTCAATGCTGTAGGAATGTATGCGGTAGCTCCAGGCATAATACTCCTCGTCGGTGCCAAGCTCGCTCATGGAATAAAGGATATCAAGCCTGTGACTGTTTTTAACGGCGCCGAACTCATCTCTGACAATGCCGCAGTTACTGTTTCGCACAAAGCCCGTTTGGTCGGGGCCGACGCTTACAACGCTTACCCACTCAAGAGCGTCGTGAGTGGCCTGGTCGGCAAAGGCGGCCGAAGCATCGCCGTTTTCGGGCAGATAAGAGAGGTTAAAGTGGGATGCAACGAAGGAGGGCTCGCCGTCGGTGGGGTTGGGGTGGCAATCCCTAACCATGTAGTATCGGCTTGTGGAGGGATCGAAGGCGACGTCGATATTGTTTATTACGTCCGCCGAGCCGTCGTGCCCCTTTATGCCCGAGGAGGTAAGCTTGACTCGCGAGAGCATTTTGGGGTCATCAAGGTCGGAAAGATCCCATTTTTCGGCAAAGGTGCAGGTCTCAAGTCCGCCGTAGGAGTAAAAGAGCATGACCGTACCCTTTTTATCCACCGACAAAAGGGAGGGCTGACCAACACCCCAGAAGGATTCGTCGCCGTCGTTTATTATAAACGGCTCTCCTATGCTTACAAAGCCCTCGGTGGGGTGGTTGGAAAGGGCGAGTCCCACCTTGTTATTGACGTGGTAGGTGTTGCCCGTATATGCCATAAGATACTGATATTTTTCGCCGTTGTAGCAAAAGTCCCCCTTGATGACCGACGGGTCACAGCAATGCAGTCCGTCGAAGGTGCCATCGGTTGGGGCAAGCACAAGGGTCTTTTCCCCCCAAATGTAGCCGTTTGGCGTAGGGGTCCCCTTGCGGCAATAGATATGATCCTGAACCACGCCGCTTTCCTTGGTGGCGCAGTAATAAACGTACCTTGTGCCGTCCTCAAGCTCCATTATTGACGGGCAATAGTTAAAGGATAGCTCAAGGGGCTCGTCAAAGGGGAGATTGTCCTTTAGCGAGACGGTGGGTGCGGGGGATGGGGATACGCTTATTGCGTCAGATGTGGATGCGCTTAAGGTGGGAGATACGGTATTTGGAGCGCAAGCGCACAGAAAGGAGATCAAAAAAAGAATAATAAAAAGCCTTTTCATTTTAATTTATCCGTTTTTTATTTTTTCGGTTATTTTTTGAGCGTAGCGCACGGTCTCCATGGCGTCGCGGGCATACTTGTCCGCCCCTATTTTTTGGGCGTAGTCCTCCGTGAGCACGGCGCCGCCCACCACGGTCCTGCACCAGGGTGCCTTTTCCTTTAACAGCCTTATTGCTTGCTCCATTGCGGGGACGGTGGTGGTCATAAGTGCGGAGAGGCCGACGATGGGGGCATTGTGAGCAATGACGGCATCAACGATATCGTCACATGGAACGTTTTTGCCAAGATCCACGACCTTAAAGCCATAGTTTTCAAGCAGCAGCTTGACTATGTTTTTGCCGATATCGTGGATGTCCCCGTAAACCGTGGCAAGCACGACGGTGGCGCCGTCGCTGCTTACGCCGCTTTTTGAAAGATGACCCTTTATTTGCTCAAAGGCGTGCTTTGCCGCCTCGGCGCTCATCAAAAGCTGAGGGAGATAGACCGTTCTTTCCTCAAAGCCCTTGCCCACCGTGTTAAGGGCGGGGATGATATGGTTATTTACTATATCAAGTGCAGGGGTATGCTCAAGCATCATCAACGTGTGCCTTGACGCCTTGTCCTTAAGTCCCTTTATAATGGCGTTTTGAAGGTCATCACTTATACTTTCATTATTTATATTGGTATTATTTAATGGGGGTACGGCTTGAGAGACCGTTCCCAGCTCGCCCGAGACCGAAATATACTGCTCGCAATTGGCATCAAGCCCCGAAAGTGCGTTAAAGCAATAGTAGGTCCGCATCATCTCGGTGCTGAATGGGTTCATTATGGCGGAGGAAAGACCGTTTGCAAGTGCCAGGGCAAAGAAGGTGGAGTTTACCGCATCGCGGCAGGGAAGCCCGAAGGAGACGTTGGAGATGCCAAGAGAGGTGTGACAGTTAAGCTCGCATCTTATCCTTCTTAACGCCTCAAGGGTGACCAGAGCGGCGTTTGCATCGGCGCTCACGGTCATTGCAAGGGTGTCAAAGACGATATCCCTTTTATCTATCCCGTATTTTTCCGCCTCGGCAAGGATGCGCCTTGCGATATTTACCCTACCCTCGGCGGTGTCGGGAATGCCGTGCTCGTCAAGGGTGAGTGCCACCACCACTCCGCCGTATTTTTTTACAAGCGGGAAAACTGCGTCCATGCTCTCCCTTTTGCCGTTTACCGAGTTTATCATGCATTTGCCGTTATAGCGTCTAAGTGCGCTCTCCATTGCGGTGGGATCGGAGGTATCTATCTGAAGGGGAAGGTCGCAGACCGCCTGGATCTGACAGACCGAGCGGGTGAGCATATCGGCCTCATTGATGCCCGGAAGACCCACGTTGACATCCAGAATATGCACCCTTTTATCCTGCTGCTCCAGAGCCTGGGATAAAATATAATCCATATCATTGTCTAAAAGAGCCTGCTTGAAGCGCTTTTTGCCCGTGGGATTGATGCGCTCCCCGATCAGCACGGGGGAGGAAAATGTCACGGCATGGCTATAGGAGGACACCACCGTGATATCCTTTTTGGTTATAGGCAAGGGAGAGAGCGCCTTGGTAGCCATGTTAAGGGCGCGGATATGCTCGGGGGTGGTGCCGCAACAGCCGCCCACCACGCGCAGACCCTCCATAACAAGCTCCTTAAGCTCGGAGGCAAATCGGTCGGGGGAGACGTCAAAGACGGTAGTGCCGTCCTGCTCGCGGGGAAGCCCGGAATTGGGCTTAAGTATTACAGGGACAGAGGCGCACTTGAGCAATCTTCTTGCTATAGGTGCGAGCTGCTTGGGTCCGAGCGAGCAGTTGGCGCCAATGGCGTCGGCGCCCATTGCCTCAAGAAGCGCCGCCATTGCCTCGGGGGTTGCTCCGGTCATAAGCTTTTGGTCTGCATCGTAGGCGTTGGTCACAAGCACGGGGAGGGTGCTGTTTTCCTTTGCGGCAAGAAGCGCCGCCTTGGTCTCGTAGGAGTCGTTCATGGTCTCTATGACAATGGCGTCCACCCCGTATTTTGTGCCCAGCCTTACTGTGGCGGCAAAGATGGAAACGGCATCCTCGAAGTCAAGATCCCCCAGAGGCTTTAAAAGCTTGCCCGTGGGGCCAAGATCCAGAGCAATGAATTTTTCCTGCTCGCCCCTTGAGGCGGCGCGGGCGTTTTTGGCGTTCTCCACCGCTGCCCTTATGATGCACTCCAGTCGTTCATGTGTAAATTTAAGGGTGTTTGCCCCGAAGGTATTGGTGCAAACAAGATTACTGCCCGCATCGAAATATTGCTTATGTATATCGCATATTACCTCGGGGCGTGAGAGGTTCCACTCCTCGGGATGCTCACCCGGCTTAAGGCCGCGCGCTTGAAGCAGGGTGCCCATGCCTCCGTCGAGGTATACGATGCTTTGGTTTAAGAAGGTCTTGAAATCCATATTATCTCCTGAATTGGCAGGAGAGGGTACAGCCGTCGCATTTATTGGTGCAATGCGGAGTGTGCTCTCCTTGATTTATTCCCGCAAAGGCGGTGACAGACTTAGACGGTGTCATAATTAAGGAATCGGTAAGACAGAGCCCTATTCGCTTTGGGTCGAGCAGCTTAAAGATGAGGGTCTGGGTATCGATGGGCAGGTCGCCGTAGCCGGGGCTGAAGCGAGAGGTCAGGGTCACGCCGTGCTGTGCTTGGTATTGCTCCATAAAGGAGTCGCAGACCTGCTCCAGCATTGCGGTGGCGACCGCCTGAAGCATTACCGCCCTTGAGGGCTCTACGGAAAAGCGGGCAAGCAGTCTGTCCGCTCCGATTCCCAGGGTAAGAGCCATAAGCAGTATGCTCTTGCTTTTTCCCAGGTGCTCTGCCAGGCGGTGGGATTGCAAGCTCTGATCCAAAAAGGAGCAGGTGCACCCCTTGACAAGAAGGGGGCTCGTCAAATAGCTGACCTTGGGGGCGACGCTTTTTTTAAGCATATCATAGCATGAGTGTGCAAGGGCGAGCATTTGCCCGTCCTCCTTACAGCCTGCATAGCGCAGTGCCTCCGAGACGTCAAGCTCGGGGATTGGGAGGGCATGAAATATAACAGTACTCATTTTGACAAAATATCCGAAAGGTTATCAAGTATTTTTGCCGCGACGTCGGGCTTATTCATAGAATAGACGTGGACGTTTGTGATGCCGTTGGCAAAGAGATCTATTATCTGATCGGTAGCGTAGGCGATGCCCGCCTGCTTCATTGCCTCGGGCTGATGCCCGAATTTATCCACTATGCTTTTAAAGCGCTGTGGCATAAAGGAGCCCGAGAGCTTGATGGCGCGCTCCACCTGATTTGCATTGGTGATGGGCATTATGCCCGGTATGACGGGGACCGTGATACCGCTTTCCCGAATCTTATAAAGGAAGCCATAAAGCAGATTATTATCAAAAAACATCTGTGTGGTTAAAAAGTCGCATCCTGCATCCACCTTTTGTTTAAGGTAGGTAATATCGCTTTTTCGGTCGGGGCTTTCGGGATGAATCTCGGGGTAGCACGCGCCTCCCACGCACAGCTCGGGGTCTGCCTGCTTGAGCTCGCGTACAAGCTCGATGGCGTGGGTATATTCCCTTAAGGGCTCGTTCATGCCCTGAGGGATGTCCCCGCGTAGAGCCATTACGTTCTGTATGCCCGCACGCTTGATATCCTCGATGCGCTCGTGCACCGTGCGACGAGTTGATGAGACGCAGGTAAGGTGAGCCAGGGTGGGGACTCCGTAGAGGGATTTTATGTTTTTTGCGATATCAAGGGTATATCGGCTCGTGCCGCCCCCCGCGCCGTAGGTGACCGACATGAAGGCGGGGCGCAAGCGCGCTATTTCCTCGGTGGCCAGGCGAACGCTGTCAAAGGCGGTCTCGGTCTTTGGAGGGAACACCTCGAATGACAGAGAAAGGGTCTGTTTTTTTAAAAGCTCGGAGATCTTCATTTATATGTACCTCTCTTTTAGTGGTGAAAACATAATAACTCCATTATATTATATCACTATAACCCGATGATATCAAGAAAATTATTGAAATATCGCGGCATTTATGGTATCATAATTAATATAGTGATAATAAAAAACGCAAGAGCTGTTGCGGGATAATGGGAGTGACTCAGGATTTTAAGCGGGCTTGAGGTGATCAAAAAACTAAACAGTCATGGCTTTGAGGGCTTCCTTGTGGGAGGCTGGGTGAGGGACAGGATAATGGGCATCCCTTGCTCGGACATGGATGTTACCACAAGTGCACTGCCCGAGGAGATGCTTGAGGTCTTTAAGGACTACAGGGTCATCCCCACCGGGATAAAGCATGGCACGGTGACCGTGCTTATGCCCGAGCCGGTGGAGGTAACCACCTACCGCGTGGACGGCAGCTACAGCGACTCGCGTCATCCCGACAGCGTAAGCTTTACAAGAAGCCTCAGGGAGGATCTTGCGCGAAGGGATTTTACGGTAAATGCTATAGCTTATCATCCTGAGCTTGGGTATATTGACCCGTTCGGGGGGATGGAGGATATAAAAAGAGGGGTAATTCGTGCGGTGGGTGATCCCGAAAGGCGATTTTCCGAGGATGCGCTCAGGATACTTCGCGCCGTGCGGTTTTGCTCAAGGTTAGACTTTACCATGGATGATGCTACTGCCCGTGCCGCGGAGAGCATGGCGTGGAGGCTTGATGGGGTATCCCCCGAGAGAAAATACGTTGAGCTTGTAAAGACCTTGATGGGCAAGGGGGTAAGGCGTGCTTTGACAGGGTACAGTCAGGTGATCTCCGCCGTTATTCCCGAGCTTAAAAAATGCATAGGCTTTGACCAAAAAAGCAGACATCACGATTTTGACCTTTATACTCACATAGCCATTGCGGTATCGCAATGTCCGAGGCATGCCGAGCTGCGCTTGGCGGCGCTTTTACACGATATCGCCAAGCCCGACTGCTTTTATTCCGACGAGCGGGGCGGACATTTTCCGGAGCACGCTCAAAAAAGCGCTGAGATGGCGGAGGGGATACTGAGGCGTCTCAGGGCGGACAACTCCACGGTCAAGGCGGTGGTGGGGTGGATAAAGCATCACAGAGATATCCCTAAGAGTGATGCCGAGCTTAAAAGAATGCTTTTAAAGCTCTCCCCGGAGGGAGCGGAGCGACTGCTTGAGCTTATGATGGCGGACAGTGCCGCAAAGAAGGCGGGGGCAGGAGTAAGCCGTGAGCTGTTAAATAAAAGAAGGCGCATGGAGCAGATAATAAAAAGCGGAGAATGCTATAGTCTCCGGGGACTTGATATAGATGGTGATATCCTTATTGAGGCGGGATATTGCGGAAAAGAGATAGGAAGAGCCTTACAGCTTGCGCTTGATGCGGTGATAGAGGATAAGATAAAAAACGACAGGCGCGAGATAGAAAAATATCTTAAAGGGATGTTGAGTAATGGAAAATAAAAAGAAGGTACTGATACTGTCCTGTAACACCGGAGGAGGCCACAATGCCGCGGGCAAGGCGGTGTGCAGTGAGCTTGTAAGCCGCAACGTGGAATGCGAGATGATGGATTTTTATGCTATAACCAGTCCGGTCATCAGCAAGGGGGTAAGCAACTCCTATCTTGGTATAATAAAGCGCGTTCCCAGGCTGTTCGGGGTAATGTACAATGCGGCGGGGGCAATAAAGTTCAAGCGTGTGAAATCCGCGGCGTATTTTGTAAATTCTCTTCAGGCGATACCACTTCGTAAGATAATAGAGGAAAACGGCTACAACGTGGTGGTCATGCCGCATATTTTTCCCTCTCAGGCTCTTACCAGTCTGGAAAAGCACAGCGATACCAAGGTACTGTCCATATCCATAGGAACCGACTACGACTACGTGCCATTTTCGCAGGAGGTCTCGCCGGATTACTTTGTGCTGCCCCATGCAGATATAAAAGGACAATACATAAAGGAAGGCATTCCCGAGAGCAAGCTTTTATCCATCGGAATACCCGTAAACCCGAGCTTTACCGTCAAGACCGAAAAATGCGAGGCAAGAAGGCAGCTTGGGATCGCGAAGGATAAGAATTGCGTTTTAATAATGTCGGGCTCTATGGGCTTTGGCGATGCAGGTGAGCTTATGGAGGGGCTTATTGCGCGGTATGGGGAAAATATCAGCATTGTGATGCTGGGAGGCAACAACGAGAAGCTAAAGAGGTCGGTAAGAGAGAGGTTTGCCAAATATCCCGCCGTTAAGGTGGTGGATTTTACAAGCAAGGTAAGCCTTTTCATGGATGCGGCCGATGTTATTCTTACCAAGCCGGGAGGACTTACCACCACCGAGTTTGCGGCAAAGGGAGTCCCCGCGATATTTACCAAGCCCATCCCCGGGTGCGAGACCAGAAACGCACAGTTCTTTACCTCGCGCGGTATGGCGCTCAACTGCCCAAGCACTGAGGAGCAGCTTGCCGCGATACATTATCTTTTAAATAACGACGATGCACGCAGAGCCATGGTGAGGGCGCAGAGAGAGAATATCAACCCAAACTCCGCACGCGACCTGTGCGACTTTATATTAAGCAGATGATGTCATCGCAACCGTTAGTTGCGGGCAATGTAAGGTGAAATGGGTGGAAGGAATGCGCGGTTGCGGATATAATATTACCGTAAGCTTTTTTGATTGGAGGATCTGCTATGAACAAGGAAACGGCACAGAGGCTTGTTGAATTAAGAAAGCAGCACGGGCTGTCCCAGGAGGCACTTGCGGAAAGACTTTACGTTTCGCGACAGGCGGTATCAAAATGGGAGCGCGGTGAGGCATCCCCCGATACCGATAATCTGATCGCGCTTGCGCGGCTATACGGTATTTCCCTTGACGAGCTGCTCGGAGTATGCATAAAGGAGGAGCAGCAAGGGGGCGAGCAGCGTGATGAGAGCGAGGCTCACACAAGGGTGTACATAAGCAACGGATGCATCAAGTGCTACAAGGGAGACAAGGAGACCAGGGTGGACGTGGCGGACGGACACATAACCGTAAATAAGGACGGAGAGACCACCGAGGTGATCGGCAAGCCCGAGAGCTATTTAAGACGTATTCCCGTACCCATTATTATAACGATAATATATCTTGCGTTGGGCTTTGCCGCAGAGCTGTGGCATCCGGGTTGGATAGTGTTTTTAATGATACCTGTGATAGATTCGGTCATTACCTGCATTATAAGAAAAAGCATAAGGCACTTTTGTTACCCTGTGTTTATAACTGCGGTGTTCTTGCTTCTTGGATGCACCGTGCAGGGAGCGTGGGGATGGAGTTGGATATTATTGCTGACCGTGCCCGTGTTTTATTCCGTTGCAAGGCTGTTTAAAAGAAGCGATCGTGAAGATGAAGATGATGATGAAGACGAGCAGGAATGTGATGATTAAAAAGCGCCCGAGAGGGCGCTTTTTTCATGCGATTTTTTCGATTGCTGTTAATCGAAGTAGCCTACGTAGGTGACCTTATAGGGACTGCTTGGGAAGAGGTGGGCGTGGAGGTCGATGAAGTAGTCGTCGGTCATGCTGGCGATATAATCTGCCACGATGAGCTCGGGGGGCTGATCGCGATAGGGACTTGTACGTTTATAGTGCGCACCCTCCACAAGGGAGATATGGTGGGTGAATATGGGGGAGGCTTGGTTGTGGCTTACAAGATGGTCAAGCAGCTTTTTGAAGGTCTGCTCCATCATGGGACGGATGACGCTTTGCAGGGTCTGCTCCACGCGAGGGTCCTTATAGATGAAGGAGTAGTTTTCGCCTTTGATCTTTTTAAGATCCGCAAAATGCGAGGCGTCCATGGTGATGCAGTTTTTGCCGTAGCTGTTTTGGATGACGTTGACCATGAGGTTATTTATTATTTCGGCGTTTATGACACCGGTATCGGTTTCTGAGTAGGCATCGTGCGCCACGAGTCCTGCTCGGCTTGCGTCCTGGCGGTCCTTACCAAGGTAGGCAATGATGTCGCTTATGCGCATGACGCATCCCTCAAGCGTGGAGGGGACGAGCTTTTTGACCTGTGCTTTATCGCGATAGCAGGCGGCGATAAGGGCATCAAATTCCTCAAAGCTTATGGGCTTGGGGGAGTAATTATCCTGCTCAAGCTCCCCGTCGTGAGAGGCTATGCCGCTTAGGGTCTGTAGGGTGATATTATAGGGGAAGATGGTATCAAGTACCCTGACTGAGTGGATATTATGGGAAAAGTGCATACCTGTGCAGTTATGCAGAATATTGTCGAGGAAGGTTTCGCCTGCATGACCGAAGGGGGTATGACCGATATCGTGGCCAAGAGCGATGGCTTCTATAAGGTCGGTATTAAGCCCCAATGCGCTTCCGATGGTGCGGGCGATCCTGCTGACGAGCTGAACGTGGAGGAAGCGGCGGGTGATATCGTCATTTTTATAAAAGGAAAAGACCTGGGTCTTATCGGCATAGCGGTTGTAGTAGGGGCAATGCATGATCTTGTCGATATCCCGCACGAAGGCGGGGCGCCAGGGGGTATGTGCATCGTGGGGGTTATTGCTTCTGCGGGTGGCAAGGGCATTATCAAAAGCATAAGCAGAGGGCTTGTTTTGGGAAATAAGGTCTATTATCTCTTTGGAGGGCTGTTCGTAGCGCGGCAAGGCTGGGACTCCTTTTTTTATTATTTTTTAATATTATAGCATATTTTTATCCAAAGATAAATACCTTTATTTTGAATATTTATCATAAGAACAAGGTGATCGGGGGTAAAAATGGCAAAAGGTATAAGACGCCGCCTGGAGGCGGTGGCACATTTTATAGATCTTCCGCCCGAGGCGGTGGCGGGAAGCGTTGGGGTACACATTGTGAGCGATCGCTATTGCACGGTAGAGAACTTCAAATATATTCCCGTGCTTACCGATGAGCTTGTAAAGCTTGTGTGTGAGGATTTTACCGTTACGTTAAGCGGCAAGGGCTTGGTGGCGCGGGAGCTGAGCGAGGGAATGGTGGTGCTGAGGGGTCGGATATTTGGGATCAGCTATGACAAGAGAGGGGGAGAAGGATGAGAAGGTGGATGGGATATCTGCGCCTGCGCATAGTCGGGCTTGATATTGAGCGGCAGATAAGGAAAATACTCTCCCTTGGCGTGGTTCTTGGGAATTTGAAAAGGGACTCTGCCACAAGCTGCAGCTTTGACATATTTCCCCACGAGCTTCCAAGGCTAAGGCGAGCGGGGATAAAATACAGAACCGACCTGAAGGGAGGACTTACCGTCATTGCGTATTCGGCGCGAAGGAGGATAGGTCTTGCGCTTGGGGTGGTTGCCGTGGCGGCGGCTCTTATCCTGCTTCAGGGCAGAGTGATGTTTATCGACGTTTTGGGAAACAGCGGTGTAACGGGGGAGGAGATCCTGAGTCTGATGGATGCGCCATCTCTTCTGTACAAGCGGGTGGATGGCATCACAATGGAGAAGCTGGAGCAGGATATGCTTGAGGATGAGAGATTACAATGGGTATCCATTACTCAAAAAGGTGTAAGATTGACCGTGACGGTAAAGGAAAAGCCGCTTTTGCCAAGCGAGGACTACAAGACCCCGGGGGACATAGTGGCGAGCAAGGTGGGGGTAATAAGCGAGGTGACCGTGCTTCAGGGTGAGGCGGTGGCGGAAAAGGGCAAGCTTGTGCTCCCGGGGGAGGTGCTCATCAAGGGGGAGCTTGCTTACGCGGGGGCAGAGCCCGAGAGGGTTGCCGCAATGGGAAAATGCATGGCGAGGGTGTGGTACAGTCTTGAGAGGGAGATAAGCCTGACGAGGGAAAAGCGCACCGACACGGGTGAGGTATTTATAACAAGCGGCATAAGGATATTTGATGGGGAGTTTGGCATGGAAATGCCTGAGTTTGAGGATTTCCGTATCGAGGAGAGGATAGAGCCCGTTTCGCGCATAGGGGTGCCTATATACCGTGTGGAGCGAAGGTATATACGTCAACAGGTAATAACATATAGCGTGACTGCCGAGCAGGGTCTTGAGGAGTGCAGAGAAGAGCTTGAAAATGAGATGAAGCAGACCGCCCCCGATGCCGAGCTGTCCTTTTACTGCCAAGAAACAGAAAACGGCGCTATTGTGGGAATAAGCGCCGTCAGAGAGGAGGATATCGGTGTATTCAAGTCCTCCGAATGATATTGTGACAATTGCTTTGTGAAAAAAGGCCTATCGTGATAGGCCTTAAGGATCGAGATAATACTAAAAACCTATCAACCAAAGTGTCGGAAGGATCTTTTTAGATTGATCTGCGTCTTAAAATATCGCGGAAGCGAAGGTCGAGGTCGCAGGGAAGAGTGACTATCTCCTGCGGGTTGGGGGCGCTTGGCACGTCTTGGCCGTAGCGGTTGGTGATGCTTTGCACCGTGAAGGTCTTGCCGTGGCGGCTTTTATCGGGTGAGAGTACCTCGAGGGTGTCGCCTACGCTGAATTTATTACGCTGCTCTACTGTCAGAACGCCGTTTTCGCTTTTTTGCACTACTGCAACGAAATCGTAGCTCTGGGTACACTTACTGCTATGGTAGCGCTGAGCGTTTTCGGGCTTGCCAAAGTAAAAGCCGGTGGTAAATTCGCGGTTTGCCGCCTTGCCAAGCTCATCATACAGCGCAGGATCATAGGGCTTGCCCGCGAGCATATCGTCAATTGCACGTCTGTAGGCGTTAGTGACCGTAGCGGCGTAGTAGGCGGTCTTCATTCTGCCCTCGATCTTAAAGGAGGAGACTCCTGCGGCGGAGAGCTTATCAAGATGCTCTATCATGCAAAGGTCCTTACTGTTTAGGATATAGGTGCCGCGCTCGTCCTCTGCAATGGGGAGCCATTCCTCTCGGCTTACCTCGCGTATCTCGTATTTCCAACGGCAAGCCTGGACGCATTTGCCCTGATTTGCTCCTCTGTCGGTGAGGTAATTGGAGAGCAGACATCTGCCCGAATAGGAGATGCATGCCGCGCCGTGCACGAATGCCTCAAGCTCAAGCTTGGGGACGCGGGCGTGGATATCGGCGATCTCATCGATGGAGAGCTCGCGTGCGAGCACCACCCTTGAGGCGCCCAGGTCGTACATCATCTGAGCCGCCATATGGTTTGTGATGTTGGCTTGTGTGGATATATGTATCGGCATATGGGGAACGGTCTTCTTGGCGAGGGCGAGTACACCCATATCCGCCACAAGCAGTGCGTCTGCACCCAGCTCGGTGAGGCGGCGGATATAATCCGCCATGGAGTCGATATCCGAATTATGAGCGTAGATATTGGTGGTGATATACACCTTTTTGCCAAAGATGTGAGCGTATTTAATTGCATCCGAAAGCTCGGAGTCGGTAAAATTATCTGCAAATGCGCGCAGGGAGTACCCTGAGCCTGCCATGTACACAGCATCGGCGCCGTAGGCTATGGCGTATTCAAGTCTCTCCCTGCCACCTGCGGGCGAAAGTAATTCCATCACTTGCGCTCGTCCCTTTCTCTGATCGCTTTATGCTTCATTTTTCCGCTGATGGTCTTTTCGATCTCATCAACAAATTCAATTATTCTGGGGTATTTATAGGGGGCTGTAACACGCTTAACGTGGTTTTGCAGCTCCTTTTTAAGTGCGTCGCTTGCCTCGTAGCCGTTTGTAAGTGCGATGGTTGCCTTTACAAGCTGACCGCGGTCACCGTCCACATCGGGAACACCCGTGACTGCGCACTCAAGCACTGCGGGGTGCTCCATGAGGGCACTTTCCACCTCGAAGGGGCCAATGCGGTAGCCTGAGCTTTTTATAACGTCGTCGCTTCTGCCTATGAAGAAGAAGTAGCCGTCCTCGTCCTTCCAGGCGACGTCGCCCGTGTAGTAAAGGCCGTACTGCCATACCTCTGCGGTCTTATCCACGTCCTTATAGTATCCGCAGAAGAGACCTGCGGGGCGTCCGTTTTCCACGTGCAGGACTATCTGTCCCTCCTCACCCGTGCCAACGGTCATGCGGTCCTCGTCCACAAGATCTACATTAAGAAGGGGGTTGGGCTTACCGGTACTGCCCTCTCTCGGATCCATAAAGAAGTATGTACCAAGGATGGGAGTGCCCTCGCTTTGACCGAATGCCTCGAAGATGCGGTGGCCGCTTATCTCCCTCCAGCGTCGGAATACCTCGGGGTTAAGGGGCTCGCCCGCCGTAGTGAAGTGGGTGAAGCAGGAGAAATCTATATGGGAAAGGTCCTGCTTTATCAGACCTCTGTAGATGGTGGGGGGAGCGCAGAAGGTGTTTACCTTATGCTTGCTTACCGCCGTGATGAGCTCCAGAGGATTGAATTTTCCGTCGTAATCGTATACGAATTGGGCGCTGCCCGCTATCCATTGACCGTAGCATTTGCCCCAGCCGCACTTTGCCCAGCCCGTATCTGCAACCGAGATGTGCAGTCCGTCATCCACCACCTTATGCCAATACACCGCGGTGAGGATATGGCCAAGGGGATAATTAAAGTCGTGGAGCACCATTTTGGGCATGCCTGTAGTGCCCGAGGTAAAGAACATGAGCATGGGATCGCTTCCGCCTGCGCGCTCTGCGGGGGTGAATTCCTCGCTTCCTGCCTCAAGCAGAGAATCAAAGCTTATCCAGCCCTCGCGAGGCTCGCCCAGAAGCACCCTGTGCTCAAGGGTGGGGGAGTCCTCTAACGCATCGTCAACGTGGGAGAGGATATTTTCATCCTCTGCGGCGATTATCATCTTTACCCCTGCGGCGTTGTTGCGGTAGATGACGTCCTTTTTTGTGAGCATATGGGTTGCGGGAATGGCAACCGCGCCCAGCTTATGAAGTGCGGGATAGGTTATCCAATATTCGGCGCGGCGCTTCATGATGAGCATTACGAAGTCGCCCTTTTTGATGCCCATAGCGGCAAGAGAGCTTGCCAGCTTATTGGAAAGAGTGGAGATCTCACCGAAGGTGAAGGACTTCTCCTGGCCCTTATCGTTGCACCACACCAACGCCCTTTTTTCGGGGCAGAGGCGGGCATATTCATCCACTATATCAAAGCCGAAGTTAAAGCTTTCGGGGATGTTGAGCTTGAGTCGCTGCTGCATCTCCTCGTAGCTGCGGCAGGTGGTATCAAGATACTTGCTTGCTAAATTCATAGAAAAAACCTTTCTAAATGCCTCAGTTAAGAATTATAACCAGCATTTTTGCTTGAGTGTCGCCTACCGAGCGCATACCGTGTGGTATGGTGGAGTCGAAATAGATGCAGTCTCCCGGGTTAAGGATGAGCTCCTTACCACCCATGAGAAGCTTGAGGGTGCCCTCGAGCACGTATTCAAACTCCTGACCTGCGTGGCTGGAGGTATGAATAACGTCGTTTTCCTTTTCGATGGGGGCGGTAACGTACAGAGGCTCCATCTTCTTGTTCATAAACTTATAGGCAAGGGAGGTGTAGTCGTATTCGCCGTGGCGCTGTACCTTGACCCCTTCTCCCTTGCGCACCAAGGTGTAGGTGCGAAGGCGGGCGTCGCCGCCGGTAAGAAGGGTGACCATCTCTACGTTATAGAAATCTGCAAGAGCGTACAAAACGCTTACGGGGATATCCTCGTTGCCCTCCTCGAAGGCAAGGTACTGCTCGAGGCTTACGTGGGCCGCTGCTGCCGCCTCCTCGGGAGTATATTCGCAGATATTGCGCAATTCCTTTATTCTTTCGGCTATTGCCTTTACTTCGTTTGACATATTATACGCTCCTTTTTATTGTATTTTGCTTGATGAATTATTTTGCCAGCTTATTAAGCACAATGGTGCTTCGCTGTAAGAACTCGCTCATACGGTCGGGGGTAAGGGGTACGTTTGCAAGGGATGCAAGATCGTATATCTGACGCATGATGAGGGTCTTGTCCTCGCAGGGTGCCATGGCGTTAAGATTTTTAACAAGCTCGCTGTCGGTATTTAAGGTGAGGGTATATTTGCCCGGGAACATCTCCTGCATATTAAGGCCGCTGTAGTAACGGCTCATATCCTGCATACGGCGATTGTCCTCGTCAAGCAGCAGCAGTGCGGGCATATTGGATGCAAGGCTTCCTGCCTTGACCGTGGTATTCTTGTCGTCGAGCATTGCGGTAAACTCCCCGCAAAGTCCGTCGTAGCCTATGGATTCGCCAAGGAGAGAGCCGAGATCCGAGTCTATGCGCATAAAGCGGACGCCCTGATTTTTGGTTTCCATGAAGTTGACGAAGGGGGGATCGATGACCCCATCAAGCAGCACGCATTTGATATCGTTATCGTTAAACAGACGGATATACTGTGCCTGTTGGATCTCGTTCGTGACGTAATATACCTTGTTTTCGTGCTTTTGCTTGGCATAGTCAAGGTAATCGGGCAGGGTGAGGTATTCATCCTGCATGGTGCGGAAGATGAGGCAATCCTTGGTGCGGTCGTAGAATTTATCGTCCTTCATGCAGCCGTACTTTATGAACAGGCCAATATCGTTCCAGTATTCGTTGTATTTGTCGCGGTCGTCGGCAAACATTGCGCAGATGCGATCTGCCACCTTCTTGGTGATATGGTTTGATATGCTCTTGACCGTGCGGTCGTTCTGCAAGAAGCTGCGGGAGACGTTAAGGGGCATATCGAGGCAGTCGATGACTCCCTTTAAAAGCATAAGGAATTCGGGAATGATCTCCTTGATGTTATCGGCAACGAAGACCTGATTGTTATAAAGCTTGATCTGTCCCTGCATGGTGTCGATATTCTGAGTAAGCTTGGGGAAATACAGTATGCCCTTCAAGCGGAAGGGGTATTCCACGTTAAGGTGTATCCAGAACAGAGGCTCGTTGTAGTCCAAGAAGACCTTGCGGTAGAAGTCGCGGTACTCCTCGTCGGTGCATTGGCTCGGGCTCTTGTTCCACAGGGGGGTGGTATCGTTTATCTGACGGTACTCGCAATTTTCCTCCTTAACGGTGCCGAGAAGCACGGGATAAGGAAGGAAGAAGCAATATTTGTTGAGCACTTTGCCAAGCTCGGCATCGGTTAAAAAGTCGAGGCTTTCCTCGTTGAGGTGCAAGGTAATGGTGGTGCCGTGGGTGTCTCTTGTGCCATCCTGCATGGAGAATTCTACCGTGCCGTCGCTCTCCCAATGAACGGGGGTGGCGCCGTCAAGATAGGAAAGGGTGTCTATCTCCACACTGTCCGAGACCATAAAGGCGCTGTAGAAGCCAAGACCGAAGTGACCGATTATGCCGTCGGTGCCGCTTTTTTCATATTTTTCAATGAACTCCGCGGCGCCTGAGAATGCCACCTGGTTGATATATTTCATTATTTCCTCGGCGGTCATGCCGATACCGTTATCCTCGATGGTGAGGGTGTTGCTCTTGGGGTCGGGAGTGATCCTTACCTCGGGCTTTTCCACCGCCTCTGCCTGACCGAGGGAGGCTATCTTATTAAGCTTGCTTATGGCATCGCAGGCGTTGGAGACCAGCTCGCGAAGGAAGATATCGCGGTCGCTGTAGAGCCATTTTTTTATTATGGGCATTAAATTTTCGGTATTTACCGAAAGATTACCTTTTTGTTGCATATTAAAATCATCCTTTCTGACGGTATAACAAATCAGCATTTAAGGAGTGCCGTTTTATTATGTAAAAAATTATTTTTCCGTAATGATGACGGCGAGCACCCTGCAGGGCTCGTCGCTTATGCCCTCGATGGAATGTCTGCCGTTGCTTGTTATGGCGCAATCCCCTTGAGTGAGCATGGTGGGAACGCCGTTATCGTTATAGAGTGCCGCGCCCGAGAGCACGTAAAAGAGCTCGGCTTCGTGGACATGCTCGTGCTCACCGATGCTCGTGCCCTTGCTGAGGTTAAGTATAGAGGCAAGCCTACACCCTGAGGGCAAAATATCAAAAAAATGTTCAATGTTAACGGTGCCTTCGCCGCCGCGCATATTGTCGCGCTTTTCCGGGGCACCCTTTCCTGCTTTACAAATCATGTCATAACTCCGCTAAAATTTTATTTTAATTTATATTTTTATACATCGGTCATTTACTTAACGCTTCCACCCTGATGCAGCTGCTTACGCTGAGACCCTCAAGGCTTCCTATCTGCTCTATTGCACGCTTCATATCAAGCTCATGGCAGATATGGGTAAGGAAGATGACGGGGACTCCGGGCTCGCCCGAGCGCTTTTGCACCATGGAGGCGATGGAGATGTTGTTTGCGGCGAACACTCCTGCTACAGCCGCCATCACGCCGGGACGGTCGGGAGCCATAATGGAGATGAAATACTCGCTTTCCCAGTTGAAATTAAAGCAATTTTCCGATACGTTATCGTCATTTTTAAAGGTGTTATAGGTGGGAGTGCTCTGCTTTGAGGCGTACACTATATCCGACACCACGGCGCTTCCCGTAGGGAGAGAGCCTGCGCCCTGACCCGAAAGCACCAGCTCGCCCAGAGCATCGCAATCAAGATACACTGCGTTGGTGGCGCCGTTTATTGCGGCGAGGGGGTGGGAATTGGGAATGAAGGTGGGGTGGACGCGCGCCTCTATGCGGTCGTTTTCCTTTTTACCTATGGCAAGAAGCTTAAGGGTGAGCCCCATCTCCTTACCCACCGCGATATCCTGCTTGGATACCTTGGTGATGCCCTCGTGGTAAACGTACTTCATGGGCACCTTTCCGTGGAAGGCTATGCTGGAGAGGAGGGAGAGCTTGTATGCCGCATCCAGACCCTCGACGTCGAGGGTGGGATCGGGCTCGGCAAGGCCTATGCTCTGTGCCTCGGAGAGCACCTCGGAGTAGCTTTTGCCCTGCTGACTCATGGCAGAGAGGATATAGTTGGTGGTGCCGTTGATTATGCCCATCACCTTGGTTATTCTGTTTGCCTGCATGGCGGTGTAAAGGGTGCGGATGATGGGAATGCCGCCCGCTACGCTTGCCTCGCAATAGATGCCCACACCGTTTGCGCGTGCGCATTCCTCAAGCTCGGGCCAGCAATTTGCAAGCACCACCTTGTTGGCGGTGACCACGGTCTTACCGTTATTGAGTGCCTGCAGAATGTATGTGCGTGCAGGCTCCACTCCGCCGAGAAACTCGGCAACGATATCCACCTCGGGGTCGTTTAGGATATCGTTTGGGTCGGTGGTCAGGAGCTCGTTGGGGATATCCCCTCTGCTTTTGCTTTTATCCCGCACAAGGGCGCCCGTTACGGTGTATTTTACGCCCTCTCTATGGGTGATGATGTCGGCATTGTCGCGAAGTATTCTGTACGCGCCGCTTCCGACGTTGCCCATACCTAAAAATCCTATTTTTACTTCTTTCATCTGACGTGATCCTTTCGGGTATTGATTCGGTCTTACTGATTGCTGTGGTATAAGAGCTTCAAGCCCTCAAGAGTGAGAAGGGGATCCAGGACGTCGATGGCGGGGGTGAGCTTGCCTATGGTCTTGCTCATACCGCCTGTGGCGATGACCCTTGCGTGGGGAGCTGCCATCTCGTCTTTAAAGCGGGAGATGAGGGACTCCACAAGTCCCACGTAGCCAAACAGAAGACCTGACTGCATGCTTGTTACGGTGTTCTTACCGATGGCACTCGGCGGGATATTAAGCTCTATATTGGGGAGTTTTGCGGCGTTGCCGGTAAGAGCATCAAGGGAGAGCTTGACTCCGGGACAGATGGCGCCGCCAAGGAATTCGCCGTTTTCGGTGACCGCGCTTACGGTGGTAGCCGTGCCGAAATCCATTACAATGCAAGGACCGCCGTAACGACGGTAGGCGCTTACGCAGTCGCAAATAATGTCGCCGCCCAGCTCGCGCGGGTTATCCAGTTTAATATTCAGGCCGGTCTTGATGCCCGGGCCCACCACCATGGGGGTCTTATTAAGGTAGTGAAGTAGCATATGCTCAATGGTGAAGTTGATGCCCGGTACCACCGAGGACATAATGACGCCGTCTATCTGCCCGCGCGAAATGCCTGCAAGGTCAAGCAGGGAGCAAAGGGAAGCGCCGTATTCATCCCCTGTTTTCTTGCGATTTGTTGCAAGACGCCAGGAGTGGGCAAGACGGTCGCCGTCGAAAAGCCCGAATTTGATGTTTGTATTTCCGATATCTATTACAAGAAGCATTTTTTATGCCTTTCCTTTGAATTTTTCCTTTATAAAGTTAAATGGGATGCAGATGGCGACCGTGAGCAGGGCGCAAAGTATGGCCTCTACGGTGCCCTTGGTCAGGATCAAACCGCCAAGCATTATGGGGGTCAGCGCCACGTCGTAGCCCGCCGCATTTGCAAAGGCCTCGGGGAAGCAGAGGCTGATGCCCACAGCGGTAAGTGCTACGTGAAGCATAGCGCCCACTGCCGCGCATATTGCGTATATGAGGGGGGTATGCCACCAGGCCTTACTTTTACCGCTTTTTTTAAGGTGCAACGTATGGATTGCCGAGATGCCCGAGTAGGATACTGCGGTTATGGCTCCTGCGAGGATGAAGGGGATAAGGCTGACAAGGGGACTATGCAGACCGCCGCCGGTTACGAAGGGGGAGTAGACAAATGCCACCTTGGAGGCCTGAGGCAAAAAGGTGTAGGCGATGATGCTTGCCGTGCCGCCCACCGCTCCTATGACCGATGCCATGGAGGGACCGTACATTACGGCGGTGATGACCACGAAGACCATTGCAAGGCTAAGGGGCAGAGGTGAATTTGGAAGAACGTTGAGCATTATAAAGCAAAAAACCGTTTCAAGCACAGCAAGAGCTGCAAAGCGTACCCAGAAGATGATACGCTCCCGTCTTTCGGCAGAGGATACCACCCTGGATTTTTTGGGCCTTTGCCGTTCCGTTTCCGGAACGTATTCTCCGTTTTCGTCCTTAACGTATATTATTTTATTGGTATCGTTAGGTTCCATAGATGCCTCCTTACTTGTTTGATGTAATTTAAAGGCTTATAAGATCATATAAGCTAAGCAATATGGTTATTGATTTCTATATTATAACCTTTTTATTGAAAAAAAGCAACAAAAAAGCACGGCAAAAAACCGTTCGGGCATCCGAACGGTTTTTTTAAAAAGCATTTTATCAGGTAATATCGTCTGTAAGCAGAAGCTCGATGGCCTTGCGGTTGATCTCACGGGATTTTTCCTCGTGGATCATATGACCGCCGTTGCGCACGGTTGCGGCGTAGAGGTTGGGGATGGCGTCCTCAAACTCCTCAAGCTGCTCCAGGGGATGCCACTCGTCGCACTCGCCCCAGAAGATGTACACTCCGTCGCCAAGCTCGGACATATTGTCGTAAACGTCGCAATCGTTCCATTGGGAGATGGTGTGCATTGCGGTATCCAGATTCTTCTGGTCGCTAAGCTCGTAGAAGTAATTCTCCACCATATCGTCGGTGACCATGGTCTTGTCGAAGTAACCGCTCTCAAGGGTCTTACGGATCATTCCCTTGTTAAAGAAGGTAAAGGTGAAGTCCTTGATGATGGGGGTGGCGGCGCTCTTTATAATCGCGGGATATGTAGGAGTTACTCCGCCGGGCGAGATGAGGATGAGCTTGTTTACCTTTTCGGGGAAGGCAAGTGCAAAATCCATAGCAATGATCGCACCGGTAGAGAAGGCAAAGAAGTGAGCCTGCTCGATGTTAAGGGTATTCATAAAGGAAAGCAGGAAATCGCTGTAGTTTTCGATCAAAAGGTCGGAATCGTTTCCGTCGGTGCCGCCGTGACCGAGAAGGTCCAGGGCAATTACGCGGAAGCAAGCAGAGAAATCCTTAAGATTATTACGGAAGGTGTACATGGACTGACCTATACCGTGCAGGAAGATAACCGGGGTTCCGTAGCCCTCCTCGTAGTAATGCACGTTTACGCCGTCAACGTCGATATATTGGCCGAAGCTGTCGTCCATTATGAGCTCCTGTTTGTTGGATGCCATGTCGTTACCTCTTTTCAACTTTATCTTTATTATATATAATACTACAAATGTTGAATAAATACAACACTAAATTATATATTTTTCTAATTTTTCGGGTGGTATTTTATGTTTTTTAGTCGGTGACCACCTGCTGAGGGGGCAGCTCGAGCATTTCCGGATGATTGATGAGGGTCTGAAGCTCGCGGAAGCATTTGGAGTAGTAATAGCCCGAGGCGATGCGCTCGTCACAGACTATACCAAGGGGAATGTGCTTCTCCAGCACCACTCTGCCGTCCTGCTCCTTGGGCAGATTTACCATATTACCCATGGTGATTATCATGCCCACCGTGCCGAAATCGTAGATATGGTGGTGGATGTGGTTTGTTCTGATGCTTGCGAGGTTGCTTATTACCATGGAGGCGTGGAAGGGGCTGGCGTCAAGAATGGCCTTGGGCAGAAGTCCGTGCTTATCCGCCCATTTAAAGATGGCGATGGCGGGGGGAAGCACCCAGGTGAACTTTGTAAGATTGCGCATGAGGCTGTCTGTCTTGTTGGTATCCTCCGCGCGGTTATTGCTTACGAACTCCTCGATCTTATTATTTACGTCAAATACGGTGTCGGTAAGCTCCAGCTTGAGCTTGCTCATGGTGCCCTCTGCGCCGTCGGGACGCTGTACCACCATTGCCACGATAAGATCGTTTCTTGAATAGATGCGCTTGTTCACAATAAAGCGGTTAAGCGCGGGGTATTTTGACACCACGCGAACGTAGGCGGCTATGAGCAGAGTCATATAGCTAAGGTTTACACCCTCTGCGCGCTTTTTAAGAATATAAGCGTGCATTTTGTCGTAGCTTAAGTGCTCGGTTACGCTGTTACAGCTGTCGCAACGCTTATCCATGATAAACGGAGCGATGGTGTAGAGCATATCTGCGCCCTTAAAGCGCTTTCCGTCTTTTCTTTTCATAAATTACCTCTAATATACCTTGATCCTTTTAATGATATCCATTTTGAAATAAAAAAATGAATACGCTTACGCTCCTACCTGTAAGCTATATTCATTATACATAAAAATATTAAAAATTACAAGAAAAACTTATTAATTCGACAGAAAAGTCACAAATTTGTCGAAAAAAGCCAAGAAAATGTCGAAAAAATGGGTAAAAATGTCGAAAAACAATGAAATTTGCGACTTGAAGCATTAAAGGATAAGGGCAAGGGTCACAAGCAGAGCCGTGCTTGCCGCCATTATTGCCCATATGAGCCAATAGCTTATATTATATTTTCCTGCCGTGGTGTGTATCTCGGGGGCAGACTGAACAAAAACAGGCTCGCTCTCGGACATGGCGGGATCCGAGGGGGAGCTGAGCTCTGGCTCGCTGTGGGGCTGCGTCACGGTATATTCGGGAAATCTGGCGCCGCAAAAGATGCAAAAGAGGTGCTCGCTTTTGGTGGGGCGTCCGCATTGAGGGCAGTATTTCATAAAAATCTCCTTTTGTTTTGGTAAGTAAGGATATCGGTATTATTATATACCATAAGAGCGGTAAATGCAATAAAAATATTCTTTAAAATATTCCGCAGTAAAGTAAAAATATTTGTACATAAGCGGGTAATGTGGTATAATGTAACTTAACAAAAAAGGAAAGAAAAGATAAAATGCATTACGATACGGTTTTTTTTGATCTGGACGGAACCATAAGCGACTCGGTTCCGGGGATAATCAATTCCATAAAATACGCGCTTGTTAAGGCGGAA
This sequence comes from Clostridia bacterium, assembly GCA_017516345.1. Classification (GTDB taxonomy): domain Bacteria; phylum Bacillota; class Clostridia; order Christensenellales; family QALW01; genus UMGS1338. The sequence goes on along the minus strand of JAFXDC010000026.1, from coordinate 42,468 downwards.
TATCCGCCCCTTACACAGGAGCAGCTTCTCTCCTGCGTGGGGCCGCCTCTTGCTGAGCATCTTGCCTATCTTGTGGGTGTGGATGACGAGGAGGGCAGGCGTCTGCAGAGCCTTTACAGAGAATATTACTCGGTTAAGGGAATATATGAAAACTCACTTTACGACGGGATAAGGGATATGCTTGCGCGGCTTTTTGACAAGGGATGCAAAATGTATATCTGCACCTGTAAGCCCGAGAAATTTGCCCGCATAGTGCTTGATCATTTTGATATATCAAGATATTTTATTGACGTTTTGGGCACCACCATGGATGGAAAGCACAGTGACAAGACCGAGGCTCTTGCCACCCTTCTTACAAGGTGCGACAAGGGTAATTATCTCTTTGTTGGGGATAGAAAATTTGACGTTATTGCGGCGCACAACAACTCCATGCCCTGCGCGGGGGTGCTTTGGGGCTGTGGCGGACGCGAGGAGCTTGAAAAAAGCGGCGCTGACGTTTTGGCGGAGGATGCGCAGCAGCTTTACAGATACATCACCAAAGGAAAAATATAAGGAAAAGATATGAGTATATTAACGGTTACCAATTGCACGCACGGCTACGGCGCGCGACAGCTTCTTGACAACGCCTCCTTCCGTCTGCTTGCGGGGGAGCACGTTGGTCTTGTGGGTGCCAACGGAGAGGGAAAAAGCACGTTTTTAAATATCATCACGGGCGAGCTTGCTCCCGACGAGGGCAAGATAGAGTGGTGTTCCCGCGTTACGGTGGGGTATCTTGACCAAAGCTCCACCCTGGAGAAGGGCAAGAGCGTGCGCGAGTGCTTGCGCGATGCCTTTGACCATATGGCGGAGCTGGAAAGGGAGATGCTCTCTCTTTACGAGGATATGGCGACGGCAGATGAGGACAAGGTGGAAAAAATGATGGAGGACGCCTCCGAGATATCTCTTCAGCTGGAGATCGGAGGATATTATACCATTGATACCAAGATAAACGAGATCGCGGACGGTCTTGGGCTTGCCGATATTGGGCTTGACCGTGACGTTTCCTGTCTCAGCGGCGGACAGCGCACCAAGGTACTGCTTGCCAAGCTTCTTTTAAAGAAGCCCATGATACTTATTTTGGATGAGCCCACCAACTTTTTGGATCAGGAGCATATACAGTGGCTCACCCGTTTTTTGCAGGACTACGAGAATGCCTTTATACTTGTTTCCCACGATGAGGGCTTTATGCAATCGGTGGTAAACGTGATATATCATATTGAAAATGCGGTTTTGACAAGATACACCGGCACATATAAGGAGTTTTTGGCGGCGTACGAGCTGAAAAAGAGACAGAACAGGCAGGCGTACGAGCGTCAGCAAAAGGAAATAGAGCGCTTGGAGGATTTTATTGCCCGCAACAAGGCACGCGCGGCAACCGCCACTCTTGCAAGGTCAAGGCAAAAGCAGCTTGACAAGATGGAGATGATAGACCTTGAGCGCGACAGACCCAAGCCTGTTTTCGGCTTCCGCGAATATCGCACACCCTCAAGGGAGGTAATAAGGGCGGAAAAGATCGTAATAGGCTACGGCGAGCCGTTGACAAAGCCCATGGATTTTCTGCTTCTCAGGGGGGAAAAGGTGGCGATAAGGGGTGTGAACGGACTTGGTAAGACCACTCTTTTGCGCACTCTGCTTGGGCAGATAGACCGCCTCGGCGGAAGTGTGGAGCTTGGAGATTTCCTGTCCATCGGCTATTTTGAGCAGGAGGATGAGGGGGCAAGCATCACGGCGCTTGAGGAGATAATGAACTACTTTCCCCATATGAGTAACGGTGAGGCGCGAGCCGCCCTTGCTCGAATGGGACTTACAAGCGAGCACATAACAAGCCAGGTAAAGGTGCTCTCGGGGGGCGAAAAGGCGCGCGTGCGGCTTTGCAAGCTTATGAACAGGGAGATAAATCTGCTTGTGCTTGACGAGCCCACCAATCATCTTGACGTGGATGCCAAGGCGGAGCTTGCCCGCGCTCTTAAGGAGTACCGAGGGACGGTATTGCTTGTAAGCCACGAGCCCGAATTTTACGAGGGCTTTATATCAAGGGTGGTAAACCTTGAGGAATACACCCTTAAGGTGATCTAAGGAGAAAAAATGAGCGATATAATGAGATTTTCGCGGGATATATCCCCACTTGCGGGCAGCTTTGATCTGAACGACAATCTGCGTCCCGCATCGGTGCTTGATATCTTTCAGGATGCCGCGGCGCGCCACGCCGAGGAGCTTGGATGCGGATATCTGCCCATGCTTGAAAAGAACAGGCTTTGGGTGCTTTTGCGCAATCACTATGAGGTGGTGAAATATCCGTATTATACCCAGGAGCTTGTGGTGAAGACCTGGCCCAGACAGGGTAAGCTCGACTTTGACAGAAGCTATCTTTTGACCGACGGAGACGGAGAGGTCTATATAAGGGGCATAAGCAAATGGTGCGTGATCGACGCCACCACCCGCCGCCTTGTAAGGGATACGGGGGTGCAATATCCGGGTGAGTGCCCCGAGGAGCTTGCCTGCCCGCCCGCACAGAAGCTGGTAATGCCCGAGGGCGAGGTGTGTGGTGAGTTTATTGCGGGCAACAGCGACCTTGACCACAACGGCCACATGAACAACACCCGATATGCCGACATTTTGCAGAACTGCCTTGAAATGGAGGACTGCATCCTTGAGCTTGATTTTAACTATCTGCATGAGCTTGCGCTTGGCCAGAGACTGCAGGTATATAAAAAGCGCGGCGACGGCGAGCTGTTCGTTTGGGGAGTAAAGCAGGACGGGCTTGTTTGCTTTACCTCGCGGGTGCGCCTCAGGTAAGTAAGGGGTCGTACCTGTTGCACAAAGCAAGGAATCACAGTAATAAAAGAGGAAAAAGTAATGGAAAAAAGAAGGATGCACCCCATGTGCGTCACCTGCCTTATAAAAAAGCAGCAGGAGGCGGTAAGATACTTTATAAAGGATACACAAAAGCAGCTTGAATATATGAAGATGGTGTGCGAGGTAATGCAGCAAGCCGTTATGACCGATTCGCCCTCCCTGATCCTTTACAGGATGCAGCAGCGCGCGTCGGAATTTGTGGAGCCCTTTGACCTTTACAAGGGTGAAAAGGAGCGCTTTAATTCCTTTGTTTTGCCCGAGCAGGAGGAGATATACAGTCGCATATTGAAAAGCGACGATCCTCTTCTGACCGCACTTTTAATAAGCATGACGGGCAACTATATTGATAGCGGAACGGTAAGCAATATTAACAAGGAAACCCTTTACGAGATCATGTTTGATTTCAAAAAGCTTAATTGTGATATATGCGCATACGAGCAGATAAGGCTTAAGATCGAGCAAGCGGGCAAGATCGTAGTGCTTCACGACAATTGCGGTGAGGTGGTGCTTGATAAGCTGCTTATCCGTTATATCAAAAGCGTATACCCCGAAAAAGAGGTGGTATCCATAGTTCGGGGAGGCAACGTTTTAAACGACGTTACCCTTGCTGAGGCACGGCAGGTAGGGCTTGGGGAATATTCAACCGTGGTATCAAGCGGAGTAGCCATAGCGGGCACCGAGCTTGATTGGGTAAGCCATGAGGCACTTGACCATATAAAGAGTGCGGACTTTATTATCTCCAAGGGACAGGGCAACTTTGAGACCCTGTGCGGATGCGGTCTTCCGATAGTATATCTGTTTTTGTGCAAGTGTCCGCTTCAGTGCTATCGATTTAACTGTAATCCGTTGACCGGAGTTATGCGCTTAGAGGACGGAGTATCGTTCTTTGATAATATCGATTAAAAAATAACTTTATTTTAAGGAAAGGAAATGGTTATGAATTATCTTGTAGAAGAGGAAAGAGCGCAATTTAACAAGGACCCCATGCGTCAGCTATACCCTATTTATAAGAGCAATTTTATTCAAAGCGAGGCCGTTTGCTTTATGAAGGATGAGCTTGCCCCTATGGCAAGGCTGCTTTTTGCACCAAAGAGGATAATTTGCCTGCGCGACAACTCCCTGCAAAAGGAGTTTGTGCGCGGCGTGGACTGGGAGTGGAGCGACGAGCTTCAATGCTTGTATCTGCCCCAAGGAAGCAGTATTCCTTACTTTACGGTAGCAGAGGCGCGTGGCGAGGGGGTCAAGAACTATGGTGATGAGCCTGTTGGCTTTGACGCAAGCGGCAAGGCGCGTATAGGCAATGCGGTATACTGCGAGAATGAGTGGCACTACGGCAAGACCTTATATATTACATATCTGGCAAATGAAAAGGAAACGGCGGAGTATCCGGTGCGCAACTATTTCCGTCCGGAGCTTTTGCCCAAGACCGTCAAGCGTCTTGAAAGCAAGGAGCATATCAAGGTGGTATTCTTCGGCTCGAGCACACACACGGGAGCAGATACCTCATCATGGTACAAGCGCGAGCCCTTTATGCCGGGATATCCCGTGCTTTTCTGTAAGGCGCTTGAGAGTATATACGGCGCCGAGATAGAATACGTTAACCACTCGGTTGGTGGCACGACGGGTGAATGGGGAGTAAAGGAATTTGAGCGCGCGGTAATAAACGAAAAGCCCGACCTTTTGATACTTGGCTTTGGCGGCAATGACAAAAAGTACGGTGACGGACTTAAAAAGTGCCTTGCCAATATGAAATATATGGTGGACACCACCCTTAGTACTTTCCCCGAGTGCGAGATAGTGGTCATGTCACCCGCCATGCAAAACCCCGATTCAGGCTGGATGGCATATACCCATCGCATAGTGAATCCCTTTAAGGCAATGCAAAGGGTGGGCGTGCGCTACTGCGACTTTTTTGAGGTGGGTCTTGATCTGCTTCACAGAAAAGAGGTTCTTGGCTTGGTCGGAAACGGAATAGTACATCCAAACGACTGGATAACAAGGCTTTACGTTACCAACGTACTGTCGCTTTTTGTTGATCTTGATGATGAGCGCGCGGTAAAGGCGCTTCGCTATTAATATAAACGGTAATGTCCGAGAAAGGAAAGAAAAATGACAAAATATTACGTACCCGAGGAAAAGGCGCAGTTTACCAAAGATCCCATGCGTCAGCTTTATCCTCTTAATAAATCAAATTTTATTCTTAACGAGGGCGTTTGCTTTATGAAGGAGGCGCTTGCTCCCATGGCAAGGCTTCTGTTTGCCCCAAAGAGGATAATTTGCCTGCGCGATAACTCTCTTCAGAAGGAATATGTGCGCGGTGTGGACTGGGAGTGGAGCGAAAAGTTCCAGTGTCTGTATCTGCCCGAGGGAAGCAGTATTCCTTACTTCACGGTGGCTGAGGCGCGCGGTGAGGGGGTAAAGGGCTTTGGCGAGGAGCCTTACGGCTTTGACGAATTCGGCAAGGGAAGGATCGGCAACGCGGTCTACTGCGAGAACGAGTGGCACTACGGCAAGACCCTGTACATAACCTATCTGGCTGATGAAAATGAGACCGCGGAATATCCGGTTCGCAACTTCTTTAAGCCCGAGCTTCTGCCCAAGACCATGAAGCGTCTTGAGAACAAGGAGCACATCAAGGTGGTGTTCTTTGGAGACAGCACTCACACCGGCGCGGACACCACGTCTTGGTATAAGCGCGAGCCCTATATGCCGGGATACCCCGTGCTTTTCTGCAACGCGCTTGAGAAGATATACGGCTGCAAGATAGAGTACGTTAATCACTCGGTCGGCGGTACCGATTCCAACTGGGCAGTCAAGGAGTTTGAGCGTGCGGTGTTGAACGAAAAGCCCGATCTGCTGCTTCTTGGCTTTGGCAACAACGATAACAAGTATGCCGAGGGCTTTGAAAAGTGCCTTGACAATATGAAATATATGCTTGATACCACGGCTGAAAGGCTCCCCGAGAGCGAGATAGTTCTGCTCGGCCCCAGCTTCAACAACCCCGATTCGGGCTTTATGATATATACTCACCGTCTCATTACCCCTTATAAGGCAATGCAGAGGGTGGGCCTGCGCTACTGTGACTTCTTCGAGATGGGTCTTGATACCCTGCACAGAAAAGAGGTGCTATGCACGCTCGGTAACGGCATAGCGCACCCCAACGACTGGACCACTAAGGATTACGTTCGTAACCTTTTATCCCTTTTTGTTGATTGGGATGATGAAAGGGTGGTTAATGCGCTTAAATATTGATACAAGCATGAATATACAAAAAAGCACCCTGTAGCGTACCTGCCATAGAGCAGGTACGCATCGATATAAATCCGCTAATGCGGATTTTCGATATACGCTAACGCGTTCGATATGTGCTGTTGCACTCGATATGCTCACTGCGTGAGCGCGGATTTATATCATATAGAGTTTGAGCGTAGCGAAAACATATCGAATTTGCTGCAAGGCAAATATATCGAACCGAGCGAAGCGACGGTATATCGACAAAATCAAAATAGCTTCTGTGGACACAGGAGCAGTGCTTGTCAAGAAAAAAGGACGAGAAATTTTATCAATTTCTCGTCCTTTTCCTGTCGGTAGGTATATTCAATTTCATACTGCTCTACCGCAAGCTCCCTGTGGGGTGCTTTTTGCATTTACGAGTCATAATCATAAGCTATCTTATTCTTTTTTTCGCCCTTGAGGTTTAGAATGAAGCCGTCCTCCACCTTGCACCACCAAGCGGGATCTTGACCCGGTAATCCTTCAAGGATGTCATCATCGGTAAGACCTGCATCCCTTACAAGCTCCAGGTCACTAACGTGTATGGTTATCTGTGCATAATCTCTGCCGTCCGGAAGAGAAAATACTACTTCAAACATATTGTATCTTATTTCATATAGAATAATGGTTCCTATCGCACCCTTTTTTACGCCTTCGCTTTCGTATTTGTCGCTTAATACTTTGACTTCGTCAAGTCCTTTCATAATTTCAACTCCTTTTAGTGCCACGTATAAAGCGCAGGCATTTGGGTCTTTTACGGAGAATAGATTGTTTATTATGGTATGTAATCCGTCAAATACACTCATATAATAGCATACACTCCTTTAAAAATCAAATTTAAAATGATCATATATCGGAACATATACGCTACAAAAAAGAGCGCCGTATTTGGCGTTATAAAAAAGAAAAAGGTAGCGATTTCTCGTTACCTTATTTCTTTGGTTATTTTTAATCAGACACCCTTTTTGTTGGTTCTGATCTTCTCCTGGGTGGTGAAGTTGTTGGTAGCTACGTAGCCCGGGATAGGCATGATCTTCTCGTGGATAGCATCGATGATCCAGGAAGCCTGCGGGAAGAAGTAGCTGTCAAGCTCGTAAGCGGGAGTGATCCAGTTCTTGGCGCCAACTACTACAGCGGGAGCATCAAGATAATCGAATTCCATCTCGGTTACGTTCTGAGCGATCTCCTTCATGATGGAGCCACGGTCGCAAGCGTCGCCTACAACAACAAGCTTGCCGGTCTTCTTAACAGACTCAAGCACCTTCTCGTAGTTGAAGGGAACTACCGAACGAGCGTCGATAACCTCAGCAGAGATGTTGTACTTCTCCTGAAGCTGCTTAGCAGCATCCTTAGCGCGGTAAAGAACTGCACCGATGGTTACGATGGTAACGTCGGAGCCTACGCGCTTAACGTCGGGCTCGCCGAAGGGGATCTCGTAGCTCTCTGCGGGAACGCCGCCCTCGTGGAACTGCTCGCCGAAGTCGTAGATTCTCTGGCTCTCAAGGAAGATAACGGGGTCGGTACCGTTAAGAGCGGTGGTCATAAGACCCTTAGCATCATAAGGAGTTGCGGGGAAGCAAACCTTAAGGCCCGGGATATGAGCAACCATAGCCGACCAATCCTGAGAGTGCTGTGCGCCGTACTTGGAGCCAACGGAAACACGGAGTACCATGGGCATCTTAAGAGCGCCTGCAGTCATGGACTGCCATTTAGCCATCTGGTTGAATACCTCGTCACCTGCACGGCCGATGAAGTCGCAGTACATAAGCTCAACTATGCTGCGGCCGCCGCACATACCGTAGCCTACGGCACTTGCAACGATGGCTGCCTCAGAGATGGGGGAGTTGAACAGACGGTGATAAGGAATGGCCTCGGTAAGACCTACGTATACTGCGAAGGCTCCGCCCCAATCGCGGTTCTCCTCGCCGTAAGCTACCAGAGTGGGATCCTCATAGTATTTGTTGATGATTGCCTCGAAGATGGCGTCTCTGTACTGATATACCTTGTTCTTGGAAACGGGCTTGCCGTTCTTGTCAAAGCCAAAGCGCTCCTTCTTAGCGATCTTCTGAACACGGGGATTCTCCTCCATGGGCATAAGAACGTCGGGGGTTCTGGTGGGATCCATGGATACAACGTGCTCATTGGAGAACATAATGTCGGCGATGGCATCGGGAGTACCGGTAAGATCCATGTAGGGGGAGATGGCGGGATCGGTAGCGATCCTTACCAGATCGGTCATACGGCTAACGATATCAGCATAGATGGCATCGAACTCGGAATCCTTAGCTACGCCGGCCTCAACAAGGGCTGCACGGTAGGTAATGAGGGGATCGATTGCCTGCCAAGCTGCAACCTCTTCCTTGGTACGGTAGCTGGAAGCGTCGGACGGGCTGTGGCCGGAGTAACGGTAGGTAAGAACGTCCAGAAGAACGGGACCCTCACGATCCTCGATGATCTGCTTCTTTCTTCTGTAAGCCTCGATAACGGCAAGGGGATTGTAGCCGTCAACACGCTCTGCGTGCATCTGGTTGGGGGTTACACCTGCGCCAAGACGGGCAAGGATGTTGTAAGCCATGGTCTCGCCGTTGGTCTGACCGCCCATACCGTACTGGTTGTTGAAGATGTTGAAGATGATGGGGAGACCGCCCTTGTGAGCGTCGTCCCAAAGGGTCTTGAGCTGATCCATAGCCGAGAAGTTCATGGCCTCGAATACAGGACCGCAACCAAGGGAAGCATCACCGATGTTAGCGATTACAACGCCGTCCTTGTTGTTTACTCTCTTATAAAGAGCAGCACCTGCGGCGATACCTGCGCTACCGCCAACGATAGCGTTGTTGGGATAAATACCAAAGGGAATGAAGAAAGCGTGCATGGAGCCGCCAAGGCCCTTGGAGAAGCCGGTCTCACGGGCAAAGAGCTCTGCGATTACGCCGTAAAGGAAGAAGTCGATGGCCTTCTCCTTAACGGAGGTGTAGGTCTTGCCGTTCTTCTCAAGAGCGCGCAGGGTAGCGCCGTCCCAAGTGGTGTTCATGATTTCGGTAAGCTCTTCGTCGCTCATCTTCTGGATGCAGGACAGACCCTTTGCAAGGATGTCTGCGTGGCTGCGGTGGGAACCGAAGATGTAGTCGTTCTTATCAAGCAGATAAGCCTGACCTACAGCGGCGGCCTCCTGACCGATACCAAGGTGAGCAGGGCCGGGATGGCTGTAGGAGATTCCGTTATACTCACTGGTGGTCTTAATGAGGTTGATCATGGTCTCGAACTCGCGGATAACTGCCATATCGCGATAGATGCGCATGAAGTCCTCGGTGGTGTAATTAGCCTTTTCTTCTTCGATGGTCTTGTTATACTGGTTTACGGGAATGTCGGTAAACTCGATCTTTCCGGGGGCTCTCATGACCGCCGGATCGATATATTGGGATTTAGGCATTAAAATGTCCTCCTTAAAAATTATTTATACTTAATATAAAGTATTATTTATACTGGAAAAGTCCCTCGCGGATGATCTCGCAAACGGTGGGATGGGGGAAGATGATCTCCTTGATATCCTCGATGCGCATCTCGGTCTCCAGCATGGTTACTGCGGAGATGATGATCTCGGAGGAGTAGTTACCGATCATATGAACACCTACAAGGCGGTTGTTCTTCTTGTCGATAACAAGCTTGCAGATGCCGTCGCCACCCTCGTTCTCGGCAACGTAACGGCCGGAATACTTCATGGTGGTGTTTACAACTGCAACGTCCATGCCCTCTGCCTTTGCCTGCTCCTCGGTAAGACCTACAAAGGCAACCTCGGGGTTGGTGTAGATAACGGAGGGAACTGCGGTGTAGCGCATACGGTCCTTTTTGCCCATAATGGTGTTGATGGCAACCTCACTCTCGCGGTAAGCAACGTGAGCAAGCATCATCTTGCCGTTGCAGTCGCCGCTGGCAAATACGCCGGCTACGTTGGTGCGGCCCTGCTCGTCGGTAAGGATGGCGCCACGGTTCATCTCTACACCGATATTCTCAAGTCCGAGACCTGCGGTGGAGGGACGGCGACCGATGGAAAGGAGCACCTTGTCTGCCTCAACAAGCTCTACCTTGCCGCCCAGGTCGTACTTAACGCCCTTGTCGGTAACCTCAACCACCTTTGCACCGAGGAGGAAGGTGATGCCCTTCTTCTCGTAGTTCTTCTGAAGAATCTTGCTGATGTCGCCGTCGGTGGGACCTGCGATCTTGTTCATCATTTCAATTACGGTTACCTTGCTTCCTGCGGAGTTGAAATAGCTTGCCATTTCAAGACCGATAACGCCGCCGCCGATAACCACAAGACGCTCGGGAACTGCCTCAAGGTCCAGGATCTCACGGTTGGTAAGAACAAAGCCCTTCTCGAAGTTTTCCTTAACGCCGGGGATGGGGGGCATTGCAGCCTCGGAGCCGCAAGCGATCAGAAGGCGAGCGCCCTCGTAAACGGTATCGCCAACCGATACCTTGAATTCGCTGCCGGTGCGCTTCTCGATGTGAGCAACGCCGTCCACAACGGTTACCTTGTGAGCCTTAAGACCGGCCTTGATGCCGCCTACAAGTGTATCAACCACCTTGCGCTTTCTGGCAACTACCTTGGCATGGTCAAGCTTGATGTTCTCTACGGTGATGCCGTATTTATCGCCGTGAGCCGCGCCGTCGTAGAGCTTTGCGGAGTAAAGCAGAGCCTTGGAGGGAACGCAGCCCTCGTTAAGGCAAACGCCGCCGATGAAGCGTTTTTCGATGAGCAGGGTGTTAAGGCCTGCCGCGCCGGCACGCTCTGCCGCAAGATAGCCTGCGGGGCCGCCGCCGATTACAATAAGATCATACATAGTATTTTACCTCTTTTTATATTGTTTCCGATTCCGACGCGAGTCGGAATCGGATTTTAACATGTTAGCTGCTTATTTTGCAAGCAGAGCGGAGAAGTTCTCAAGGTTTGCGCACAGCTCCTTAAGGAACTTAGCGGCGGGAGCACCGTCGATGGCTCTGTGGTCGAAGGTGAGGGACAGAGACATGCAGGGATAGGTCTTAAGAACGCCGCCAACCTCTTTAACGCGGTTAACGGTGGTACAAACACCGAGGATACCGGTCTGGGGAGGATTGATAACGGGGGTGAAGCTCTCGATGCCAAGAGCGCCGAGGTTGCTTACGGTGAAGGTTCCGCCCGAAAGCTTGTCCGGGGAGATGGAGCCCTTCTGGCAGTCTGCCGCAAGGCTCTTGGTGGCCTGAGCGATCTGGTTAAGGGAAAGCTTGTTGGCAGCGAAGATGGTGGGAACCATAAGTCCGCGCTCGGTATCAACAGCCATGCCCAGGTTAACGTCAGAGAAGTAACGCATGGTGTCGTCAAGCAGATGAGCGTTAAGATCCTTATGGTTAAGGAGGGTACGGCTTACTGCGTAGAGCACCATATCGTTAAGGGTGATGTTGGCAAGGCCGAGCTTCTCGGCATTTTCCTTCATCTTCTTGCGATAGGAAAGGATCTCGGTGGCATCAAAGGATGCGGTAAGAGTAAGCTGAGCCATACCCTGGAGGGATGCCATCATGCTCTTGGAGATCACCTTGCGGATATTGGACATCTTAACGTCGGTGTAGGCTGCCTCGGTAGCAACGGGGGCAGTGGCGGGAGCGGATGCGGGAGCGTTGAGATCGGCAAGGGAAACTCTTCCGCCGATGCCTGTACCCTCGATCCTGGTGTCGCCCGACATATATGCGCCCTGAGCGGCACCGGTAACCATAACGCCCTGCTCTCTGAGAAGCATAACGTCACGCTCGATGATGCGGCCCTCTGCGCCGGTGGGGGTAGCGTAGCGATAGTCTACGCCGGTCTTTTCTGCATAAGCTCTTGCACGGGGGGAGATCTTAATATCACCCTCGATGGCCTTGGTGCTGGGAGTGGCTACTGCGGCGGGAGCTGCTACTGCCTCTGCGGGAGCTGCGGCTGCCTCTGCGGGGGCTGCTTCTTCAGCGGGTGCTGCGGCGGCGGTAAAGGCACTTACGTCCTCGCCTGCTTCGCCAAGCACGCATACGTTTTCAAGGCAGGGAACGTCGTCGCCTTCCTCGTGGAGAATGGCGAGCAGAACGCCTGCTTCTTTAGCCTCCTCATCAAAGGTGGCCTTATCGGTCTCGTAGGTGAAAAGGATATCGCCTACAGCTACGGTATCACCGACCTGCTTGTTCCACTTGGTGATGATACAGCTTTCTACCGACTGTCCCTGACGGGGCATAATTACTGGTATTGCCATGGTTAATTACCTCCTGTTTGCCTCATGGGCTGAAAAATATAAAAACTGTTCGTTTTTAACATATTGTGTGTGTTTAAAACACTCCACGCTAATTTTATCATTATTATTATAGTATGTCAAATAATTATAGCGTTATTGAGGGCTTTTTTTGATATTTTTTTTGATTAATTTTTTGGGGCGCTGCTGTGTGAGGGGTAAGTGAAGCAACAAGCGTGCGTGCCAAGGAGCAGGATGATGGATCAAGGCGAGCCGTGACCGTGAGGTGTAGCATTTCAAGAGCGGTAGCATAGGTTGATATTGGGCTGTTGAGCAGATTTTTTTATATATTGAAAAAAGGTTGGAAACGAAAAAAATTTTGAGTTTTGTGAAAAAAACATACCCAAATGTTAGTTTTGGTAATGAAAATCATTAAAAAAAGTTAGAATAGGATATTTACAATGGGTTTTCGGTGTTGTATAATATAAGCACCAAAATAATAATTGGAGGTATTTTTCATGAAAAAGTTTATGGCAATCCTTTTTGCCGCAATCATGATGTGCAGTGTTTTTGCCATCAGCGCATCTGCCGCAGCCAACGTTGTTGATTATGATTACATAGTTGAGCTTGAGCAGTATTCCGACGGTTACGTTTTCGTCTCTTACGAATTCCCCGAGAGATACCCAACAACTAACAACCCCTACGGTACCGATCTGCTTTGGGTAGACATTTGGATGTTTGAAGCAGGCACCGAGCCCGCAGAGGGAGCTGCTCTGTTTGACGCTCTGCTTGCAGGTGAGTGCGCCGATGCCAGGCTCTACAAGACCGCTACAGACGGTGAGTTCCTTGCTACAGAGCGCTGGATAGGACCTGTGTTTGACGATGCGGAGTCCGTATTCCTCTTTGAGACCGGTAAGACCTATAACATGTACTTCGGATGCTGCAACGGTGCAGAATGGTACTACTATTCCAAGCCCTACACCTTCACCTTCACCGAGACCGCTTACGGCGCAGGCTCCACCGAGACCGAGCCCCCTGTAACCGAGGCTCCCTCTACCGAGGCACCCACTCAGGCTACTACCGATGCTCCCGCCGATCCTATTGAGTCGACAGAGCCCACCGATACCCCCGATGATCCCGCTCCCGCTAACAACGGTTGGATCCTTTGGGCTGCGATCGGCGCAGTTGTTGTGATCGTTGTGGTCGTAGTAGTGGTTCTTGCTTCCAAAAAGAAGAAGGCTGAATAATATAATACGGCTTTAGATCCGAGAGGTTCAGATGATAAAAGAGTCGCCCTGCTTTTGCGGGGCGACTTTTTTAATGAATAACAGAGAAAAAAACATCAATTACTAAGAAAAAGACGAAAAACGCACCTTCGCTGATGGGCGAGTGCCGCGGCGGAAGGGGAGCGGAGCGACGGCGGAAGTCGCGCGGCGCCGCCCTATTGTTGAGAGGTAAAACAACAGATAAAAGAAAAAATGATTTTTTTATAATAATTATTGTAATATTAAAATGAATATGATATAATAATTTGATACCCGAAATATAAAAGCAAGGGAGGCGGCCGGGGTGGATATCGACCAAATAACCCAAAAGGTATACAGGGATGAAGCAATATCCCCCTCAGGCATAATGCTGACCCCTCCAAAATACCGACAGATGCGTCAGCTTGCCGTCGAAGGGACAAGGACGGAGATATTCCTTCGTCAAGCTCGATTCATGCAGGATCACACCGATTTCTTGCCCTACAAGGGGGATTTTCAGTGCTATTATCCCACTTATGAGGATATGACGACCCAACAGCTCAGAGGATATTTTACCTGGCGCGCCGCCGCGCGTGAGGGAATATATGAGCAGACCTGTACAGGCTTTGTTTTCGTATATATCTATGAGCTTATAAACGGCATAGGGGGAAGCGCGCAACAGAGATATCAAAGGCTAAAGGAGCTCCTGCACGCTTACGGAAACCACCCCGCGGTGGCAAAATATCTGCCTGTGTGGACGGATGATCTTGCAATTTTAAACGGATTTGGTATTAATGATGATAAAGAGCCGCAATATAAGCATGCCGAGGTGCTTTATAAGGCGGAGGAGCATTCTCCCCGCGAGGTGCTGGAAGCCCTCTGCGCGCTCAGCTCCTATGGGATAGAAAAATCCAAGATATACACAAAATACCCCGAGGAGACCGACTACACGGTATATCTTGCGTATCGGTATATATCCGAGCATTACCAAAGCATGGGGGGCGAAAGCTTTTTTATGCGCTTGCTCGGAAGCTGCTACGAGGCGCCTTACCAGATGTTTGCGGGGGCGGTGTATCTGCCGCAGGAGCACGAGGACTGTACGGTGGAGATAAATCTATTTAAAAGATACATCTGTCGCGACGGGAGATGGTATCTTACAAGACTTCTTGAATACCGCAGCGGCGCCCGAAGAATAGCCGAGCTTTTAAAGGGAATAGATAATTTTTTGCGCAAGAAATACGGCGTAAGCCCCGAGCTTAAGAACGCATCCCTTAACGCGGTGCGGCAGGGCTTGGTGGAGAAGGCCTACACGGATGGATTAAGACGCATTGCCGCCGCGAGGCGCAGAGAGGCCACGAAAAGAGTGGTAATAGACCTTTCTGCCCTTGACGGCATTCGGGAGGATGCCGACGTGGTCGCACAGCGGCTCACGGTCGAGCACGAAGAGATGGATACGTGGGAGCTCGAAAATGAAGCACATGATCATAATAATGCTGATATGTGCAATTGTGCATATGGAGATATAGAGGATGAGACCAAGCCCGAAGGTGCGGAAAACCTGCAGGAGAACAGTCATGATAAGTACGGGCTTGATGATGTCGAGCTTGAATATATACGGCTCTTGCTTCAGGGCGGTGACCCAAGGGCAATGCTCAGGAGCAGAGCAGTGATGCAGAGCGTGGTGTCGGAGAGCATAAACCAAAAGCTCTTTGACCTTGTTGGCGACACCGTGCTTGATGCGGACGGAAGCATTATAGAGGATTATTTTGATGATCTGAAAGGAATTGTGGAGAGATGAAGATACCTAAAAGGATAGCAAGCGCAATAATAAACTCACTTAAGGGCGGAGTTGTGCCCAGAGTGGGACTGCAATACATCACTGTGGGAAGAAGGACCGAGATAGAGGCACTTTTGCACGACGTTGACATCGTGGCGGACGGCGGTGCGGCGTTTCGCTTTATAGTGGGCAAGTACGGAAGCGGAAAGAGCTTTTTGATGCAGACTGTGCGCACCTACGTTATGGACCGCGGCTTCGCGGTGGTGGATTGCGACCTGTCTCCCGAGCGCAGGCTTCAGGGCACCAAGGGTCAGGGTCTTGCCACCTATAAGGAGCTTGTACAAAACATGTCGGTAAGGATGCGTCCCGAGGGCGGGGCACTGAATCTGGTGCTTGAAAAATGGATAAGCACTCTGCAAAGCGGGGTGGCGGTCTCTGCCGATGCCGCGCCTGAGAGTGCCGAGTTCAGACGCTTGATGAACGCCGAGATCCACAAAACGGTCAATTCCTTAAGCCAGATGGTGCACGGCTTTGATTTTGCCCGCCTTTTGACCCTTTATTATAACGCCTATATGGATGGGGATGACGAGCTTTGTGCAAGGGTGATAAAGTGGTTCAGGGGTGAGTATTCCACCAAAAGTGAGGCCAAGAGCGAGCTTGGGGTCAACATCATCATAACAGATGAGGACTGGTACGAATATTTGAAGCTGTTTGCCGCCTTTCTTAAGATGGCGGGATACAGCGGTCTTATAATATTTATCGATGAGCTTGTAAATATATATAAGATCCCCAACAGCATTACAAGGCAGTATAATTACGAGAAGATACTCACCATGTACAACGATGCTCTGCAGGGTAAGGCACATTATCTTGGAGTGATAATGGGCGGAACCCCACAATGCATAGAGGACACCAGACGGGGCGTATACAGCTATGAGGCGCTACGGTCCCGTCTTGAGCAGGGGCGCTTTGGCAGTGATGAGGTTAAGGATATGCTTGCCCCCGTGATAAAGCTTTCCCCCTTAAACGGAGAGGAGCTTACCGTGCTTTGTGAGAAGCTCAAGGAGATACACTGCGAGCTCTTCGGATACCAAAGCAACGTAACCAGTCAGGATATAGTGGCATTTATCAAGATAGAGCTTGGAAGGATAGGGGCGGAAAGAAATATCACCCCGCGTGAGGTGATAAGGGATTTTATAGAGCTTTTGAATATCCTGCACCAGAACCCCACCGCCTCGGTAAAGGGTCTGCTCGGGGAGGGCTTTGAGTTTGCCTCGGCAGATCAAGACGACGAGCAGGACGAATTTGCGGAATTTGTTTTATAAGAGAGAATTATGAGTATTTTTGACAGGTATGCACCGTTTATACAGGATCATATATATCAAAACGGATGGGAGTCCCTGCGTGGAGTTCAGGTAGCGGCGGGCGAGGTGATATTTGACACCGATGAGAATCTTTTGCTTGCCGCCTCCACCGCATCGGGAAAGACCGAGGCGGCGTTCTTTCCGATATTAACGGTGCTTAACGAACAGATGCCAAAGAGCATAGGGGCGATATATATTGCACCCCTTAAGGCACTTATAAACGACCAGTTTGAGCGCCTTAACGACCTTTGCAGAGAGGCGGATATCCCGGTATGGCATTGGCACGGGGACGTTTCACAGAGCCATAAGAGCAAGATGATAAGCAAGCCGCGGGGGATACTTCAGATAACTCCCGAATCCCTTGAGGCCATGCTTATGCACAGACACGGGGATATTGCGCGTCTGTTTGGGGATCTGAGGTTTGTGGTCATCGACGAGGTGCACTCTCTTTTGCGGGGAGACCGCGGCGGACAGACCATATGCCTTATTGAGAGGCTGTGCGCTCTTGCCGGAGCGGATCCGCGAAGGATAGGACTTTCCGCCACCCTTGGCGAGCCCGAGGCGGCGGGGGAGCTGCTTTCCAGAGGAACGGGCAGACGTACGGTCATTCCAAGGATAGAGTCAAGCGGGATGCGCTGGCGCCTTAGCATGGAGCATTTCTTTGTGGATGATGAAAGCAAGGTAAATATGCCTGCCCTGCAGGATGAGAGCGACCCTCTCAAGGGTGCAGATGGGGCGTACAGATATATCTTTGACAAGACAAGGGGCAAAAAGAGTCTTGTGTTTGTAAACTCGCGCGAGGAGTGTGAGGGGGTCACGACAAGCCTCAGGTCGCTTTGTGAATATAACGGCGAGCCCGACAGATTTTTGATACATCACGGCAATCTGTCCGCATCCTTCAGGGAGAGCGCGGAGGAGATAATGAAGGACGAGGACAGATATCTCTCCACCGTTACCACCTCCACTTTGGAGCTCGGAATAGATATCGGCAAGCTTGAGAGAGCGTTTCAGCTAAACGCTCCCGCTACGGTATCCTCATTTTTGCAGAGAATGGGAAGGACGGGCAGAAGAGGCCAGCCTCAGGAGATGCATTTTGTTATCCGTGAGGAAAAGCCCGAGGCCAGGGCGATGCTTCCACAGACCGTTCCGTGGCAGCTTTTACAGGCAATAGCCTTAATAGAGCTTTATCTTAAAAAAAGATGGGTGGAGCCTCCGATAAGAGGGCGTCTGCCGTACAGCCTTTTGTATCATCAGACCATGAGCGTGCTTGCCTCCTCGGGTGAGCTGCGTCCCGCCGCGCTTGCGGCGACCGTGCTCAAGCTAAGTCCCTTTGAGAGGGTGAGCAAGGAGGATTATCTGTGCTTGCTCAGACATCTGCTTGCCACCGGTCAGCTTCACAAGACCGAGGAGGGCGGACTCATCGTGGGTCTTAACGGGGAGCGGCAGGTGAACTCCTTTAAGTTTTACGCGGTATTTAAGGATAACGAGGAATATACCGTGCGCTGTCAGTCCCAGGAGCTTGGAACCGTGGTACAGCCGCCACCTGCGGGGGAAAAGCTTGCAATAGCGGGCAAGGTATGGCTTGTTGAGGAGATAGACCACAAGAAGCGCTCGGTATACGTCACCGAGGTAAAGGGCAAGGTGCCCGCCTTCTTCGGACTGTGCCCGGGGGATATCCACACCGAGGTGCTGCTTATGATAAAGCAAGTGCTTGCATCGGGTGAGGAATACCCCTATCTTGGCAAAAGCGCGGCGGAGAGGCTGAGGCAGGCGCGTCAGAGTGCCAAGGGCTCGGGGATGACGGAGACCCCGCTGATGCATCTTGGCGGGGATATGTGGTGCTTGCTTCCGTGGCTTGGAACCTATTCCTTCCTTGCGCTTGAGCGATTTATAAAGCTTAAGTGCGCAAGCCTTGGAATAAGCGGATTTGAATCGTCAAGACCGTATTTTATGATCTTTAAGATGAAGGCGAGCCGTGAGGAGTTTTTTGAGGCGCTAAAGCTTGAGGCGGCAAAGGAGCTTGATCCGATGGAGCTTATTTATCAAAACGAGCTTCCGCTGTTTGACAAATACGACGAATTTTTGCCTCCCGAGCTGGTAAAGAAGGGCTTCGCATGCTCCGTGCTTGATATTCAGGGCATGAAAAAGCGAATAAACGAGTGGTAAAACGGCTTTTTTCAAGAAAAACTGCTCTATAAGCCGTCAAAAGCAAAGGTTTTAAAAAATAAATATATTTTTTGTTTGCAAAATATATTTATTATGCTATAATATTTTACGGTATGAAGATACCTTAAAATCAAACGTTAAATATGAAAAGGAGGATTTTCTCATGGCATATGTAATTGACGATAAGTGCATCTCCTGCGGCGCATGCGAGGGTGAGTGCCCTGTAAATGCAATTGCTGAGGGTGACGGTCAGTACGTTATCGACGCTGACGCTTGCATCGAGTGCGGCGCTTGCGCAGACGTTTGCCCCGTAGATGCTCCTGCTCAGGCATAATTTACATAAGGGACAAAACGGTTAGTTTTGATGGCTTCGTTTTTCGGAGCCATTTTTTTATTTTTTAAGAGGTTAATATTGTGCGTAAAAAAGTTAGTATTGTGTATTTATCCTTGGAACGGGGTTTGATATAATCAAGATATACCCAAGATACGGGAGGATGGTCATGTTAAAAAGATATCTTATTACAGTTATGATATTTATTCTTTTGCTTTCCTGCGGCTGCGATACGGGTACGCCCGACGCATCCGTGGAGGTGCGCCCGACCGCCTCGTCGACTGTGGGGACAGGCACGCCCCTTGAGCCTGCACCGAGCGGCAAGGAGTTTTTGTTTGACGCCTCGGGCAACGTCATTCAGCGCTCGGAGGTGCGGGACTACTCTCTTGCCTGGTGGCGGGATGGCTTCAACAAGGGCGGCAAATGGCAGATGAATATTCAGACCGGCCATTACGGGCTTGCCTTTAACACGGTAAGCGGCAAGCTGATGAAGCTTGGGGTGATAAAGGAGGAGATATCTCAGGCTCAGGCCGCAATTGCGGACAATGATCTTATAGAATCCCTTGACGGTATAACCACGAGCTATTTTGCAATAAACCAAAACGGCGAGGAGTGCGCATATACGGGAACCGCCGCCATAGGCACGGGAAGCTATAGCTCCAGAATACTTGAGACCGGCAGATTTATAAGCCGCATAGACGTAATGAAGATAAGGTTTCAGGGTCTTGATCCGGTGGTGGGCAGAGTAGAGATATCCGCCATGCCCAGATATCTTGCCCTTGAGATAGGCTTATTCTCTCCCGATGACAGGCGCAACGACCTTGGTGTGGGCATGGAATTTAAGCTGACCGAGGATTACGGCGTGGTGTATCGCGCCGAAAGAGCCGTCACGGTGGCAAAAAAGGATGGCAGCGGTTTTTCGGTTGTGGTGCCAAAGGATGCCACGGTTGAGGCTGAGGGTAACGTCATCAGGATAAAAAGATCCCTAAAGATCAAAAAGAACGACCTGGACGGGCTTAGCGTTATAGTGATCCCATCGGCAAATGCAAGCGGTCAGGATGCGGTCAACTACCTGGCGGGGAGTGAGCTTGAGGCTCAGGCGGTGCAGATATCCCCCAAGGAGGGTAAGGAGCAAAAGACCGTGCTTGACATGACCAAGGGATATCTTACCGTGGATATGAGCGCGATGAGCACCTATCGCCACAGCGATTTCCAACAGGAGGAGAGGCTTGATGAGCTTGACCGCCTGACCATCACCCTTACCAATCCCACAAATGCCGATATTACAATGCCCGTACAGCTTTTAAAGGAGGGCAGCTTTGCGGTGGAGGGCATGAGCGTTATGCTCCGCGACGTGCAAAGCGGCGAGCCCACGGGTCACTACGTGCAGATGTGCCGAAACTGGCACAACTATTCCACCGATAAAAACGGCAACTATGCCGCAAGAAACGATCCAAGGAGGATATGGTCGGGAACGTGGTTTCACGGCTACACCCTCATTGACGTGCCCGCGGGCAAGACGGTAACGTACGAGGTAACGGTTGCCTATCCCAAATGGGGCGGTGTCTTTGCCTGCAGTCATTCCCAGCTCTGTCTTGCGGGATGGGGAGGAAATTATCAGCAATGGGAGACAAGCACGGTAGGCTCCTTCAGCGACAGCTTCTGTTATGATATCGAAAAGGCGCACGGAACGGGTGCGGCGATAAACGACGTACTGCCGCTGCTGTGCTACGGCTCGTGGGCGGAGGGTCAAAAATACAACTGGCCAAGCGGTGTATCGGGCTCGGACTTCTTTGCGATGTATGACAAAAACGGCAAGGAGGTCCCCCTTAAGCAATTGACAACTCGGTTTATAAAGCAGGGCCCGTGCATAAACGAGGTGGTATATAGCGGCATCACCAAGGATGATGCGGTACGCATAAGGGTGCAGGTCAATATGTCCCGCACCAACGACGCGGCAAAAGCCACCTACAATATAAAATATGATTTTTTAAAGGACGTTGAGTTTTCAAGACTTTACTTCTTTGCATTCGGCGCTGATGATTACAATACCAGCTTCTCTAAAATAACCCTTGGCAATATGGACGGTGATGCCGCATTTACCCTTGGAGGCAAGAGCTATAACGGCACCATGGATATAGACTACAGCACCGTAGGAGAGGGCTATATCGATGCAGATGCCCAACAACGCATAGAAATAGGGGGCGAGGGGCTTTTCGTGCTTGAGAGGTGCAGTACCTTGTATGAGCAACAATACGGCGAGCCCGGTGCAAGAATGATACATCTTCTCTCCTGGTCCTCCCTGATAAACGGCAAGCATTATGACAAGCCATCGGTAAGCATTAAGGTAAATAAGGCGTTATACGGAGCATACAACATCCCCTGCGCGGTGGTGGAGCTCGGCGCGCCGGCAGAGGCGGGAAGCATCATCAAAAAGGGAAGCACGGTGGAGGGAACGGTGCAGTTTGTTCCTCTGCCCACCCATATAGGTGAGGGCCTGAACGGATACTACGGTCCCGACGAGGGCATTCGCGGCGTTCCCGGTGAGGGTGATGAATTCATAAAAAATCTTGCCATGTATTTTTTAAGGGGCGAGAGGCTTGAGGTCATCGCGCAAAAGGGCACTGTGACGAGCCTTTACCCGGTAGCGGTGGAGCTTGAGCAGGACGAGGCGGAGATCACCCTTAGGGGCGGCACGGGTCACGTTGCACTTACCTTCATGGGTGCAGAGGGCTACAGCGGCTACGTGCTTGAAAGGCTTGTGGAGGGCAAATGGGTCAAGGTGGATCAATCGGTTTACGGCAACGACTATTGGCAATGCTATTACGATGCGGTCACGCAGAGCTATCAGCACACCTACAACGTGCCAAGCAGTGATGGACCGCAGAGCTTCAGGTTCAGAAAAGGATAAACAGAAGAAAAAATCAGCGTGATATTCTTAACCGAGTGTCACGCTGATCTGTTTTATATTGATAATTTTACGGCTCGTATGCTTAAGATTTTACAACTATTTTACAACTATTCCGCATTTGCCCTATTGACATGGGTATTTTTAATATATTATAATATAGGTGAACAAATAGCATATTAAGTTGATCTGCTATTTAATTTAAAAAAGGATCATTTTAAGAGATGTAGGCATACATGAATTTATAGTTGTGGTGAAGATCAGTAATACATAATGAATTAAGGAGGGCATAATTATGACAAACAAAACAAGAAAAACGTTTTTGGGCATTGCTTTGGCAGTTTTAATACTTTCATGCAGTGTTTTGGTTGTGTTCGCAGTTTCGGACGGCATAAATAATCAGGATGCCGTTGCGGAAAATACCGTTACTCCACAGCCCGAAGAAGCTCCTATCACCTTTAAAAGCATAGATGAATACGACATAAAGCCTCAGGCAAAGCCCGGAAGCAAGGCGGAAAAGATATTACTTGACGTGCTTTCAAGAAAGAATATGACCGAAATGGAAATTCGAGACTATAACGCTACTCCCGACGATATTAAGGAGCTCACCTATGAGCAGGCAAGAGAACAAGAGCGATATTATCGGAAGCTTTTCGATGAAGCCAAAGAACCCGCAAACTGGGACGAACTCGAAAAGGACGTGGATAATTTTCGTAAGAGCGAGAAATATCGTTTGTATGCCAACGCCATTGCTGTTGAGCAGGATCTTGTAGAGGTTCTTCGCGATGAGCTGTTATATCGGGCAACAAGCGCACGCTTTGAAAGAAAATTCTATTTTCTTGATGATCCCGAATTTATGGAAACTGCCCTGCCCGAGGACATAAGAAGAGAAATAAATGCCGTTGCATGGTGTGATTTTGTTATAAAGGTGACCGAGGATTGGGTAGTAGCGCAGGACGTTGAGGGAGCAAATAAGCAGATTGAGCAGCTTAGACGCATTGATTATTTGTTTGGCAATTATAACAATTATGGAGCAATAAACTATTATACTACCGACACCTCATACTTTACCGGACTTCTTGAAAAATACAACAGCGGCGTACCGCTTGACGAGATAATTTTCTGGTAAGACTAATAATTTAAAAGGGACTGTTACAAGACAGTCCCTTTTTTCTTTAGATGCGTTTGATATCGGCGCCGACGCTTGTGAGCTTATCCTCAATGCGCTCATATCCGCGGTCTATGTATTTGACTCCGCTGATGGTGGTGGTGCCCTCTGCCATAAGGCCTGCTACTATTAGAGCCGCGCCCGCACGAAGGTCGCTTGCCTCCACTGTCCTGCCGTAGAGTCTCTCTACGCCGTCGACAAAGGCCACGCGGTCCTCTACCTGTACCTTTGCACCCATTCTGCGCATTTCCTCAAGGTGGCGGTATCTTTGCTCGTAGATGGTCTCGGTGATGATGCTTCTGCCGTTTGCGCAGGTGAGCATGGCGCTCATTGGCTGCTGCAGGTCGGTAGGGAAGCCCGGATACACCATGGTGCGGATATTGGTTGCGTTAAGTCTGCCGCTTGCGCGAACGCGAAGAAAATCGTCTCCCTCGATGACCTCTGCACCTGTCTTGCGAAGCTTGGCAGAGACCACCTCCATGTGGGGAGGGATACAGTTTTCGATTACTATATCGCCCTTGGTGGCGGCTGCCATTATCATCCAGGTTCCGGTTTCTATCTGGTCGGGGATGATGGTGTAGCTTGTGGAGCGCAGGGTCTGTACGCCGCGTATGCGGATGGTGTCGGTTCCCGCGCCGCGTATGCTTGCACCCATATTGTTAAGGAAGTTGGCAACGTCCACCACGTGGGGCTCCTTGGCACAGCCGTGGATCACGGTTACACCCTCTGCCTTTACTGCGGCAAGGATGATGTTGATGGTGGCTCCCACGCTTGCCTCAAGATAAACGTTACTGCCCACCAGCTTGCTTGCGCGAAGGGTAAGGAAGGCACCCTCCTCTACGCGTGCACCCAATGCCTCAAAGCCGCGAAGGTGTTGGTCTATGGGGCGAGCGCCGATGGAGCAACCGCCCGGCGGGGGCACGCACGCCTCGTTGAAGCGTCCTAAAAGTATACCCATAAGGTAGGTGGAGGCGCGCATCTTTGCCACCATATCCTCGGGAGGAATGACGTTTTTAAGACCGCGCGGATTGATGACCGCCCTGCCGTTTGGGGAAAGAGAGACCTCGGCGCCCATATAGCGCAGAAGATCCGCCATAATTATAATATCCTTAACGTAAGGAAGATTGTCTATTATACAAACGTCGTCGCAAAGAGCCGCAGCTGCCATAACGGGCAGACCTGCGTTTTTTGCGCCGCTGACCGACACACAGCCCGTAAGCCTGCGACCGCCGTTTATGACAAATTGATCCATGAAATACCCCCGAAAAATTAAGTACTACTTACAGCCCGAGCAGGTAGCGCAGTTGTGAGTGCAACCGCTGCTTTTTGAGCCGTAGCATTTTCCCTGATATATGCGCTCGTGCTTGTTTGAGCCGCATTTGGGACATATTACGCCTTGAGTGTCGTCCGAGCTTCTGACCAGCTCGTCAAACACCTCTCCGCAGTCTGAACATTTGAAATCAAGTAAGGGCATAGTTGCCTCCGAACATTAAAACTCTAATATATCATATCATTTTTGCCAACGTTTTGCAAGGATTTTATGCACTTAAGGCGGATTATTGTTTGTTTTGAAGGAATAAATTTACGCTGAGCCGACCCAAAATCTTAATATATACTATTCATCAAGGTCTTGAGTTGATATATAAATATATGATAAAAACAGCAATAAAAGGAGGTAATATCAAACCTCTTTTTTATTTCAGATCAAAAAAATAACGCTTGACATTGCCCCAGGGGTATAGTTTAGTATATAATTAGTATAACAGCATCAACGGAGGTAACAAATGAAAAAGCTTTTAGCATTGGTTCTTATTCCGGCTTTGGTCGCATCTGTTTTTCCGACCCTGATCTTTGCCGAAGGCGCGCCCGCGTTTAAAGCAATAAGCGAGATCCCCTACCTTACGGGCCTTGAAAGCTCAATTGAGCTTGATATCCCCTTTTCCAAGGATGCCCTCAATTATTGGGCAAGCACCACGGAAAACAGCGTTGACCTGTCCGCGACCGCTCCTGACGGTGTAAGCGTAAGCATTCAGGATAGCGGCAAAGCTTCGGGCAAGGTAAGCCTTACCCCCGGACTCAACGTTATTCCCGTGAAGCTTTCGGGCGCAAGCGGGGAAAATACCGTTTATATTAATATCATCCGTCATCAGACAAGCGATAAAGCCTTCAACGACACATTCCGTCAACAGCTCCACTACTCTAATGAAATGTTCTCCATAAACGACCCTAACGGACTTATTTACGATAAGACCACGGGAATATATCACCTTATGTTTCAAAGCGACTTCCCTCTGCCCAACTGCGACTACAAGGTTCAGGGGGACTCCAAGCATTGGGGACATGCGGTAAGCCGTAACCTCATTGATTGGGAGTACGTAGGCCCCGCCATCGTGCCTGATGAAAACGGTGTCATCTGGTCGGGAAGCGGCGTTATTGATAAGAATAATACAAGCGGTCTGTTTGATGAGTCCACCCCCGCAGACAGCCGTATGGTATTCCTTTTTACCTATTACGGCGAAAAGACCCATGGTGGGGTAGGAGACCTTGGGCTTACATCTATCGGCCTTGCCTACTCGGACGATCACGGACAGAGCTTTAAAAAGCTTGATAAGGTGGTCATCCCCAACACAAATAACCGCTATGCTTCGGGCCTTCGCGACCCCAAGGTCATCTGGTACGAGGATGAAAGCATGGAAAACGGCGGCATATGGGTCATGATAGCCTGCGGCGACAAGACGGTAATATTCACCTCCCACGACCTTATAAGCTGGGAGTATCAGTCCATGGTGCGCGACGTAAACGGACGCCACTCTCTGCAGACCGAATGCCCCGATCTGTTCCCGCTTGAGTGCGACGGCAAGACCGAATGGGTGCTCTCGGGCTCGGGGGCATGGTTCGTTGTCGGCGACCTCGGAGTAGAAGAGGGCAAAATGACCTTCACTCCGAGAACCGAGCAGATATGGCCCACAAACGGCGTTATAGAGCTCTGGGGTCCCGGCTCAAGCGAGCTTTTCCCCGAGGCATACGCCGCACAGACCTTCTATAACGACGAGCTTGATCGCCGCATTCAGGTAAACTGGATACGCGACTTCGGCTCATATCCGGGCAAGCTGTGGTACAACACACTCTCCCTTCCTACCGAGCTTAGCCTTACCAAAATTAACGGCGAGTACAGACTGTGCTATAAGCCCATAGCCGAGCTTGAGCAGAAGCGCGAGGATAAGCTTGTTGATATTAAGGATACCCAAATAAACGCAGGGGAGGATCCCCTCTCCGAGGTCAAGGGCTCCATGCTTGATATCCACGCTGTGATCGACCCCCTCTCCGCAAACGAATTCGGCTTTATTCTGCACAAGGGTGCAGGCAAATACATCGACGTCCGCTACGATGCAAAAAAAGGCACGGTTATCACCGACAAGACAAAGACTGATCCTGCAAATGCCTTTAAATACGAGACCGCCCTTGAAAGGCGGCCCGACGGCACGGTGGAGGTGCGCATCATACTTGATACACACTCGGTGGAGGCATGGTTTAACGATGCGGTGCGTCACACAGGCAACGCTTATATTTCAAACGTGGGAGATGGCTGTGAATTCTACTGCGACTCCGCCGTCAAGGTGGTCTCCATGCAGGTCTATACTCTAAGCGGCATGGACAGAAGCAGTATGACCAAGGATATGGCAAACCTTAATTCTCTGTACGGTGAGCTTAAGGCACTTGCCGATAATAAAAATGCCCCGATCTCCGAAGTCAAGCAGGCACTTGAGAGATATAATGCTCTTACAAGCGGTCAAAAATACTGTATGCCCGAGGGCTCTGCAGAGCTTGCCGCCCTTCTTGAAGCAAGAGCCGAATCGAGCCTTGATCCCTTATGGATCGTCATCCCCGCTGCAGTGCTGATAATAGCCGCAGCAGCAGTTCTTATAAGCTTGAAAAATAAAAAGCAGAAATGATGTAAAAAAGACTTTTCTATAAACGGAAAAGTCTTTTTTTGCAGTATTGTTAATATATTTTTTATACTTATGCCCAATCTTTACTTGCTATCGTGATCATGTTTTGATATAATGCAATTAAAGAAAACGAAAAGGAGATAATACTATGTTTTGTCCAAATTGCGGCTCAGCCCAAGCCGATCAGGCAGTCTTCTGTGCAAATTGCGGCACAAAGCTTCAAAGCACTCCCGAGGTCATCCCCACCGTACAGGCACAGCCCTCACGCAGAGCCACCGAATTTCTTGCCACCACCAAAAAGCTTCTGCATTGGGAGCGCAACCTTTGGAAGATAGGCGGTATAATAATGACGGTTTGCGGTGGGTTTTTAATGCTGATCTCTCTTATTATACTTGGCTCAGGCACTCCGCCCACAGGCCCCGAGGGTGCCGAGCTTGACCCGATGAGCGGTCTCGTGTACCTGATATACTTCCTTTACAGCTCGGTATTTTTGGCGACAGGCATCGTAAACCTTGTGACCGCCGCCAGGATCACGCCTCACCTAAACAATATGGAAAAGAATTTTGCGCCAACCGCAAAGCGTCTTGACAGCGTGGGAAGGATAGTTTACACCATAATGTTAAACGGCTACGCAGTGATATTCTACCTGATCAACTTCACCAGACTCAAATCAGACAAGCAGCTTGTTGACGAGATTATTTCCATGCAATAAGCCTTATTTTACTCAAAATACAAAATATCACCTTTTATTTTACTTAGTTTATTATTTATTTTTGTCCTGCACCTTGCTATAATATCCTCACAAAATAAATAATAAAAAGGAGACGAAAACCATGTATTGTCACAATTGCGGCTCAGCCCAAGCCGATCAGGCAGTCTTCTGTGCAAATTGCGGCACAAGGCTTCAAAGCACTCCCGAGGTCATCCCCACCGTACAGGCACAGCCCTCACGCAGAGCCACCGAATTTCTTGCCACCACCAAAAAGCTTCTGCGTTGGGAACGCAATCTTTGGAAGATATGTAGCATACTTTACTTTGTTGCGGGCGCGATATTCACTCTTGTGTTCTTGGTTTTGGGCAAGCACGAGGGTGTGGACGCCATTACATCCTCCATCATGTTTGTTTATGCATTTCTCTACGGCGGACTTTTCATCGGGTTGGGCCTCGTAGACCTTGTGACTGCCTTAAAAATAACCCCTCACTTAAACAATATGGAAAAGAATTTCGCGCCAACCGCCAATCGTCTTGAAAGCATCGGCAGAATAGTATTTGCCGCCATTTTCAACAACTACGCCCTTATTTTTTACATAATCAACTTTGTAAGAATGAAATCCAACAAACAGCTTGTTGACGAGATCATTTCCATGCAATAAGCCTTATTTTACTCAAAATACAAAATATCATCCTTTATTTTACCGAGTTTATTATTTATTTTTGTCTTGCACCTTGCTATAATATCCTCACAAAATAAAGAATAAAAAGGAGATAAAAAATTATGTATTGTCACAATTGCGGGGAAGAGCTGCACAATAGTTATGAGTCCTGCCCAAGCTGCGGCGTCCCCACCCCTTTTAAGGAAAGGGTGAGCTTTTTGCAGAGGATATATAACCTGCTCAAATGGGAATATCGCATCTTTAAGATCTATTCAATAGTGCTTTTACTGCTTGTGGGGCTTCTGGCGCTTCTTGCCCTTTTAACGGCACCTGATCTGCCTTCCTCGTTTGCGGAAAACGCCATTGCCGTGTTCCTTGCCCTTCCCTTGACCCTTATAATGCTGTTCATCACGAAAAAACGCCACAACGCTTTTTATAATATGCTGTTAAGCATTCAGCTTAACAAAGAGCCTCAAAAGAGCGATGTCGAGCTTGCCCTTGGCTACTGCACGGGCACCTGGAGCATTGTTTTATGTGCCATTACAAACGAGATCGCCTTGGTGATGCGCATCATAGGCTTTGCAATGCTAAAGAGCAACAAGGCTGTGACCGATCAGCTGCTTAACGGCGACAAACTGTAATCATTGAAAAATAAAAGGAGAAAAAATTATGTATTGTCACAATTGCGGTGAAGAATTAAGTCCTTCGGCTTCCTTCTGTCTTAAATGCGGCGCGCTGAGATCCTCAATAGAGCAGGGCTTTAGCGCCCCCACTGCGAGTGCGGAAACAAGCGCCGAGGAGCAGGCATTCCTTTCCCTTACCAACAAAAACCTTACCATTGAGCGCACTCTGTCCCTTGTTTTCGGTATTGCCTACAGCCTTATAGCATCCCTTATGATGCTGCCCTTATCCTTCATGCTGCTAGCTACCGCCTCGGACGCGGCCTACACCTTTCTGGCAGAAAGCATCATGCTGCTTGCGGTGGGAGTGGTAAGCCTTATAAACGTTTTTAGCATAAACAAGGTGCGCGGCTGTCTCTACAGTGACATCAAGCCCGCGCAAAAGCGTTATAAAAGCGGCGTAAGAAGCGTTATTATGTTTATCTTTTGTACTGCGCCCTGGATCTTGCACATAATAAACAAAAAGCGCTTTGAAGCCTGCTCTGTCACGGTGAATACAATAGCTCAAAAGCAGAGAGACGGAGTATTTACAGCTCAAGAAAATAAATAATCGCGTTAAACTTAAGCCCGGCTTTGCCGGGCTTTTTTTCGTTTAAGGCAGGAACGCTCGGTTGATTTGATGGCGCTTAAAAAAGGCAAGAGCGGAGCCGCGGCGGAAGGGGAGCGCAAGCGACAGCGGAAGTCGCGGCAGGTCAACGCGGAAGGTGGGACACTCTGTCTGCGACGAGCCTTCGGCGGTCGGCAAGTGGGGAGTGAGCAAAGATGCGGCAAAGTATCAGGGCAAAAAATCCGCTGATGCAGGCGGCGTCGAGGAAATCCGAGGTGCCAAGCTCGAAGTAGGGAAGCTCAAGGAAGGCGTAGCTGAGCTCGGCGATGATGCTTGAGAGCATGATGGCAACGGCTGTGGCGTCGGCGGTATAGCCGCAAAGGAAGGCCACGATCGCCATGGGCAGGGAGCCTATAAGCAAAGGGGATGCCTCGGGGGGAAGGAGCATCAGAATAAGAAGGGCCAATAGGCTCAGGACTATGCCTCCTATAAGCGCGCGTATTCGGGCAGTTCGTGAGGCGCGGGCAAGCAAAACGGCACTGCCGAGAAGCAGGAGAAAAGTGGCGTAGGGCTTAATGATCACAAGGGGTGAAACGGGAATGGGGGGAAGTATTTCGCAGACGCAGAGTGCGAATAAAAACAGAAAGGCTCCCCACAGGGAGGTGCCTGTGGCGCGCAGAAGGCGGTCGCAAAGTCGGGAAAGGACAAGCAGGATGCTGATGCAACACACGGTTATACTCCAGGGCATAAAATATCACTCCTTTTGCACGGTCATGAAACCGTGCGTTTTTTTATTCTTAGTTTGGGTATTTTCGGTTTTTTTAAGCAATAAGCTTGATCTTAAGTGCAAAAAAACCATTAAAAAATGCGTTTTTTTTCGGTTTTTTCCCGCTTTTTTTGAGGTGTTAAAATAAAAAATAAAAAATATGTGACAAAGTGGCACAAAAATGCGAAGGAGGCCGTCGGGGGTGATATGCTTATTTCTGTTAGGAGGGACCGGAATGAGCGATTCAAGAGAAAAGGTAATGAAGGCCTTTATCAAGCGAGCCTGCGGATACAAGACCAAGGAAGAGGTGCGGGAGCTTAAGGAGATAAAGAAGCCTGACGGCAGTACCGAGAGTGAGCTAGTGCTCACCAAGGTGATAAGCCGCGACGTCCCTGCAGACCTTGCGGCGGCGAGGTGGTATCTGGAGGGTGGCGGCCAGGGAGGCAGGGAAAATGCCGAGATAACCCTTAAAGAGGCGCAGAGGATCATAGATGAGTCTGACTGATAAAGAGAAAAAGGCCTTAATGGCCAGGCATAGGGAGCTTTTTAAGCTGGCGGGTTACAACCGCAAGAGGGTGCACAAAAAGCAGATGGAGTTTCACCGCTGCAGTGCGCGCAACCGATGGGTATTCGGTGGCAACCGTACGGGCAAGACCGAGTGCGGTGCGGTGGAGGCGGTATGGTTTGCGCGGGGGATACACCCCTACAGAGAGATCAAGGGCCCCACTCAAGGGTGGGTGGTGAGTCTGACGGGAGAGGTGCAACGAGACGTTGCGCAAAAAAAGGTGCTGTCCTATCTTCCCAAGGAGTGGATACACAGTATAGTAATGAAGAAGGGCAGAAGGGATAACCCCGAGGGGGGAATAATCGACTTTATATTGGTAAGAAGCGTGCACGGAGGGCTGTCCATGATAGGCTTTAAGAGCTGTGACCAGGGGCGGAGCGTTTTTCAGGGCACGAGTCTTGACTGGGTATGGTTTGATGAGGAGCCGCCCCTTGAGATATACGAGGAGTGCCGCATGAGGGTGCTTGACCGCAAGGGGGACATATGGGGCACCATGACCCCGCTTATGGGACTTACCTGGGTGCACGAGCAGATATACTTAAACACCGATGATCCCGAGGTATGGCATCAGACCATGAGCTGGCAGGACAACCCTTATCTTGATAAGGGGGAGCTTGAGCTGATGGAGAGGGTGCTGAGCAAGGAGCAGAGACGCAGCAGGCAGTACGGTGAGTTTGCCTCCAAGAACGGACTTGTTTATCCCGAATTTGACGAGAGGGTGCACGTGATAGAGCCCTTTGATATTCCCGAGCATTGGCAGAGCTGTATAAGCATTGATCCCGGATTTGTAAACCCGTTAAGCGCGCATTGGTATGCGGTGGACGGGGACGGCAACATATACGTGGTTGCGGAGCATTTCCAAAGCGGGAAGGACTGTGTTTGGCATTCCGAGAGGATAAAGCAGATAAGCCGACAGCTTTCCTGGAAGAGGGACAGTGCGGGGAGATATGCCGCCCTTATAGACTCGGCGGCTCTGCAAAGGACTCTGTCCGGGACAAGGAGCGTAGCTCAGCTCTTCAGCGAGCAGGGCATAGCGGTCAATCCCAAGGTGGACAAGAACGTGCCAAGCGGCATACAGCTTGTAAAGCAATATCTGACAAATGACCCCGACAGGCCAAGGCTATACATTTTTAATTGCTGCAGTGAGCTTATAAGGGAGTTTAAGACCTATCGCTACGGAAGCGGTGAGGAGCCAATAAAAAAGGACGATCATGCGTTGGACGAGCTGAGATATTTCGTGGCATCAAGGCCGTCGGGTGCGGTATTGCCCAAGGCGGCCAAAAACGAGGTGCAGAAGGACCTGGAAAGACTTATCTATCAAAGAAAAAGAAAAAGATTTTAAAAACTGCGTAAAAAAGGGACAAATGCTGATATGTGAATATGTGCAAGTGTTGATCCTTGGTCAGACACATGGCAAAAAGTATTCAGAAAAGAGGTAAACAGATGAAGGACAAGACGAGCAGGGCGGAGGCTCTGCGCAAAAAGGGGCTTGCCGAGATGGTAAACGGTGAGCTTGAAAGAAGGGCGAGCGAGCGCATGCCCTACGAGCTTCAGTGGCGCTTGAATATCAACTTTGAGAAGGGCAAGCAATATTGCGATATCGCGCCCTATTCGGGTCAGATATACGATTGCGCCAAGCAGTATTATTGGCAGGAGCAGGAGGTATTCAACCACATTGCCCCCATCATAGAGGCAAGGCTTTCAAGGCTTGGACAGATAAGGCCGTTAATGAGCGTGCGACCTGCAAGCAGTGACGAGGAGGACAGACAAAACGCGCTTCTTTGCAGGAGCATACTGCACAGTGCATACCACAGGCTCAACATGCCGGGGCTTATAAAGGAGGCTACTCAATGGAGCGAGCTTTGCGGCAGTGCCTTCTACAAGGTGATATGGGATCCCGAGGCGGAGAGCGGCGGAGTCAAGTGCGGGGATATTGCGGTGGAGGTGTGCTCCCCCTTTGAGATATTTCCCGACAGCTGCAGCAGCAGAAGCGTGGGGGAATGCAGAAGCATCATCCATTCAAAGCTTGTGCCCGTAAGCGTGATAGAGCAGCTCTACGGCGTAAGGGTACAGCCCACGGGCGGGAGAGTGCTAAACAGCATGATAAGCTCGCAGGGTGAGGACTGCGCTACGGTATCGGAGTATTATCAGATGCCCGACGTGGAGTTTAAGAATGGGCGCCTGCTTATCGTGGCGGGGGATGAGCTTGTATATGAGGGTGAGCTTCCCTACAAAAACGGTGAGGGCGGCAAGCGTGAGCTTCCGTTTGTGCGCCAGGTAGCCATGCCCGATGCGACCGGGTTCTTTGGGATATCGGTAATAGAGCGGTGCATTCCCGTGCAGAGGGCGTACAATGCGGTAAAGAACCGCAAGCACGAATACCTTAACCGAGCCGCCTTTGGCGTGGTGGCGGTGGAGGAGGGTGCTGTGGACACCCAAAGCCTTGAGCAGGAGGGCCTGTGCCCGGGACGGATACTTGTATACCGTGCGGGAAGCAATCCCCCTCAGATGATGCCGGTGGGACAGCTTCCCAACGAGTTTGCCCGTGAGGAGATACAGCTTCTTCAGGAGTTTGAGATGGTATCGGGGGTAAGCGAGATGATGCGAAGAAGCTTTTCCGGAGCCGCCACGAGCGGTGTTGCGCTATCGCTTCTTAACGACCAGGACAACACCCGACTTGCCGTGACCAGCGAGAGCATAAGGGATGCGGCAAAGGAGATGGCTAAAATGTGGATAAGGCTTTACAGACAGTATGCAACTCAGCCAAGACTCATGCAGATAGCGGGGGATAACGGCAGTCTTGCCACCCTTTATTTTAAGGGAAGCCAGTTAAGCAGCGACGACGTTATCCACGAGACCGAAAACGAGATGAGTCAGAACGTATCTCAGAGGCGACAGATGCTCTTTGACCTTATGGCACGCGGAATGTTTACAAATAACAGCGGCATGGAAAGAGATGAAAAGAGCAGGATATTTGCCGCGCTTGGGCTTGGGGATTGGGAGAGCTGTGATTCCATGGCAAGTCTGCAGACCAAGGCGGCTCAGCGGGAGAACGAGGGACTTGCTCCTGCCCAGATCGGGGTGGCGGATGACCACGATATACATCTTGCCGAGCACGGCAGATACATGATGACCGAGGAGTTTGGCAGACTCAAGGCTGAGGGCTCAAAGAGAGCCGAGGAGATCACAAAGCACTACATGATGCATTTGGAGGCGCGAGATAATGAAGGAGCATAACAAAGAAAATATATCGGAACAACCCGAGGTGGGCTCCGATAAGGGCGGGGAGGCAATGCCGCAGAAGTTTGCGACAAACGACCAGCTTCTCCGCGCATACGAGGCCCTTGAGGCGGAATTCACAAGACGCAGTCAACAGCTTGCCGCGCTTAAAAGGGAGCACGGTCAGCTTCAGGAGCTCAGGCTCAGGGAGCAAAGGGAGCGTGAGCTTGAGCAGGTGGCACAAAGGCGCAGTGAGGCGCTTGAGGAATTCATTCGCAGATATCCCAAGGCGGCGGATATTAAGGCGGAGCTTGAGGGGAGCATTGCCGAGGTCGGAGATGACATCGAGCAAAAATTAAAAGCCGCGTATATGGATATACTTGACCGCAGATACGTATCCCCCGAGGAGCTTCTTGAAAGTGAGGAGTTTCTTGCAAGGTGCATGGAGGATCAAAGGATATACGACGGGGTGGTAATGAGGTATCTGACCGAGATATCCGCCCAGGGTGCTCCCGTGCTTAAGCGCGGGGGATATATCCCTCTGCGGGAAAGAAGCAAGGCCGCAAGCCTTGAGGATGCGGCTGAAATGACAAGGGAATTATACAAAAGATGACAAGGAGGACTAAAAAATGTCAACAGTAACAATTACCAATGCGGAAAACGCATTAAAATCGTTTTATCTTGATGTGGTGGCACATCAGCTTAACATGGAGAGCAATCCCTTTTATGCCATGATAAAGCAGAGCGAGAGCTGTGTTTACGGCAAGGAGGTACGCAAGGCCGCCATCTACGGTGTGAACGGCGGCATTTCTGCGGGCAGTGAGGCGGGAGATCTGCCCGGTGCTACAGGCAACAACTACGCGCAGTTCGTAAGCACGCTTAAGAACCTTTACGGCTCCATTCAGATAAGCGACAAGGCGATAAGAGCCGGTGAGAGCTCCGCAGGTGCCTTTGTAAACCTGCTTAACGCCGAGATGGACGGTCTTTTAAGAAGTGCAAAGTTCAACTTCTCCCGTATGCTTTACGGTGACGGCTCGGGCAAGCTCTGCACCATTAGTGCAGATGCATCAAACGCAAAAAAGATCGGCGTGGACAGCGCTCGCAACCTTGCCGCAGGCATGGTGGTGGATATTTACTCATCCATTTCCGACGGCACTCCCGCGGTAAGCGGCGTGACCATTACCGGAATTGAAAAGACCGCAAGCGGCACAAGCGTTCATCTTGACCGTACCGTGACCGCTTCCAAGAATTCCGTTATGGTTATGCAGGGAAGCAAGGGAAACGAGATCACCGGTCTTGAGGCTATTTTTGCCGACGGCGGAGAGCTTTACGGCCTGTCCAAGCAGGACAATGCCTGGCTTAAGGCATACACCTATGCAAATGCCGGTGACATAACCGATGCAAAGATACAGCAGGCCATTGACTTTGTTGAGGAGAATGCGGGCAGCAAGGTGGACATTGCGCTTTGCTCCTACGGTGTACGCCGCGCATATGCCGCCGCTCTTGAAGCCAGCAAGCGCAACGTAAACGTGACCGAGCTTGAGGGCGGATACAAGGCCATCAGCTATGCGGGCATGCCCATCGTAGCCGACAGATTCGTTCCCAACGGAACCATGTATCTGCTCTCCAGCGGTGACTTTGAGCTTCATCAGCTTTGCGACTGGAGATGGCTTGAGGGTGAGAACGGCGGTATTTTAAGACAGATCCCCGGCAAGCCTGTATTTGGCGCAACTCTTGTCAAGTACGCCGAGCTTATGTGCACCCGTCCCGGCGGTCAGGCAAGGATCACCGGTATTACCGAGGCTTAAGTCACGGCGGTATAAGGCCGACGTAAGAGCTTTGGGAAATCCTTCTCTGCCAAGGGCGTGCCCTTGGCAGAGCGTTATATTGCATAGCATATTATGAGGTGATAAGAATGTGTTTAATAGAGATAACCCATGACGTTTGCGATATAGCGCAACGGATAAAAGAGGTAGATGAAAACTATTTCATTGTATTTAACAGGCTACTTGGAAGATTTGAGCTTCACGACAGGAGCTGCAGGGACAGCTTTGCCTGCGAGCTTCCGTATGATCAGCTTGACGCACGCAGTATCGAGCATGCGCGCATGACCAGGATCGAGAGGCTGGAGAGCATTATTCGCGAGCTTGACAGATACAATGAAAAAATAATGAAGGGTGGTGCGAAAGCATGAATCTTAAATCAATGGTAAGGCAATGCATGGATATGCTTGGTGAGGAGTACAGTGCGACCCATCAGGAGCAGACCGTGCTCAAGGGCAAGCTTACAAGATGCATAAATTACGCATATGAGAGGGTGGCAAGGAATTATTATCATCCGATAATGACAGAGGAGATCACCCTTGACGGAAGCTGCAGGATAAAAAAGAGTCTGTTAAGCCAGACCTTTGCCTATTTAAGAGGGGTCAAGGTCGGGGGAGTGACGGTGGAGGCTCAGGTGGAGAGTGGGTGCATATTTGTAGGCAGTAAGCCATTCTCAAGGGTGGAGATAACCTACAGCTACATACCACCATACATGGTAAAGGACAGTGACGAGCCGTGCATACCCAGCGGTGAGATATCCCCGCAGGTATACGTATTTTTGGCGCTAAGCATATTTATGGTATCCGAGGGCAGGAGCGACGATGCCGTGCTTTACAATGCGCAGGCTGATGCCGCCCTTGCGGGAAGCGGGTGCTCCTGCATGCTGATGCCTCAGAGGAGGTGGCAATGATGATGCCCAGGATCAGACCCAAGCGCAGATACTCCTTTGTGATAGACTCCTTTCTTGGCGGAGTTGACCAACGCTACGACCAACAGGTGCTCCCGCCTTATGCGGGAGCAGAGGTTTACAACGTATCCACCGACGAGGGGGTATTGAAGCCCTGCGGGGGATACGGGCGCAAGAGCAAGTATAATCCATACGGTAACGGGAGCTTTTTGCTTCCCAAGGTACCCGACGGGATCAAGCGGATACATGTAAACAAGGTAATGGGCAAGGATGTGCTCATGCTTGAGGGTGAGGACGGATGGTACGAGGAGTGGTACGGGCTCAGCGAGACGGTATTTAAAAAGAGCGCAGGCTACGGAAGCAACATCAAGGTATGGATCGACTACAGCGTTGGGCAAAGAAGCATGAAGATAATCAGCGGGCCGAGTGCGGGATGTCAGTTTATAACAAGTGATGGTGGCAAGATATACCAATATCCCGGCTTCAGCCATGGGACCATATACGCAGAGAGATTTTTCGGGGTGGGGGATTGGTATTATCCGAACAGAATATATTTTTCGGCGCAATATGATCCCAGCGACCTGGAGGAGGGTGCGGAGCACGGCGGATATATCGACGTTAACTCTGCATACGGCAAGGCTGTGGGCATGGCGGAGCTTGGCAGCAGTCTGTATATCTTCTGGCAACACGGCATCACCGAGCTGAGAGGATACGGGTATCAATCGGAATTCGTATTAAGGGACTGCTACAGATGCTCGCAATTCATTTTTGACACCGCAGAGCAATGCGGGGACAGACTGATATTTGCGGCGGAGGACGGCGTATATTCCTTTGACGGCGAGCGGGTAAGATGCATCAGCAAGCGCATAAGGGATATATACGGCGGTGCTGAAAAGAGCGAGGCGGTATCGGTGTTCTGGCGCAACGCATATTACGTTGCGGTGCACTCGGACAACTACGGGGGCGAGGGCAACAACGTGGTGCTCAGATACAACTGCGAGCTTGAGAAGTGGGACATCCTTGTGGGCATTGGCATAAAATGCATGGTGAGGGTGGACGATCTTGGCAAGGATGAGCTGCTGTTTCTTGCCGACGACGGGTACATCTACGGCTTTGACGGATCGGACAGGTTTGGAGATAAGCCGATAAACGCCGTGTGGGAGAGCCCCATGAGCACCCTTGGCAAGCCCGACATGATAAAGCAGATAAGGTGCATCATGATAAGTGCCGAGGGCGAGGGAAGCCTTGAGATCAGCGTAGAAAGCGAGAGAGGTAAGCTGAAAAAGAGCCTGACGTTAAGCAAGGAGCGTCGGATGTACAGCGTGCCCATGAGGATAAGCGGGCACATGATAAGGCTTGGCATCAGAAACAGGGAGGGCAGCCGATTTACGGTTGCCGAGCCCGTGATAATATTTACGGCGGGATGATGATATGAAAATAAAGGACAGGCTTAATGAGCTTGAGATGGCGGTATACTGCCTGAGCAGACCGCTTTTTATAAAGAACAGTCAAAGCATTACCCTGCAGGGGGAGCAGGAGCTCTTCAGGATCAAGGCGGGCGGTGCGGTACGGTGGGGAATGCTTCACGTTAAGCCCATCGCCGCCGCGCCCTGCGCTTTGAGGGTCAAGATATACGATCCGAGGGGGCTGTGCTCCTCGTCGGGACAATTTTGGCTTATTGCGGGGGAAAACGCAGTGAGCTATCCCATCTATTACAAGGGCTCGGGTGAGCTTTCGGTAAGGGTGGAATGCGAGGGTGCAAGCATAGCCGCCGAGGGTGCCGTAGCGGTGATATCGGGCGGCAGAGCTTAGAATGTGGTTAGAGATCAGATGCATAAGCATCAAGGAGGAAACATGAAGGAAGGATTTATATATCACAGGATCGAGAAGGGGGACACTCTTAAGTCCATTGCTGACAAGTACGGGATACCTGTTATAAGGCTTGCCCGAATGAACGGCGGGATAAGAAACGATAAAAGTCTTAAGGTGGGGAGTTTTCTTATAATCGGTGATCTTGCGCGGGACGCAG
This sequence comes from Clostridia bacterium, assembly GCA_017516345.1. Taxonomy (GTDB): domain Bacteria; phylum Bacillota; class Clostridia; order Christensenellales; family QALW01; genus UMGS1338. Next base: position 3,256 of record JAFXDC010000026.1, on the reverse strand, counting down.
AGCAGGCAAAGGAAATACAGCAAAGCGGTACGGATGGCATGAAGCCCGATTATAATAAGAATGACGCAAGGCTTCCCGAGCAATGGCTCACGGCGGAGGAGATAGAAAAAATGGCACTTGAGAGCGTGGAGAAGTATTCCACGGACGAGCTTAAGCTTGCAAGGGACAGAGCGCTTGAGAAGCTTGAGCAGCAGAGTGCAGAAGCCGAAATGGAGCATGAGGCTGACAAGCAGAGGCTCAAGGAGGATGCCGAGACCGACAAGGAGGATTTCCGCCAGGATGCCATAAGGCAGGGCATTGGTAGGTCCAGCATAGTCAAGAGCGTGGAGGAGAGCATAGATTCCCGTGCGCAGAGCGAGCTTGGAGAGCTTGAGGGGAAAAAGCAGATGAAGGATGCTCAAAATGAAGGTCAGGCGCAGTACGTTCTTGACAAATACCGCATGGAGGTTGCGGATGCCGAGAAAAGATATGAGCAGGCGTTAAGGGATGAGCAGGAGAGGATAAAGCAGAGCAATGAGAAGGCAAATCTTGAGGTCATTCTGAGCAACGGTATAGTTGGTGACAGTCAGCAATATCGCGTTGCGGATAAGCTTCTTGCAACCCTTACAAAAAAGCAGGCGGCGGATTATCTTGAGAGAAATCGTGAGTCCTTGCGCAAGCTTTGGGGTGACGATGCCATTGAAAAGCTAAGCAAGAAATATAAATAGAGGCATAAAAAAGGACGGCTCAGATCCGCGGCAGTAAGCCGCGAGAATGCATTTGGCCGTCCTTTTATTTTGTTTTACTGTTTAAGCGGCAGAGCCTCGCCGGTATTGGGATCCTGATAGAGGGTCCACCAGCCCGAGTCCGGAGAGGAGGGGTCGGGGATAAAGAGACAGTGATCCTTAAGCTCGGGAGGGAGACTCTGGGATGCCGTACCCCGCGCGCCGTAGCAGATATAGAGAATGGAGGAGTCCGGGGAGCGGATTATGCCGACGATGCAATCCTCAAGTATGGCCCATTTGGAGTCGGGGATCATTTGCTCAAGGTAGTGAGAGTGCGGGCAGGAGGAGAGGACATCATCAAAATATTTTTTATTTTTAATATAATAGGAAGAGGGAGGCTCGGCGGGTTCGGCGGGCTTGGCCTTTATATTGACGATGGAGCTTGCGTATTTATTCATTTGCTCCAGGGCGTCGTGAGTGCCGTTGAACATAATGCAATCGCTTCCCGAGAACACCCCGAAGGAGGGGCGGGCGCCCTTTGCGCTTAAGAGTCTGCACACGCGGCGGGAGGAAGGGGTCACGTGACCCACCTCAAAGAGCTCATTTTCATAATAGAGACACGTCAGCTTGCTTTTTGGGACCTGCTTGAGATTAAAGCAGACCGTTATGCCGTTTGCGCCGGGGGTAAGAGTGGCGTACCCCGAAGCGTTGCCGTAGCAGTTAAGAGAAAATATCTTCGTATCCATAAAAAACACCCCATCACAGTATACTGCGACGGGGTGGGTATTATGAATGGAATTTATCAGTGACCTGTACGCTCCAAGAGGTCGTGGATCTTCTGCGCGGGGTTGAGCAGCTCGCTTACCGAGCAGTCGTGGTTAAGGGTATCCACGATGAGAGCTATGTATTTGCTCATATCAACCTCCTGATACCAGGGGCGCTTAAGCAGCTCGGGCTGGCGGTAGGTGAGGTTGGTGGTGAAGAGCTTGTCTATCTTGCCCTCGGCATAGGCCTTATCGAAGGCGTCGAAGCCCTCTACGAACAGGCCGAAGGAGGAGCAGATGAAGATCCTGCGTGCCTTCATTGCCTTGAGCTTATTGGCGATATCAAGAACCGAGTCGCCGGAGGAGATCATATCATCAACAATGACAACGTCCTTACCTTCGATGTTGTCGCCGAGGTATTGGTGAGCAACGATGGGGTTTCTGCCGTTTATTATTACCGAGTAGTCGCGGCGCTTGTAGAACATACCAAGATCCAGACCGAGAACCGAGGAGTAGTAGATGCATCGAGCCATACCGCCCTCGTCGGGGGAGATGATGTTCATATGATTGCGGTCGATGGTAAGGTCGGGGATGGTGCGGATCATGGTCTTGATCATCTGATAGGTGGGCTGAACGTTCTCGAAGCCGCTGAGGGGAATGGAATTCTGAACGCGGGCATCGTGAGCGTCGAAGGTTATGATGTTTTCAACACCCATGTTGGTAAGCTCCTGAAGAGCCATAGCGCAGTCCAGAGATTCTCTGCCCGAGCGCTTATGCTGTCTGCCCTCGTAGAGCATGGGCATTATGACGGTGATGCGGCGAGCCTTACCGCCAACGGCGGCGATGACGCGCTTGAGGTCCTGATAGTGGTCGTCGGGACTCATGGGAACCTCTTTGCCGTACATTTTGTAGGTGCAACCGTGGTTGAACACGTCGGAGATGATGAAAAGGTCGTAGCCGCGGACCGACTGACGAATGGTACCCTTGGCTTCGCCTGTACCGAAGCGGGGACAAACTGCATTTACTAGGTAGGAATCGCGAACGTACTCCGCATAAACGATGTTCTGAGTGTGCTCACTTTCCCTTTCGGCACGCCATTTGGTGAGGTAGTGGTCGATTTTTCTACCCAGCTCCTCACAGCCGTGCATTGCTATGATGCCCAAGCCTCCCACGGGTATGGAATGAAGAAGATCTAAATTATCCGGCATGATAGTACCCCTCCTGAAAAAATGAATAAGCAAAATACAACAATTTTCGTTTTTATTTTACTACAGAATGAGAAAATTGTAAACAAATCTTTGGCCATAATAAAAGAGAATTTTGTATTTATTTCTGAAAGATCATATTATATTCGGAAAAAAATCCTCGCGAAAAATTAAAGTAAGAAAAATTAACAAATTAGGTTGACAATAAGCCTCTGATTTGGTATACTATGCAAGCGTCAAAATGGCATGCACTTGGAGAGATGTCCGAGTGGTTTATGGAGCTGGTCTTGAAAACCAGTGATGTCGAAAGGCACCGTAGGTTCGAATCCTATTCTCTCCGCCAAATTTAATAATTATCTTTAATTCGGAATATATGGAGTTGTACCCAAGTCGGCCGAAGGGGCTCCCCTGCTAAGGGAGTAGGTCGGGTGTACCGGCGCGAGAGTTCAAATCTCTCCAACTCCGCCATCGATGGGCAATGAAAAAGATATTGCCCAAGAAACCCCCGATTTTATCGGGGGTTTCGCCGTTTCTACGGTCAGAAAAAAATTTGCGATTTTGCGAATGCGAAAATGGTGCATTT
>JAFXDC010000025.1 GCA_017516345.1 Clostridia bacterium | reverse complement strand
GGAGGCTGAAAATGGCAGCCAAATCTTTGGCGGTAGGGCGAGTTTGCAAGTGTCAAATGTTTCGGTGGGCTTTCAGCCCTGCCAGTAACAGCGGCTTATAGCCGCAGAGCAAACCACCGGCTTTGCCGGTGGTCATGATTTGGTATAATCGTTTGGTGAAACTCCGTATTTCCTTTTAAAAACCTTGCTGAAATGCGCAGAATCGTAAAATCCAAGCATCAGAGCCACTTCTGTAAGGGTGATTTCGGGATAGAACCTAATTATGTCTATTGCGCGGCTAAGCTTGTACTCAAGCTGATACTGATGAAGTGACATTCCGGTCTGAGCTCTGAACCTGCGTTCAAGGGCTTTTTGAGAATAATGCATCTGCGAGGCGAGCTGTTCGTTGGTAAGAATAACGTTTTTGTTTTGTTCAAATATCGAGTCCAAAACTGTCAATAACGAGTTGTCGGAAGAAAGAGAACGCTCATAAAGCAAAAGTATCAGATCATCAAATAACGACCCACATAAGCGCTTGGCGTATTCCTCTGATGATGCGGTGTATTGCGTAAGAGCTTTGAATATATCCTGTATATGCTGATTGTTTGCGGAATTAATAACACAGGGCAGAGAAAAGGGTACAGAGTCGCACGGATATTTATCATTTGCAAGAGGAACGACGTGCATATAGTAGCCCTCGGTGCCTGCAAGACACGGCTTTTTTCCATAGTGCGGTACGTTTGCAGGCAAAAGTACTGTGTCGCCTGCGTGCAGCGTGAAATCGACGCCGTTTATGCAAATATCCCATTGCCCGTAAACTATATGCAGAAACGTGTGATAGTCAAGTGTTCTGGCGGCATGAACGTGTGGCTGGGCAAAAATAAATCTACCCGCATTTATTATTTGGTGTGCCTGCTCCATGCTTATTCCGAGTCTTGAGATCGATATGCTGATTTTACTCATAATAATGCCTTTTTATATAAAAATATGTTCCGATTGTACAAGAATGTGTGATTATTTTATACTATAATATCCTCATAGTCAATAATATTTTGGGGGCATTATGAAAAGAATTGTTATTGCTTTAATTGCATTGATGCTTTTGTGTGCTTGCGCTCCGTCCGATGCCACTGTGGAGACTTCGCGTGAGCCCGAGGGCACGGTTGAGCCGTATAGCATCACAAGCATCCTGGAGCCAAAAAATCTTGCATATATCAGAAAGGACGTGATATCGCGCACCGTATCGTCTTATGACAGATCCGGACAGAATAAAGACGGCTTGCGATATCAGAGTCTTGCGCATAAAAAGGGTTTAGTATTGCTTGAACAGAATCAGCCGGGAGTCATCACCCGTATATGGATAGGCGGATTGTACACCGAGGATAAGGCGGCCCTTCATATCTATATAGACGGTTCCGACATTCCCGTTATTTCGGGAACTCTTGAAAGCATTTGCTCCGGAGAATATAAAAATCTTGTCAAGCCGCTTGTGGGCAAGGGATATGATTCTTCGGGTGCATGCTATATATATCTGCCGATAACCTTTGCAAAAAGCATAAAAATAGTTGGAGATAACCTTGATTGGTTTCAGATCAACTACGATCTTTATCCGTGCGGTACGCGTTTTGTTAGCTATACAGGGCAGGAGGATACAACTCCCCTTAAAAATGCAGTGACTCTTGAGCGCGAATATAACAGCGAAGAAAGGGTAACAAAAGGGGAGATTGCAATTGACGGAGGCAAGACCGCTGAGCTATTTAGCTTTAGCGGTAGTGCGGGCATAGGCAGGATAAAGCTGGGACTTGATGAGATAATCAAGGTAAAAAAAGATAATGAGGTAATGTATAAGAGCGCTGATTCGGGAAGAGCCTACATGGGATATACTGAATTTACCGCCAAGATAGACCCACTTAACAATGGAGTCCGCATTGAAAGATTGCAGGATGGCATCTGTGCGGAGCAAATCACCAATATATATGTTGATGGAGTTTTGGTTGGGCAAATAAATACGGGTGACAAAAGACAGGGCTGGATAACCAACGTTATTGATATCCCGGGTGAGCTTACTGCGGGCAAAAGTCAAATAAGAATAAGGTCGGAGTTTGTTTCGTCCGGAGGTGATATCAACGAATTTTACTATACCGCTTATTCTTTGCTGGATGGAAAATATGTAAAAAGTGATGGGCTTGATGTTGCGGACACTCAAAGCGAGGGTGAACACGACTACGTTATAAGCAATCAAACTTGGGTAGGAGAGAGGGAATATCATGCGCCGCAAAAGCCACTTGCAGATGAGGATATTCCCATAAACGAACGAACTGCACAAATACTTAACGGAACGGATATCCGAATTACTTGCGACGGCACGGTGACGGTGGATATGGCACTTGCTGAGTTTTTTGCTACGGGGTATTGGGGACTTGGAGATATAGCCATAAGCGGATATCTTATAGGGTATAAGGACGGCTATCTTTATTGCAATTACGTTATGCCATTTGAAAATGAGGTCAAGATTGAGCTTATTAACAATACCGATACAAAAATAAGCGGAAGCTACGAGGTGGCGGTCGACCCCAATGGTCGTTTGACTGATGAAAAGGGCTATTTTAAAGCAGAGAAACACAGAATGGAGAGTGAGTTCAAAAAGCCGTTTATCTTTTTGGAGGCGGAGGGCTCGGGAAATGTCGTGGGAGTAACTCAGCTTATATATAACACCACCGGAGAGGGATTTATTGAGGGTGACGATTTTCTCCATGTGAACGGATATTCTCCTGCGGTCTTGGGTACAGGTACAGAGGATATCTATAATGCGGGATTCCATTTCAGATACGGAAGCTTCTCGCAATGGACGCACGGAGCAACCAAGCAGTATTATGATGCGTCCTACCGTCTTACCATGCATAGGGAGTTTATTGCAGATGCCGTAAGCTTCGTAGACGGTGTGGGGTTCTACGTTGAGCACGGAGGAAACAATGACGGAGAAAGGGTGGACAGTACGTTGGTATGTTATTATTATCACAGAGAGGATACCGCCGCTACCCTTACAGACACTGTTGATTGCATGGGAAACGAGGTAACCGGAGTGTATCAGGGGTATTATAACCGCCATAAGGACACTCTTACGGGGTTTGATGCAGACGTTGCCGAGATAACTGTAAAGTTAGATAAAGACAATAAGGGTGTCATCCTTTACAGAAGCTACGTGCATAAAAACGTTGATGCATCTGCACGGGTGTACGTGGACGGTCAGCTTGTCGGAACGTGGTCACCGCAGGATATCGCACTGTCTGAGTGGACAAGAAGCATCATTGGAGTGGAGGGCTTTGTTCTGCCTAAGGAATATACCGAAGGTAAGAACAGTATAACCGTAAGATTTGAGGCGGTAAGTGGCGAGTGGCCGATGTATCGCTTTAGTGCATACAGCTTAAAGTAAGAGAATAACTCTGAATTATAAAAAATGATAACGTTAAAATGGGATGTATGATATATGGAATTTGAGAAAATGGTTCAATATGTAAACGGCAGGCTGGAATTTGAAGCTGAGGGCAGCCGCACTGTTATAGAGCCGTGGGGAGCGGACAGCTTAAGGGTGCGCACAACACCTATCGGAAGCAGTCAACGCTCGGATTGGGCACTTGATATAAAGCAGACTGAGTGTAAGACTGTAGGTGAGGTGAGTGAAAACCGCGCCTACATACGAAACGGTAAAATAGAAGCCAGGGTGGAGAATACCTGGCAGTGGTGGGACCCCAATTCGTTGAGGATATCGTTTTATAAGGTATCTAAAGAGGGGAGTACCCTGCTTTTGTCCGAAAAGGATTACGTAGTTCCCGCAAACCATATGCCTGCACGTTTTTTTCGTCCTACAAGGGATGATCTCTATTATGCCGAGGTGCACTTTGAGGCTCAGAATGAGTGCCTGTTTGGCATGGGACAGAACGAGACGGGTCGTGTAGACCTGAAGGGGTGCACTATAGATTTGTACCAAAGACATATAAAGGCGACCATTCCGTTTGTTTTATCTTCCAAAGGATACGGCTTTTTATGGAACAATCCGTCGCTTGGCAGGGTGGAGTTTTCTTATGACAGAACCCGATGGGTCTCCTACGGATGCAGACAGACAGACTATTATATAACTACGGGTAACGACTATAAGGAAATATATTCTCATTACATAGACGCTACTGGACATGCACCCATGCTCCCGTATTGGGCTTCGGGCTTCTGGCAATGTAAGGCACGCTACGAGACTCAACAGGAGGCTCTTGAGGTGGCACGTGAATTTAAAAAACGCAATGTTCCCATCTCGGTGCTTGTTATAGACTTTCTTCATTGGGATGCTACCGGTAATTGGCGGCTTGACAAAACCCTTTGGCCCGATCCTAAGGCAATGAACACAGAGCTTGCGCAAATGGGCATAAAGACAGCAATATCACCCTGGATATTGGTCGGTCCCAAGAGTGATAACTATCAGTACATGTTGGACAACGGAATGTTTACCGGTGCAAGGGACGGCTGTGAGGAGCGCATAGGCTTTTTGTACGGCGAAATGTGCGGACAGTATGATCCCACCAATCCTGAGGCGGCAGAGTATCTTTGGAGCAAATGGAAGGAGGGCTACGTGGATAACGGTTTCTCGTCATTCTGGCTTGATCCTTGCGACGAATGCCACTTTACGGGTGATTACGATAAGGTGGACTATAGCATCGGCAGTGCTCTTGAGTGCCACTCCGTGTTTGCTTGCGCGCACCAGAAAAATATTTATGATGGCATGGTGTCCTGTGGCAAGACTGATGTGGTAAATATATGCAGAAATGCTTGGATAGGAAGCCAACGATACGGTGCATGTCCGGCGCCTCACGATATAGAAAGCTCCTTCAGACATCTTAAGGCATATTTCAAGGCGGGATTAAATATGTCGGTAAGCGGGCCTGCATGGTGGAACTGCGATATCGGCGGCTTTGTTACAAATAACTTTAACCATACCGAAGAATTTTATGAGCTTATGGTGCGTTGGTATCAATGGGGGGTATTTATGCCTATATTCAGAACGCACGGAGCGCGCCCGAATAATGAGCCGTGGACGGTCGGCGGCAATACAGAGCCATATATCTGCGCGCAGATAAGACTCAGAGAGGCTCTTCGTCCGTATGTTATGAAGCTTATGAAGGAGGTGGCGGAGGGGGGTGCTCCATGCGCGCGTCCGCTTTATTTTGATTACCCCGACGACACCGTTGCACATACAATTGAGGATGAGCTCCTCTTTGGAGATATTCTTGTGGCTCCCGTGCTTGATTATAAGGTGCGTCAAAGAGAAGTGTATCTGCTCGAAGGGGAATGGATACATACCTGCGATATGAAGGTGATAAATGGCGGACGGTGGGTTTCATGCCCTGCACCAATGGAATTCGTGCCCACCTTTATAAAGGCGGACTCCGGGGATGCGGCAGAGCTTATGAATATCTTTTCAAGCTTTCACACTTCAATAAATTTTGAAGGATCAATGAAATAAAGGATAAATGCAATAAAATAAAAACGGTGCAAATAAGCTTGCACCGTTTCCGTATTTTTACTCTTGATATGCCTCTCTTCTTTTGGGGCAGTCCTTTTTGCATTTTTTGCAATCGCCCTCAAGAATAAGACCCTCGCGGGTGACCTTCATTGCAACGTGAAGTATGCCCGCCTCCATGTACTGATCTCCGTAAGGAACAAAGCCGAAGCGCTCGTAGAAGGGGACCGCGTGCATTTGCGCGCCGATGGTAACAAAGGGAGCGCCGTCGTTAAAGGCCTTAACAAGAAGCATGCGCACCGTCAGATCCCCAAGATGAAGTCCGCGCTTGTGCTTTAGTACCGCGATCCTGCCTATGTGGTAGCTGTCCTGAAAGAAAAGTCTGCCCGTTGCGGCGGGGATGCCGTCATCGTATATTATTAAATGAAAGGCACGGTCGTCAAGGTCGTCAAACTCCTCCTCGGGGCTTACCCTTTGTTCATTTATAAAGACCTCTCTGCGGATGGCATGCGCATCCTCAATGCCCTTTGCTCCCATTATCCATTTGCTTGTGATCATTTTTAATACTCCGATCTGTTAATTGATCCGCGACTTTAAATATGTCGGCAAATGCATTATACATTAACATCCCGCTTATCGCAAGTTGTTATTCACAAATATCGGGCATTATGATATAATAATTATAGCAAAGCTCTGCATTAAGGAGGATATTATGCGTTTTGTAGCTGTGGAGGCATATGCCAAGCTTAATTGGTCACTTGCCGTGCTTGGAAAAATGGAAAATGGATATCACGAGCTTGATATGCTGCTTCAAAGTGTGTCGCTTTGCGATAAAATAGATATCCAAAGGGCTGATGAAATATCCCTTAAGGTAAACGGCAAGGAGACCCCGTTTGCACAAAAGAACCTTTGCGTCAAGGCGGCAAATGCTTTTTTTGAATATACAGGGATGAATAAGGGCTGCGATATCTCCCTTACAAAGCGTATCCCCATCTGTGCGGGAATGGGCGGGGGAAGCGCCGATGCGGCGGGCACCCTTATAGCCCTTAACGTGCTTTATGAAACAAGGCTTAAGCACGAGGAGCTTGTCGATATAGGCATGAGCCTCGGGGCGGACGTTCCGTTTATGCTTAAGGGCGGGCTTATGCGCGCGGGCGGCATAGGGGAAAGGCTGGAGAGCAAAAGGCTTGGCGATAATATTGATATACTTGTGCTGATGCCTCGCAAGGGTGCCTCAACTCCCGAGATCTTTTCTGCCTTTGATGCAATTACTCCTCCCAAGCCTATAGACAACGACGCGCTTGTCGCTGCACTTGAGGCGGGGGATAAGACGAGGGTAGCAGGGCTTATGGCAAACCATCTTCAACCGGTGACCGCATCCCTTAACCCGGGAATAGCCATCGCAACCGAGGCGCTTATGAATTGCGGTGCAATGGGTGCCATGATGACGGGCTCGGGAAGTGCGTGCTTTGGAATATATCCCGATGCCGACAGCGCCGCCAAGGCACAGCAGGTGCTTGTAAGAAGCAGAGACTTTAAAGGGGTATATAAGGTGCATACGGTGCACAGCGCGGTGCGGCTTTGCAGGCTCCTGAGATAAAAAATATGAAAAATCAGTTGCAATTTAATAAAAAACAATAAAGAAAATGCCTAAAAATCCGCCATATTGCGTTTTTGGGTATTGACAAAGCGCTTTTTAGGATTTATAATAACCATATAAATGTGTATATGTGCCGTTGTTCATCTGAAACGGCAATAAAGGGGTTTTAGTATGAGTGAGAATATAACCAAACCGGTAATGCACCCAGAGCAGGTGGAGATAATGAAGGATAAGCTTATGGATGACAAGAGCCTTATGCGCCTTGTGGATTTCTACAAGCTTTTTTCCGACGTTTCCAGACTTAAGATACTGTATCTGCTCTCCATGGAGGAAATGTGCGTTTGCGACATCGCCGCAACCCTTGATATGAATCAGTCTACGGTCTCACATCAGCTTAAGACCCTTCGTAATTCCCGTCTTATCCGCTATCGCAGAGAGGGTAAGGTGGTATATTACTCCCTTGATGATGAGCATATCGGACAGGTATTGCTCCAGGGTATGCTTCACCTCAGCGAGCTGTAAGGGCTATTTTTAAAAGTTGACCTATTGACGGAAATATCCAAATGAACGATAAAATTCAAAGAACGTTAAAATTATTACCTGACCGCCCCGGTGTTTATATTATGAAAAACAACGGCGGTCAGATTATTTATGTGGGCAAGGCAAAGAATCTTGCAAACAGGGTACGCAGCTACTTCCATACAAAAGAGCTCACCGCCAAGACCAGAGCTTTAGTGGAAAGTGTCTGCGATTTGTCTTATATTGTGCTTGATTCCGAGCTTGAGGCTCTGCTGCTTGAGAATAATCTTATAAAAAAGCATAAGCCGTATTATAATATTTTGCTTAAGGATGACAAGGGATATCCTTATATAAGGCTTGATAAAAATGCCGATTATCCCACCCTTACCCTTGCACGCAGGCTGGTCCACGACGGTGCGGAATACTTTGGCCCGTTTTTCGGTGCGGGTCTTGCACGGGATATCATGGATGCCGTGACCGATATCTACCCACTTCGCTCCTGCAAGGCGGATATAACAAAGCGTAAGGGGAAAATGCGCCCTTGCGTAAAGTACTCAATAGGTAAATGCGCAGGACCGTGCAGAGCGGAGTATCAAAAGCAGAGCTATGACGAGCTTGTTGATAAGGTCTCCGCCCTCCTTGGAGACGGCTATCGCGGGGTCAGCGAGATGTTCAGGCAAAGGATGCAACGTGCAAGTCAGAATTATGAGTTTGAAAGGGCGGCAAATTACAGAGATCGCATGCTTCAGCTTGAAAAAATCATGCAGTCTCAGAAGGCTGTACTTACAAATGATGCCAATCTTGAGGCGGTGGCTGTGGCGGCGCGTAACGATTACGCGGTATTTGCCACTCTTACGGTCAAAAACGGCAGACTTATAAACGTAAGCACGTCGGGCTTTCCCAATTCCGCCGCTATGGAGGAGGAGCTTTTAGAGCAGCTCCTGCTTCAGAAATACAGAGAAGGGGATATTATACCAAAGGAGATATTGCTCAGCCATAAGTGTCAGTCCATGGATGCCTTAAAGGAGCATCTTGGCACCCTCGCGGGGCATAAGGTGGAGCTGCATGTGCCCGTAAGAGGGGATAAGGCGGGGCTTATAAGGCTTGCGCTCAGCAATGCTGAGGAGGTGCTGGAAAAGTCGCTCTCGTCGCAGAATTCAAAAAGAGAGCATATCAACAGGGGTCTTGAGCAGCTTAAGGATATGCTTAGCCTTGAAGGGCTTCCCTACAGAATAGAATGCTTTGATATCTCACATATTCAGGGCACGGATACCGTTGCCTCCATGACCGTGCTCACCGACGGCGAGCCAAATAAAAAGGAATACAGACGCTTTAAAATAAAGCACGGACTTGGAAATAACGATTACGCCTCCATGGCAGAGGTCATAAGGCGCCGCTTTTTGCGCGCGGTCAATAAGGATGAGGGCTTTTCCGTCCTTCCGGATCTTTTGGTAATAGATGGCGGCAAGGGTCAGCTCAGCAGTGCCATGAGGGTGCTTGACGAGCTTGGGCTCAGCCTTAACGTAATAGGACTTGCCGAGCGCTTTGAGGAGATATATCTGCCGCATACCGATCTGCCACTTGATCCTGGGCTTGACAGCCCCGCGGTGCATCTTCTTCAGACGGTTCGTGACGAGGCTCACCGCTTCGCGGTAAGCTACCACAGGTCGCTAAGGGCAAGGCGAGGTCTTCTCAGTAGGCTTGACGGCATAAGCGGGATCGGAGAAAAGCGAAAAAAAGCGCTATTTAAGGCATACGGCTCGGTGGCGGCCATCATTAAGGCAACGCCTGAGGAGCTTGCCGAGGTGGAGGGCATGAACGCCGCCGCCGCAAGCGCGGTTTGGGAGTATTTTGCCGCCGACCGCGAGGGACAGAATGATCAACAGTAAAATATACTCAATATAAAATCAACGGAAATAAGGAATAATTATGATAAAGCTCATTGCAACCGATATGGATGATACCCTGCTTAACTCAAAAAGGGAGATAAGCGCATATTCGCTTGAGGTTCTGGATAAGGTGCGTGCCGCGGGGGTGAAATTTACCATCTGCACGGGCAGAATGTACGACTCCTCAAGGGTGTACGTGGATATGCTGAAGCTTACCGACCCCGTAATAGTGTATAACGGCGCCATGATAGTGGACCCCGTAAGCGGCAAAATGCTCTACCACAGACCCATGGAGGATCACCTTGCCATAAGGGTGCTGGAGCTTGCGGAGCAGTGGGGCTGTCACAGTCAGATATATCTGAGCGACAAGCTCTATACTCAAAAAATAGACAGGGAGGCACTGACATACCAAAAGCATACGGGCACTGCCTCCATTGAAACGGGCAGACCGCTTAAGGAGTGCCTCAGCGAGCCTACAACCAAGATAATACTTATTATGGACAAGGAGCTGGTTGCAAAGCGCCTTCCCATTGTCAGGGAGATGTTCAAGGGGGAGCTTGAGATAACGGTGAGCAAGCCGGAATACCTTGAATTTATGGATATCAGGGTAAACAAGGGGAAGACCCTTGAATATCTTGCAAATATGTATTGCTGCACTGCGGATGAGGTAATGGCCTTTGGCGATGCAAGAAACGATATCTCCATGCTTGAGTATGCGGGACACTCCTATGCAGTTGCAAATGCTCTGCCTCAGGTCAAGGAGGCGGCAAAGGGGATATGTGCATCAAACGACTCGGACGGCGTGGCAAGATGCATTTACGAGCATCTGCTTGCAAAAACGTAATACTCGACAAAAGCATACAAAAAAGTCAAATACAGAGTTGTCGCTTTACAATAATATAAATTAAATGTATAATATCTTTTTGGTTAGTACAAAATTTCACCTTTTTAACAGAGGATAACATGAACAAATACAGAAGGCTGTTAAACAATACGATAGTTTTTGCCATCGGTACCTTTGCCTCAAAGCTTCTGGTACTGCTCCTTACTCCCTTTTATGCGGAGATACTTTCCCCCGAGCAGTACAGTATAGCAGATCTTGTACAGCAGACCTCCAACCTTCTGCTGCCCATCTTCACGGTAAGCGTTGCAAATGCCGTAATGCGCTTTGGCATGGACAAGGAGGAGGACAAGGCGGGGGTATTTTCCACCGGCTTTTTGACCGTGGCGGTGGGCTTTGTCGCCCTTGTGGTGTGCTCTCCCGCACTGCTGCTTTTGACGGGCGGCATTGACGACTATATCCATATTATCCTTGTGTACGTGCTCTCCTCTGCAATGCATTCGGTATGCCTGCAGTTCGTGCGCTCGCAGGGACACGTAAAGCTCTTTGCCTTTGACGGAATACTAAATACCCTGCTTACCATCTTCTTTAACGTGCTGTTCTTAAAGTATATGAGCATGCACATCACGGGTTATCTCATCTCCACCGTCCTTGCCGACGGTCTGTGCTGCGGATTTTTGTTTCTGCGCTGTAAGCTCTGGCGCTTTATCAAGCTTAAAAGGGTCACCAAGGAGCTTGTACGCAATATGCTCCGCTACAGTATACCCCTTATTCCCACCACCATCCTTTGGTGGATAACCAACGTAATGGACCGATACATGGTCAAATATATATTGGGTGATTTTGAAAACGGACTGTACGTAATGGCGTATAAGATACCCACGGTGCTCGTGCTTGTATCCATGGTATTTGCCGATGCGTGGCAGATGTCTGCGGTGAGCGAGGATAAGCGTACAAGGTGCGATTTCTTCGGAAACGTGTTTTATTCCTTCCAGTCCATTGCGTTTATCGGGGCGTCGGGGCTTATAATGCTCTCTCAGCTTGCGATGTATCTTTTGACCTATACAAACGCCGAGTATTTCGCAGGCTGGCGATATATGCCCATACTCATCGTAGCAACCGCATATAACTGCCTTGCCACCTTCCAGAGTACGGTGTATATCGTCGAGAAGAAGAGCGTCAACTCCATGTGGACCAGCATGGCGGGCGCTGTGCTCAACATAGTGCTTAACGCTCTGCTCATTCCCACCGTCGGGGTAAACGGCGCGGCGACGGCAACCTTTGCAAGCTACTTCCTTGTGTTTATTTTAAGGTATTTTAACACCAGACGCTTCATACCCTTTAATACTCACCTTCCAAGAGTGTTTATCAATACCGCCATACTGGGCGTGCAATGCGCGGTCATCCTTATGCAGGTGCCGTATTGGTTTGTAATTGAGGCGGTGCTGTTTGCGGGACTTACAGCGTATAACTTTAAGCCGCTGCTTATAAGCGTTAAGCGTCTGCTTAAAAAGGGAGATAAAAAGCAATCAGAGGGCTAAGCATATTTTAACAGAAAGGCAGTGTTATTATGGAACCTGTAAAGAAAAAGGATAACAAATGGTTTATAAAAGCAATTGTAAACGTACTGTTCGGTATTCCGATAGGAATTGCCAATATCATCCCGGGCGTCAGTGGCGGGACCTTTGGAGTCATGCTTGGAATATACGATAAGCTCATCAGCTCCATCAGTAATATCCGTAAGGATTTTAAAAACAGTATTAAGTTCCTTATTCCCGTGGTCATCGGCATGGGAATAGGCATAGTGGGCTTTAACTGGATATTGGGAGACGTATTGCTTAAGCACTTCCCGATGCAGACCATCACCTTGTTTATGGGACTTGTAGTGGGTAGTATTCCTCTTGTATTCAGACATTCGGGCATCAAAAAAGCAACACCGGGCTCTATTATACCGGGAGTGGTCACGCTTGTGTTTATGGTGGCGCTTCCCTTTATTATGCAGGGCGACGGCGGCTCCTACGACGGCTTTACTCTTGGGGTGGGCAACGGCGTTATGATTTTCCTTTGCGGAATAATTGCCTCTGTTACCATGATCCTCCCCGGCATAAGCGGTTCCATGATGCTTATGGTAATGGGTTATTACTTCGTGATCACGGGCGCGCTCGGCTCGCTTACCTCGGGTGTGTTCAGCGGCAATCTTAACCTTAACGATATTTTGGTGCTGGGCATCTTCGTTGTGGGTGTACTTGTCGGTCTGCTCGGCGGCGCAAAGGTCATTGACATTTGTCTGAAAAGGTTTAGGATCCCAACGTATTCCGCCATCATCGGTCTTGTTGTGGGCTCGCTTTATCAGATATATCTCGAGTCGGGCTTTACCCTTGACTTGAACGGTCTGTTTGCAGTCCTTACCTTTATTGCGGGAGCACTTATAGCTCTGTTTTTCGGCAGTAAGTGGCTTGAGGCAAAAATGGAAAAATTCAAAAAGGATTAAAGATCACCGTGACGGAAGCACAAATGCGTGCCTCCGTCCTTTATTTTAAGAAGATAGTAAATATTTTAAGATGGTAATTGCTTTTTTTAACGGATGCTGATATAATATATAAGTATTATAAATAAAGCCAAGCCTGCGGGCTTGTTGAAAGGAAAACACGGTGATGAAAAAAATATTGGTTTGTATTTTGGCGCTTGGACTGATGCTTGGTCTTGCGGGCTGTAAAAACAGAGAGGCTGTATATCTTCCTCCGCACGTTACCTTGGGCAAAACTGCCTCCCTTGAGGGCGCGGATGGCATCACGGGCGCATATATTCTTGCAAGCGATACCGCCATCAATCTTTGCGCGGATAAGCTTTATAAGGACAGCGATAAGCGTCCGGAGTATATATCCTTTGATTTTGCCACCAACTTTGCCCTTAACAAGCAGGGAAGAGAAAAGCTTGTAAGCGCCTTTGAGGTCTACGGTATCGAGCTTGATACAAAGGGCGTGGGTGCGCATCAGGGGCTTGCGGAGCAGAACCGCGGCTTCGTGCTTCAATACATAATCGGCGGTCAGCACAATTCCACAGACAGCGACCTTACCATCACGGTTGAGGTGCTGGTGGGCAATAAGGGCTATGCGTATTATTTTGATTTTAACATCTTCGGGGATGAATACGTTATGATAAACTACGAGGATGCCTACGAGAAAATGCGCTGATGGGGCTCTCATGGAATAAAAAGTGATATAAATAATAAATAAGATCTCGCTTGAGGTCTTATTTTTTTTAAAAAATTGTCGCAATAGGTATAAAAATAAAATAACGTGTAATACTATTAACAGCGCCGAAAATGAGCATATCAAGTAAAGAGCAAAATTTACCTTGAATATTGCTTGCGGTGCGGGAGATAATAATATCAAGGAGGTGAAAATGAATGAACAAGATAGTAGTACCCGAGGCTAAGCAGGCTCTTGATAACCTTAAGTATGAGGTAGCTAACGACCTTAACGTAAACCTGAAGAAGGGCTATAACGGTGACCTTACTGCAAGAGAAAACGGCAGTGTAGGCGGCGAGATGGTTAAGCGTATGATCAAGCAGTACGAGGACAGCCATAAGTAATTAACGATTGTTAAGCTTTTTATATAGATATAAGCTTTAAATATTCTACAACGGTTTAAGGAGAATAACGTGAACGGTAAAATAGTAGTACCCGAGGCTAAGCAAGCTATGGATAACCTTAAGTACGAGGTTGCACAGTCTGTAGGGGTAGAGCTTAAAAACGGCTATAACGGAAATATCACATCCCGTCAGGCGGGCAGCGTTGGCGGCGAAATGGTTAAGCGTATGGTCAAGGAATACGAAAACAGTAAGAAATGATCCTTATAAAATAATAAACACAAAAGGCGGTCGGGTATTTATATGCTCAACCGCTTTTTTAGTTTATTATAATGTATAATTATATTATTTAACTTGTAATTATGCATTACAATCGAAGTCTCCGGTGTGATTCCGTGCTGATATTTGCAAATTCGTGAGGTTAATTTATTTATAAATGTATAAAAAATCAATTAAAAACCATTAATAGGTAATACATTTTGTACCAAATGAAGGCTTACTCTCAAGCAACTTGCTTACGGAGTATAAATTCACAGATGTGGAAAACATTTTGCACTTCTGTGGACAAATTAAAGAATCGCGTAGTTTCGCGCAACTAAATTGTGGATAAATAAAAGCACTTTTCCACAGTTTAAACAGGGTAATGGCAAAATGTCGGTGATAACGAATATATGAAGCATCAGTCATATATAATTTTTTATCAACAGCCTTGCATGAACAGGCGTGCATTTGAATAAAGGAGCATCAAAAAATGAAATTTTACACTTCATTTTTGCAGGCTCGACCTGCAAAAATCAAGCAGTTTAATTTTTATGCAGACTTTAACGTTTTTTCATGCGGGAAAATCAAATGTTTAGTGGACAAGCGGGGCGCTTTATTGTAAAATAAGAGTATCGGAGGTGAGGATATGAAAAAGCTTTTATCCTACATAATAATATTGGTCATGCTTGCCGCTGTGGGTATAGTGCTCAGCTCGTGCAATGGGACCGACGAATATGAGGCTTGCGTTAACGGCTTTTTCCATGCACTTGAGCAAAGGGACTATGAGACCATATATTCCCTCATGACCCCGACCTCCCAGACCCTTATATCAAAGGAAAAGCTCGTGGATTATTACGAGCGTGTTTACGGCATTTTGGAGGTGGACAGCATAGAGATATCCGCCACCGAGCGAGTGGACTACGAAAGGGAGAGTGTTTTTAACTATACCCTTGTGCTTAACAGTAAAAAATACGGTAAGCTCGTCTATCCAAGCAACGTAAGCGTCAAGTGCTTGCTTGATTTTTATCTTGTGGATTGGAATCCCTCCAACGTAGTGCCCGGCATGGACTATTACGATACCGTGCATAAGCGCACGTTAAAGGGAATAAGAGGGGAGATATTTGACTCTAACGGTGCGGTGCTGGTCAAAAATACCTATGCGGTAACGGTCTATTTCAATCTTACCAAGACCACCGATATAGAAAAGAGTGCATCCGAGCTTGCGCGGGTGCTTGAGCTTGACGAGGAAAAGCTTGTAGCTGATATGGTCAAGGCAAAGGCAAATAAAAACGATACCGTGGTGGCGGCAACCTACGTTCCGGGAGAGCTGTCTCAAAGCCTGGAGGAGCAGGCGCTTGCCATCGAGGGGGTCAGGGTGGACAGAAGCAGTATAACCCCCATAAGGTATGCCGTGTACGGCTCGGCCGCTGCGCATCTCATAGGATACTCCACTCCGGTTACTCAGGAGGACAGAGCAAACGAAAAATACGCTCTGCTTTCCGACGGAACAAGGGTGGGAAGGACAGGAATAGAATACGCGTACGATCAGGTGCTTCGCGGAAGCGACGGAGTGGAGATATATCTTCGCTCGGACGACGGCGCAAGAAAGACCGTGCTGTATAAAAAGGACGCCACCGCCGGCAAGGACGTTGTGCTGACCATTGATATCGGGCTTCAGCTCGAGGCGGAAAAAAACATGGCGCTTCAATATCCCACAAACGGGAGCACGGGAGCGGTGATAGTTAACGACCCCGATACAGGAGCCGTCAAGGCCATGGCAAGCTACCCGAGCTTTGATCTTAACATTTATGCCGCACCGATACCGAAAAAGGAGGCGGCGGAGCTTATAAAGGACGAGAGATTGCCATTGCTTAACCGCGCCACTCAGGGCCTATATCCTCCGGGCTCGGTATGTAAGACAATATCTGCCATCGCGGGTCTTGAAAGCGGCGCGGTGAGCATGAATACTGCGTTTCCTTATGAAAATCAAATAGTAAGCATAGATAATAAGACCGACGGATGGCGTCCCGAGGGAAGCAATTGGTCGCATATGATAGTTCGTGAGCATATGCGCGGCTCGGCGTCGTATGGCGCACTTAATATGAAGCGCGCGTTGGTTTTTTCCGATAATATTTATTTCGGATGGATGGGCATGCGTATGGGAGCAACTGAGCTGATAAATTGGTATCAGAGAATGGGCATAGGTGAGGTAGTGCCCTTTGAGCTTGCGGTAAAGGCATCCCAGATATCAAACGACCCTGAAAATAAAAAGCTTTTAACAAGTGAAAAATTTCTTGCCGATACCGCGGTTGGACACGGCGAGGTATTGGTGACTCCCTTCCAGCTTTCGGTGATATTCTCCCTCTACGGCAATTCGGGAACCATTATGACTCCCTATTGTGTGGAAAAGCTGTGCGATACCGACCAAAACGGCGCACACAAGGCGACGTGGGAGGCACAGCAGAGCATATATAAAGATAAGGTCTGCTCAAGCAGTACGATAAACAATATAAGCAGTGCGCTTGAAAAGGTCACGATTGACGGAACCGGCGTGCAGGCAAACGTGAAGGGAATGACTTTGGTTGCCAAGACCGGAACTGCGCAAAAGAGTGATAAGGAAGAGATAGGCTGGATGGCCGCCTATATTAAGGATGGGGGCACGAACTATTCGGTAATGGTTTGCGTAAACGGCCCCAAGAACGATACAGGCGGAGTTAAGACCAAGATCGCCAAGTCTATATATACCTATCTTAAGGGATAGCGATATCGCATCAAGAGCGATCTCTGTGAGCACCCCGGGCGGCGCGCCCGGGCTCGCTGACGCTCGCCCGTGCCGCTTTCGCGCGCTTGCGCACTGCTCAAGCGGCGGCGCGGCTTCGCCGCGTGGGCGCGCCGCCCTCGGTACTTGGATGTGCTGACGTTAAACCTGGCTTTAGGGTCTTTGCATGCTTCCGTTTGCGCTTGCTACAGCAACAGAAGCTTTGTTGATATAAAATCCCTTGCGATAATTTTTAAATGGTTGTATAATATGCAAAAATTAATTGCTTGATCCATTCTTAATTTAAGGAAGTGTTAATATGAGAGATGAAACCAAATGCCTGCATGAAGGCTATACCCCCGAAAACGGTGGTCCCGGAGTAATGCCGATAGTTCAGAGCACTACCTACCGCTTTGATTCCACCGAGCATATCGGAGACCTGTTTAATATGCCCAATGCACATATGTATTCAAGGTTTTCAAACCCCACCGTGGAGTGCGTTGAGAAAAAGATAGCATCCCTTGAGGGCGGCGTTGCCGCAATGTGCACAAGTGCGGGGCAGGCTGCAAGCCTTATGTCGGTGCTCAACCTTTGCAAGGCGGGGGACAGCTTTGTAAGCACCTCCACTATTTACGGCGGAACAGTAAACCTTTTCGCAGTAACCTTAAAGCGCTTCGGTATTGAGTGTATCTTTGTTGATGCCGATGCTCCCGCAGAGGAGATAAGTGCTGCCTTCAAGGAAAATACCCGCTGTATGTTTGCTGAGACCATCGCAAATCCCGCGCTCGCGGTTGCGGATATTGAAAAGCTTGCGGGCGTAGCTCACGCACACGGCGTGCCGTTGATCGTGGATAATACCTTTGCAACCCCGTATCTTTGCAAGCCCTTTGAGTTCGGCGCCGACATCGTGGTACACTCCACCACCAAGTACATGGACGGACATGCCCTCCAGGTGGGCGGCGTTATCGTTGACAGCGGTAAGTTCGATTGGACAAACGGCAAGTTCCCCGAGTTTACCGAGCCCGATGATTCCTACCACGGCGTTGTTTACACAAGAGATCTCGGTGCGGCGGCTTACATCGCTAAGGCAAGAATGCAGCTTATGCGCGATATCGGTGCTTATCCCAGCGCAATGTCGGGCTTTTTGCTCAACCTCGGCCTTGAGACCCTCCCCTTGCGCATGGAGCGCTACTGCCAGAATGCCTATAAGGTTGCCAAATTCTTAAGCAACTGCGATAAGGTTTCCGCCGTACGCTATCCCGGTCTTGAGGGGGATAAATACTACGAGCTGGGCAAGAAATATCTTAAGGGCGCAAGCGGCGTTATCTCCTTTGACATAAAGGGTGGAAAGGATGCCGCAGTACGCTTTATGGACGGACTTAAGCTTGCCTGTAACGAGGTGCACGTTGCCGATATCCGTACCTGCGTGCTTCACCCCGCAAGCGCAACACACCGTCAGCTTACCGACGAGCAGCTTGTGGCGGCAGGCATAAACCCCGGCATGATCCGTCTTTCCGTGGGTCTTGAGCATATTGACGATATTCTTGAGGATATCAAAAGCAGCATGGATAAGGTCTGATAACCTTTAAAAATCCGTCAAAAATGCCGTGCATAAAAATGCATAGCAAAAAACTATTTAAAAAAGTGTGAAAAAAATGTAAAAAAAGCGCGAAAAAGCATCAAAAAACAGATGTTTTTTCGCGCTATTTTCTTTTTGTCCTTGATTTATGCCGAGCGAGTATGGTATAATGAAGCAACAACACTATTAATAAAGGTGATGTAAATGAAAAAGGTTATTTCGATAGCTTTATTATGTATGCTTTTATGCGGTTGCGCTCACCCGACGCAGACGATCAGGCCAAGCGAGAGCAACGTGACCAATACGGTGACGCTTATCCCAACGGATACCGCATCGCCGAGCGCGGAGATCTCGACTCCGACCCCTTCGCCAACTCCGTCGCTTGTGCCCGGTAATACCCAAAGCGTTGAGCCGGGTCCCTCGGCAACCGAGGAAATTGATCCCCAGGAGTCCGAGACCGCGAGTGCGGGAATTGTTACCGCACAACCCAATACTCCCACTCCTACGCCCACCGTCACTCCCACGGCTACTCCCACAGTAAAGCCGGTAGGAAATAAGGTGTTGGAGGATTTCGAGACGGGCTCGGCGACCGAGTGCGTCAGAAGCGTGGATTGGTCAAGCGTTGGATTCGGATTTATTACAAATCCCATCATTTCCATAGCTGACGTTGGCTATGAGGATGGCTCGGCGCTTAAGGTAAAGCTTCCGGACTCGGGCGCGTGGGCGCAGAATTTTTATATAGAGAATGATAAGGTGATCTCTGCCTTTACAAGTCAGAGAAAATATTTCCGCGTATACGTTAGCAATCAAACGGGCGGAACGGTAGGAATAGGTGTGGCCATTTTTACCGCGGATAATAAAAAGGCGTGCTATGCCGCAAATAGCGCCGTAGCGTACGACGTAAACGGTAATAAGAAGTCCTTTGAGGTGGGGGATCCCTCCGATATGGGCAACGGCGTGCCCTCTGCGGTGCTTGTTGAGGATGGCTTCGAGGGTTGGATAGCCTTTGATGCAGGTATAATTACAAATTATTGGAGCGACCCCATTGTCACCGACACCAAAAGGGTGGAGCAGATATGTATAGACGTCAGACCTGAGAATTTCGTGGACGGCTCCTATTATGCCATTGATGATATCTGCTTTGCCTCAGAGCCCTACGAAAAGAAGGAGGTCGCTCCCGAGCCCACTCCCGAGACCACTCCCGACCCCGATGCGTTTGAGATAATAGGACCCGCCGCGGGAAGCGTGGATATATATAAGGGAGAATCCACCGATCTGCTTATAGGCATAGACCAGTTTGGCAGAACCTTTGACGTGCAGGTGGGGGAGAAGAAGGATAAGCAGGTAGGTATGTTCTTCTGGCTGTGGAACGGCTTCCACAGAATGCATAATCAGCAAAACGATAACTACGATGCCACTAAAATACTTGCTGAGCACGGCAAGGATGTGCTATTTAAGGAATACGATCCTCTTATTAGTCCGCTTTACCAGTTCCATTTCTGGGGAGAGCCGCTCTGGGGATATTACGATGAACGCGACGAATGGGTAATTCGCCGTCAGATGGAGCTTTTGACAAATGCGGGCGTGGATTTCATCGTATTTGATACCACAAACGGATGGTCGTATTCCGACGTTTACATGAGGATATGTAAGGTCATCAGCCAAATGATAAACGATGGAGCGGATCCGCCGAGGATAGCCTTTTATACCCACTCGCTTTCCCTGATGGTGATAAACGAGGTGTATAGAGACCTTTATAAAAAGAATCTTTATCCTGAGACCTGGTATTATCTTGACGGCAAGCCTCTTATTATAGGCTATACCACCCCCGAGGATGACATGAAGGAGGCGGCAAGCAGAGGAGACACGTCCTATAATGCCTATAACTACAGACTGTCCTCCGAGATACTTAATTTCTTTACCTTCAAATTCCCGCAATGGCCAAGCGAGCCCTTCTATGCTAACGGCTTCCCGTGGATAGAGTGGAAATATCCTCAGCCCATGCATAACGGGGTTATGAATGTGTCGGTAGCGTCTCACCCCATGGTGCCCATGAGCTTCTCGTTAACAAGGGACAATTGGACCAACTGGGGAAGAGGCTACAACGTCACCACCAAAAAGAACGTAAGCGCGGACGCCGAAAAGGGCACCTTCTTCCAGAGCCAATGGGAGACCGTGTTTAAAAATGATCCCGACATAGTCTTTGTGGACGGATGGAATGAGTGGATAGCCATTAAATCCCCATATGACGGTGAGTATATGCTTTGCGATGCGGCAAGCATGGAGTACAGCCGCGACATCGAAATGATGAAGGGCGGATATAACGATGCGTTCTATATCCAGCTTGTTAAAAATATCCGTAAATACAAGGGCAAGAGCCTGACGGGAGAGGTATCAAGCACTCAAAAGACCATTGATATTAATGCGGGCGTATCGCAATGGAGCAGTGTAAACTCGGTCTACAAGGGTGTTGCGCAGACCTCGATAGCAAGAAACCACGCTTCTGCGGGTAATCCCAACGTGATCTACAAGCAGGCGGCGGCACGAAACAATATCCAACAGGTGAAGGTGACCCGCGACAGCGATAACTTCTATTTCCTTATTGAATGTAAGAGCAACATTACCGGAAGCGGAGAGGACTTTATGAACCTCTTTATAGGAACGGGTGAGCTTTCCGATAAGGGCTGGAACGGCTATGAATACGTTATAAACAGATCCATAAACGGCTCTGACAGCACCATACTTAAGCTTAAGAGCGACTTCAGCGGCACAAGCGTGGGAACCGCTAAGGTGAACGTTACCGGCAAGTATATGCAGATAGCCGTTCCCAGAAGCGCCATCGGGATGGAGGACTCAAATAATTTCTACTTTAAGGTGGCGGACAACATAACCGATCCCGCAGATATTATGGATTACTACGTTTCGGGAAAATCCTTCCCATTGGGCAGATTGAGCTACAGATATCTTGGATAAGCTATAGTATTTGACCAACGTTTTGAAATACAACCGGGCGGCGCGCCCGCGCGCTCGCCCTTCGGGCTCGCGCGCGGCCCTTGCGGTGTGCTTCGCACTTACCGAAAGGGCCTACGCTGACTCCGTCAGCGTGGGCGCGCCGCCTACGTACTTGTGCTTGAGTAAAAATATCAAAACAGGTATTGCGTTCTTGCCTTTATGGCTGCGTATTTGACTTTTAAGCGACAAAAGCCGGACACTGCAGGGTCAATGAGTATTATTCCTTTTGTGTATGTTAATATATTGTGAAGACATCTGTTTTCAATGATTTTCCAAGAGAAAATGAGAAAAAATCGTCAAAAAGTTAGAATAGTGAACGTCAAAAGTTAGTATTGTGCATTTACTATATCTAAATTAAGTATTATAATATATTGAGTTATATTATTGTTAATATCTGAATAATACCTCGCTTATCTTCTCAATGAGTGTTGAAGGACAAACCGTTTTATTTCTTGGAGATGCTGCAGTATCGGAGGGCTCCCGTTTAATGAGGGCGTATGAAAGGGAATATCTGCAAAGCGATATAGTTCAGATGGCGCACCACGGCCAAGGCGGAGTTGCGCAGAATGTATATCAGGCGATAGCGCCTTCGGTTTGTCTATGGCCCTCGCCCGATTGGGTATTTGACGATTGGAATAACGATCTTCAAACCATGACGGTAAGACAGTGGATGGTGGATATGGGTATAGAGTACCACTATGTTACGGGATCGGGCATGACGCAAAGCATAATTTTGCCTGCCGAGATCGATTCCTTGCAAAGGTTGGATGTTGCACCGGATAAATAAAGCCGGTGTGATATATAATTATTTTAGGAGGTTTTTCAAGATGAAAAAACTTTTGGCAATCATTTGCGCACTTGCTATGCTGTGCACAATGGCTGTAGTTGCTTCTGCTGAAGAAGGCACCGAAGCAATTGCATACACAAGCGATGGCGGTATCAAGGTATCCGTTATCGACGACTTCTCTTCCTACACCGAAGAGCTTAACGGCATCTTCCAGGATGCTCAGTATCAGTTCGATGGCGAGAAGCTGACCTGGGATATCTTCACCGGTGGTTGGAACTATGATGGCCCTCTGGCTGCTATTCCTTCTGCAAAGTGGGATAACATCAAGGAGCTTTACAACAACGCTCAGTTCTTTGGCTTCCAGGTAAAGAACGTAGGTGACGTTGCAGGCGCTATTGGCTTTGAGAAGAAGAGCAACTGGGCTATGCAGATCTGGGATGGCACAGGCATTAAGCTTGTAAGCGTAGACGGCGGCATCGTAGATGCAGAGATGGTTGACATCAACGCTATCTACAGAGGTCAGGCTATCAGCATTCCTGCCGGCTTTGACGGTTGGGTATTCGTTCCCTTCACCGTATTCCGTCCCTTCCACGACTCGTCCTGGGCTTCCGATAAGACCAACGATCAGTGCGTATTTGAGTCTCTTGAGTTCTGCGGTACCTGCGTAGAGGGCGAAGAGGATTTCGCTATTCTTGAGATCGACAACATGTTCCTTGCTGCTAACATGGACGTAGACAGCACTCTTACTCCTCCTGCAGGCGGCGGAGATACCACTGATGCTCCCGTTACAGATGCTCCCGCTACCGATGCTCCTGCTACCGACGCTCCTGCTACCGATGCTCCCACCGAGGTTCCCTCTGAGCCCGCCGGCGATCCCGCTCCCGCTAACAACGGCTGGATCATTTGGGTTGCTGTTGCTGCTGCTGTAGTTGTAGTAGTTGTAATCGTAGTAGTTGTTGCAGGCAAGAAAAAGGCCGAATAATTAATACTTAAAAGCATAAAAGCACTTGCGAAAATAGCAAGTGCTTTTTTTGGTTACCGAAAACCACCAGCTAAGCTGGTGGTTCCAAAGAGGCTTTTGCCGATGATGAGTCCCGCCACAGCGGTAGGCTCCCCTGTGTAAGGGGAGCTGTCAGCGAAGCTGACTGAGGGGTTGTTTGAGAGTGCTTTTTACAATCCCTCCGTCACGGCAAGCCGTGCCACCTCCCTTT
>JAFXDC010000001.1 GCA_017516345.1 Clostridia bacterium | reverse complement strand
CCCCCCGCGCCTCGGGCTCGCGCAGGGTCGGACGCTTTGCCCGACCCCGCGGCTCGCCCTCGGGGTGGAGCGCACTTGACCGCGCGCTCCGCCGCTGCGCGTCGCGAGGGTTTTTCGGTGCAACAAGCGGATCAAAGGGGATATATGGTATTTGATAATTATTTTTGCTTTTCATATTTTAAATAATGGTGTATAATAAAATGATATATAATACTTATATGAGCCTTTACGGCTTGCGTTAAGGCGGATAAGTAAGGAGTTTACTATGGAAATGCTTAAGGCGACAGACCTTCATTACAGCTATGAAGAGGACGAGCAGAGCTGCGAGGTACTGCACGGTATTGATCTATGCGTCAAAAAGGGCGAATTCGTATGCATTTTGGGGCATAACGGAAGTGGCAAGTCCACACTTGCAAAGGTGTTGGGCGGCTTTTTTGCCCCTACGGGAGGCAAGGTGGAGGTCTGCGGCATGGACACTAGTCTGCAGGAAAATTTCAAAGCCATCCGTCAAAAGGCGGGTATGGTATTTCAAAATCCCGACAATCAGCTTGTTGCCACCATTGTGGAGGATGACATTGCATTCGGGATGGAGAACCTTGGCGTGCCGAGGGAGGAGATGCTTGAGCGCATATCCGAGGTGCTTGGCACCGTGGGTATGAGTGAATTTCGCAACAGCGCTCCCCATAAGCTTTCCGGAGGACAGAAGCAGAGGATAGCCATTGCAGGCGTGCTTGCCATGCGTCCGGAGATACTTATACTTGATGAACCCACCGCCATGCTTGACCCTAAGGGAAGGCAGGAGGTCATCTCAAGCGTCAAGGAGCTTAACGGGCAGGGCATGACGGTTATAAATATCACCCATTTTATGGAGGAGGCCGTGCTGGCAGACAGAGTGTTGGTGGTCTCCGAGGGCAGAATAGTGCTTGAGGGTACACCGCGCGAGGTGTTCTCCAAGGAGGAGACCATGCGGGAGCTTGCCCTTGACGTGCCCCAGGCTACGTCTCTTGCACACCGACTTTCAGAGCACGGTGCAAGCATAGCAACAGACATCTTAACCATTGAGGAGCTTGCGGAGGTAATATGTCCATAATTTTAAAAGAGGTTTCTCACGTATATTCCCCCGACTCGCCCTTTGAGTATGCGGCGCTTAAAAACGTGACCCTTACCATACCCGACGGGCAGTACGTTGCCATAATCGGACACACGGGAAGCGGAAAATCAACGTTAATACAGCATTTTAATGGGCTGATGAAGCCTACGAGCGGACAGATAAACGTGCAGGGTATAGATCTTTGCGCCAAGAAGGTGCCCCTTAAGCAGTTAAGGCGCAAGGTCGGGCTTGTTTTTCAGTATCCCGAGTATCAGCTTTTTGAGGAGACCGTGGAAAAGGATGTGGCGTTTGGCCCTAAAAATATGGGGCTTAGCCAAGAGGAGATCAAGCAGCGCGTGCTTGAGGCCATCGAGCTTGTAGGGCTTGACGTATCGGTGCTTTCCATGAGCCCGTTTGACCTGTCGGGCGGGCAAAAGCGCAGAGTGGCAATAGCGGGAGTTATCTCCATGCGCCCCGAGGTGCTGGTGCTGGACGAGCCCATAGCGGGACTTGACCCAATGGGCAGAAGGGAGATACTCTCTCTTGTTGCGGCCTACCGCGAAAAAAGCGGAGCGACCGTAATACTTGTCTCTCACAATATGGATGACGTTGCTGATATCGCCCAAAGGGTGATAGTGATGAACAAGGGCGAGGTGGCGCTTGACGGCACTCCTCAGGAGGTGTTTTCAAAAAGCGAGCTTATGCGCTCCATGGGGCTTGACGTGCCTCAGATGACTCTGCTTGCGGACAAGCTTCGCGCGCGGGGCATGGAGGTGCCCGAGGGTATCATCACCGAAAAGCAGATGCTGGAATTTTTGCTTGATAAGGGGGTGGCGGGATGTTCAAGGACATAACCATCGGACAGTACTATCCTGCCGACTCGTTCATTCATAGGCTTGATCCGCGCCTTAAAATAATCGGGGTGATGGTGTATATCATAGCAGCATTTTTCGTGCGGACATATATCGGCATGGCGGTGCTGTTGGGGTTGCTGATCGCCGTGGTTGCGGCATCAAGGCTCCCCGTAAGGCTGATACTTCGCGGCATGAAGGCCATATACGTTCTGCTTTTTATAACCTTTATCTTTAACGCCTTCCTTTCGGGCGGACAGACCGAGATATTCAAGCTTTGGATATTCCGTCTGACAAAGGAGGGACTGCAAAGAGCCGTATTTATGGCAATAAGGCTGATGCTCCTTATAACCGGTGCATCCATCCTTACCCTTACCACCACACCAATCAGCCTCACAGACGGTATTGAGAGATTGCTTTCCCCCCTTGCGAGAATTCGCTTCCCCGCCCATGAGGTCGCCATGATGATGACCATTGCTTTGCGGTTTATCCCCACCCTTATGGAGGAGACCGACCGTATTATCAAGGCGCAGTCCGCACGCGGCGCATCCTTTGATGAGGGAGGACTCATAAAGCGCGCAAAGGCGGTGGTTCCGCTGCTTGTGCCGCTGTTTGTCTCGGCGTTCAGGAGAGCGGATGAGCTTGCAATGGCTATGGAGGCAAGGTGCTATAGCGGCGGCGAGGGCAGAACCAGGCTGCACGTGCTCAAATATGGCAAAAACGACGCATTTGCGGGGGTCGTGCTTGCCTTGTTCGTGGGGATGATAGTGGTGGATAACCTTGTTTTTGCTTCTGCTTTTCCGTTTATAGCGGGAGTTCTGTAAAAAATAAGGTTAAAAAACAGTAAAAAACCGCTAAAAAAGCCCCAAAAAAGGGCAAAAAAACGCATAAATTTTATGAATTTTTAAGAGGGAGTCAAAATGCGCATCAAAGCAACGGTGGAATATGACGGCACCGCATACGGCGGATGGCAGCTGCAAAAAAACGCGCCCAGCATACAGGGTGAGCTTGAGCGGGTGCTTATGGAGCTTTGCGGAAGGCGTATAGCAGTAACTGCGGCGGGCAGGACCGACGCGGGGGTGCATGCACTTGCCATGCCCGTGCATTTCGACCTTGAAAGCAGTATCCCCCCCGAAAAGCTTCCGTTTGTGTTCAACAGAAATCTGCCCCCCGATATAAGGATGATAAGTGCGGAGCAGAAGGAGGGCTTCCACGCTCGCTTTGACGCTAAGGGTAAGACCTACCGATACGCGGTGTGCAATCGACCTCACGCCTCGGCGATGGAGCGTAACAGAAGCATGCATTTTCCCTATAAGCTGGAGCTTGAGCCAATGCAGGAGGCGGCAAAATTTATAGAGGGTAGGCACGATTTTGCGGCATTTGCCGCGTCGGGAGCCCAGACCAAGACCACCGTGCGCACGGTCAAGGAGGTCAAGGTGGAAAAATGCGGAGATATGTTTTATATAACCGTTACAGGAGACGGATTTTTATACAATATGGTAAGGATCATTGCGGGCACTCTGCTTAGCGTGGGTAACGGCAGAATGACTCCCGAGCAGGTAAGGCTTGCGGTGGAGTCGGGAAACCGAGAGGACGCGGGCTTTACAGCAGAGCCGCAGGGATTAACACTTTTGGAGGTATATTATGACTGAGAAACAAATACTTGCTTCGGAGCTTTTTTACAAGGGATATAATTGCGCTCAGGCGGTGGCGGGTGCCTTTGCCGACGAGCTTGGCATGAGGCAGGAGGAGCTTATTGCAATGAGCTCTGCCTTCGGCGGCGGCTTTGCCCGCACGCGTAACCTTTGCGGCGCGGTAAGCGGAATGGGACTTGTTATCTCCCTTTCCATGAACAAGACCGCCCCCGATGATAAGGGTGAGGTGTATGCTACCGTCAGGGAGTATACCGATAGATTTATCGCGGAGTTTTCCACCCTCAATTGCGGCGAGCTGCTTAAAAACGTATCGGGGATCACAAGCCATCCCCAGCCCGATGAGCGCACCGCGCAATATTACAAAAAACGCCCCTGCACCGCCTTTGTTGCCTATGCCGCGGGTCTGCTTGAGGAATACTTTGCTAAAAGATAATACTTATTTTAATAATAAGCACCTGTGATCCCAGGTGCTCATTTTTTAGTCAAACGGCGTTTTTACGTTCTTATATTTTACTTTAGGAATAAGAAAGCTACGGCCGAGATGTCGACATGTGCAAATAACAAAAAAGCACCCAACCGGGGTGCTTTTTGTATTTGGTTATTTGCCCATGTCGACCTCACGGCCGTTTTTGATCCTGAGTGCCACCTCTTCGCCGTCCTGACGCTCCAGGATGAAGATGTCTCCCTCCACGCTGTAGCCTGCGATGGGGCCTACCGAGTGACGCCAGAGCTCCTTGCACTCGTTATCCTTGACGATGACGCCCTTTTTGTGGATGATGAGCACGCACTTGCGGTCGGGGATATGGATGAAATCCACAAAGTCGCTGGGAAGGGGCATGAGGGTGTTTACCTGATTTTCGTTAAAATCAAAGGCGATGGCAAAGCTGTCTCCGCCGATAAACATAAGACCGTTCTGAAGCAGAAGGATATGGGGATCGGCTATAGATGCGGTGAGCAGACCGATACCGAAATAGTCGCCCGATTCCACGTCGGTGACCGCGATCATATTCCAGGCATTCTCGTTGCCGTGCTTTTGGCCGACGTACATGCTACCCTCCTCGCAGAGGGCAAGGGCATCGTCGAGAGCCTCGTAGGACTCAAAGCGCTCGGTCTTTATATTTACGTTTCCAAAGGAAAGTATCATAAAAAATTTCAACTCCGTTTAATTATTATATATATAATACTTGTTTTTTTAAGAAATGTCAACAGGTCACAGAAATAACCGACGCTTTGATGCGCCAAAGAGTGTCGGGGTGAGTATCATAAGGATTATTACCATGAAATACGGTTTTAAAACATCAGAGATCGGAAAGATCGAAGCTGCTTAAGAAATCCATGGCGGCGCTTGCAACCTCTGCAAGTGCGCCCGGCTTCATGGGGTCTGCAAGATTTACGCTTGCAAGAAGATCGCTGAAGGTAAGGGTGCCGCTCTTTTGCATCAGGCGCATATATTTATCCCATGCCTTATCGCGGTCCTTCTGAGCCTCGGCCCAGAACATAAGGGCGACCGACTGCGCGAGGCAGTAGTCGATATAATAGAAGGGATCCATAAATATGTGGAGCTGACGCTGCCACCAGCCGCCCGTCTTATAGTG
>JAFXDC010000024.1 GCA_017516345.1 Clostridia bacterium | reverse complement strand
ATCCCCTTTGCTATAAAGCAAAGGGGATAGTTCTATTAATGCGCCCGCACTAAAGGGTGGGCGGGTGGGAATGCGGGCGCATAAAAAAAGGACGATCCCTCGTCCTTTTATCTCATTTATTAAAATCTCGTGCCCATTCCGTCAACGCGTCATCCTCACCCGTGCGGCGCCCACAACGCCCCACGCAGATATAGCGCTCACCGCATGACCCTACAGCGGTAGGGGGCGGCGCCTCGACGCCTCGCAGATACATAATGCACTCCGTAAGCACCTCCAACGGTAGGGATGCGTCACAAGGCGCGTCGAAGGAAAAAATGCAGAGACGGCGCTTTACCTCCTGCGATCCGTTATAAAGTGCTGTATCTGTGCTTTTCTTCCGAGCAAGCCGCGGAGGCGTACGCTCTGTACGCCGCACAAGGCGTGTCGAAGGAAAAAAGTGCAGAGACGGTGCTTTACCTCCTGCGATCCGTTATAAAGTGCTGTATCTGTGCTTTTCTTCCGAGCAAGCCGCGGAGGCGTACGCTTGGTACGCCGCACAAGGCGCGTCGAAGGAAAAAAGTGCATAGACAGTGCTTTAGAACGGATCATCGCATGGTTTCTTGTTTGATCTTCTTATCCACCACATGACGGGAAGCCAGCTCGGTGCGTATATCATCAAGCGAGATGCCCATTTCTGCCATGAGCACAAGAAGATGGTAGGCAAGGTCGCTGATCTCGTAGATGGTCTCCTCACGGGAATCCTTCATGGCGCCGATGACCACCTCGGTGCACTCCTCGCCCACCTTTTTGAGGATCTTTTCCTTGCCCTTGTTGAAAAGATAGGTGGTGTAGGAGCCCTCCTTTTGGTCTATCTTTCTACCCATGATAAGCTCGTAAAGCTCATCCATGGAAAAGGGCTGCTCAGGCGAGTTATCATCAAGATATAAAGGATTAAAAAAGCAGCTCTCGCAGCCGGTGTGACAGGCAGGGCCGTCCTTAACCACCTTGACAACAAGGGCATCGTTGTCGCAATCGGCGGTAATGCTTACAACGTGCTGGAAATTGCCGCTTGTCTCACCTTTTCTCCAAAGGCAGGCACGACTGCGGGAATAAAAGCAGGTCTTGCCCTCTTTTATTGTGATCTCAAGGCTTTCCCTGTTCATGTAAGCAAGGGTAAGCACCTCTCCTGTATAAAAATCCTGAACTATTGCGGGAACAAGTCCGTTTTGGTCAAATTTTACGTCGTTTACGTTCATAATAGATCTCCTAAAATCAAATTCTCATAAGAACTCCGCAGGAGCGAAGGTATTTTTTAAGCTCTTTTATATCCACCTGACCGTAATGGAAGATGGATGCCGCAAGCCCCGCGTCAACTCCGGGAACCTCTTTAAAAAGGGTGGCGAAATGCTCCATGCAGCCTGCGCCGCCGCTTGCGATGATGGGAACGTCCACCACGCTTGAGATGGCCTTTAAAAGCTCGATATCAAAGCCCTGCTTTACTCCGTCGGTGTCTATGCTGTTTATTACAAGCTCGCCCGCGCCGCGGGAAACACCCTCCGCCGCCCAGGCGATGGCATCCTTGCCCGTGTCCACTCTGCCGCCCCCCATAAAGACCGTGAAGCCGCGCTCTGTGCGCTTTACGTCCATGCTGAGCACCACGCATTGCGAGCCGTAGCGGGAGGCCGCCGCATCGATGAGCTCGGGATCCTTTATGGCACCCGAGTTTACGCTTACCTTGTCCGCGCCGCAGGAGAGCACCCGTTCAAAATCCTCAACGGCATTAATGCTGCCGCCCACGGTAAGGGGGATAAACACCTTCTCCGCAACACGGGTCAGGGCGTCGGTAAAGAGCTTTCTGCCCTCAAAGGTGGCGGTGATGTCGTAAAAAACAAGCTCATCGGCACCCGCGCCGTTATAAAGCTCCGCCAAGGTCGCGGGATCATTTACGTCCTTGATGGATTCAAAATTCATGCCCTTTACCACTCTGCCGTTGCGCACGTCCAGGCAAGGGATAATTCGTTTGGTTATCATATTTACTCCAATATCTTATTTTGCCGCATTTATGGCGTCCTCAAGGGTTATTCTGCCCTCGTATATCGCCTTGCCCACTATTGCGGCATAGGTGTTCATGCTCTTAAGGCTCCGTATCTCCTCGGCGGTGGTCACGCCTCCCGAGGCAACGATATCAAGTCCAAGCTTGTTAAGCTCGCGGTAGATATCAAGATTGCATCCCGAGAGCATGCCGTCGCGGGAGATGTCGGTATATATCACGGTCCTTACCCCTATACTGCACAGCCTTTTGCAAAATTCAAGGGAATCCTCTCCCGTATCCTCAAGCCAACCGTTTACCGCAACTCTGCCGTTGCGCGCATCCACGCCCACGGCAATATGCTCTCGGTATTTTTGCGCCATACTGCAGGTAAAATCAAAATTGCGTATGGCGACCGTGCCCAGAATAAGGCGGTCCACCCCTATGTCAAGATAACGTTTGACGGTGTCCTCGTCCCTGATCCCGCCGCCAACCTCTGTAAACAGGTCGAGCCCTGCAAGTCTTTCAATGCTTTTATAATTTTCCACCGTGCCACCCTTAGCGCCGTCAAGGTCAACGACGTGAAGATGCGTAGCACCCGAGTCAATGAATCGCTTTGCAGCAGCTACGGGGTCGGCATCGTAAACCTTGACCTTGCCGTAATCACCCTGCTGTAAGCGTACCGCCTGACCGTTATGAAGATCCACTGCGGGAAATATTATCATGTCGATCCTCCTTATGTAAGATGGTCTTAACGCGCTCCCGAAAGATCCAAGAACGCGATCTCTTACTTGTCTTTTGAAAAATACAACAACCCTCATCCGCGCCGCGCTCCAAGGGAGCGCATCGCCGCTTGCGCTTGCCGTAAGGCAACGTGCAAGCGGTGCCGCGTGTCGAGCGGTGCACGCAGTGGCGCGCATTCTGCGCGGGCGCGTGCGTGCGCCCGAGACCGCGGGCGCGGGGCGAGGCGGAGCCGAGCCCCATGCGACGCTCCGAATGCTTTATAATAATGCTTACATCTCGGCAAAGGCGGAAAGCAGACGCAGTCCCGCCTCACCGCTTTTTTCCGGATGAAACTGCGCGCCCATTACATTGTCGCGGGCAACCGCGGCGGTAAGGGTAACTCCGTAAGAGGTGGTTGCAACAACGTCGGCGTCACAGCGTGCGGCATAGAAGGAGTGCACAAAGTACATATGCTCCCCCTGCCTTGTGTTTCTGAGTATCTTGTGATCCTTTACTATATCCAGGGCATTCCAGCCAATGTGCGGGATCTTTAGCCCAAGCCCCGCCTTGTCAAGCTCGTCACGGATGGGAAGCACTACGCCCGGGATGAGTCCGAGCCCGTCAAACTCACCGAACTCATAGGATCTGTCAAAGAGCATCTGCATTCCAAGGCAGATGCCAAGAAGAGGCTTTCCCGCCCTTGCAAGCTCGGTCACGGTCTTGTCAAGGCCGCTTGCCGCAAGCTTTGCACGAGCATCCCCGAAGGCTCCCACCCCGGGAAGTATTATTCTGTCGGCGCGCTCAAGCTTCTGCTTATCCCCCGTCACCACCGCCTCGTGTCCGATGGCGGCAAGTGAGCATTTAAGGGAAAAGAGGTTGCCCACGCCGTAATCTACAATTGCTATCATAAGTTAACGATCCTTTAATAAAGTCTTTAATCAAAGCATTCCCTTGGATGAGGGTATCTCGCCGTTAAGGGTGGGATCAATGGCGCACGCCTGCTTAAGCGCACGGGCAAGACCCTTAAAGACCGCCTCAAATATATGATGCGTATTCTTTCCGGATATTTTGTTTAAATGAAGCGTAAGCTCTGCAGAGCGAACAAGGGCAAGCATAAGCTCCTCCACAAGCTCGCAATCAAAGTCCCCGACCTTTTCGGTGGGAACCTCAACGTTAAAGCTGAGAGCACCTCTGCCCGAGATATCCACCGCCGCGAGCACCAGAGCCTCATCCATGGGAAGAAATATATCCCCATAGCGGCAGATGCCCTTTTTATCCCCAAGACATTGCTTTAAGGCACTTCCGAGCACTATGCCGATATCCTCCGCGGTGTGGTGGTAATCCACCTCAACGTCCCCCTTGCAGGAGATCTCAAGGTCAAAGCGGCTGTGCGAGGAGAAAAGGGTGAGCATATGGTCTAAAAAGCCGCATCCGGTATCAATTTTGCTTTTGCCGCTTCCGTCAAGGTCAAGCACCAGCCTGATGTCTGTTTCGGCGGTCCTTCTGCTTATTTCACTTCTTCTCATTTGTTCTGCTCCTTAAATTAACTCTTTTACGGTTTTTATAAATAACTGCATCTGCTCGCACGTACCTACGGTTATGCGGACGTACTGCTTTGTGCGCTCCGTGTCAAAATAACGCACCAGTATCCCTCTGTCCTTAAGGGAAAGGTAGAGTGCTCTGCCATCCCTTGACGGTGGCGCGGCAAAGATGAAGTTTGCATCGGAGTCTATAACGGTAAAGCCAAGCGCCTTAAGCTCTGCTTGAGTGTAGTGGCGTGCCTGCTTAACAAGGCTTACGCATTTTTCAAAATAATCCTTATCCTTAAGCGCACAGATGGCGGCGCATTGGCTCATCGTATTTACGTTGTAGGGATTAAAGGAGTATTTCACCGTGTTGAGGTCGTTTATCAGCTCCCTGCTGCCCACCGCCCAGCCTATTCTGCCGCCCGCAAGGTTGCGGGACTTGGAGAAGGTGCGCACCACCAAAAGATTATCATACTGCTTAACAAGCTCTGCACAGGACTGCTTGCCGAAATCCACGTACGCCTCGTCAATGATCACCGGAAGCTCGGTGCTTTCAACTATCCGTCTGATGGCTTGGTTATCAAGCTGAATACCCGTGGGCGCGTTGGGGTTGGCAATAAAAACTATATCGTCGGTGCCCATATATTTTTCTACATCCAAGGTATAGTCCGCCTCTAATGGGATGACGTGCTTTTCCACCCCGAAAAGGTCGGCAAACACCTTATAAAAGCCGTAGGTGAGGTCGGCAAAGCGTGCGGCGTGGGTGCCGCAGAATGCCAAAAAGGCAAAGCCGAGGACCTCGTCCGACCCGTTACCAACAAGGATATTCTCCCTCTCCACACCGTGAAGAAGGGCAAGCTCATCCCTGAGAGCGTTAAGATCGGGGTCGGGATAGAGCCGTAAGCGCTCGCACAGCGCGGGAAGCTCCTCCTTGACCGCGGGTGCGGGCGGAAACGGGCTTTCGTTGGTGTTGAGCTTTATGTATTTTTTATCCTGAGGCTGCTCACCCGGCACGTACGCCTTAAGGGCGGCAAGCCTTGAATCCAAGAATCTACTCATTATTTTCCCTCGATCATGCTTTTTCTGCTTAATGCGCTTTGAGCGTGCGCCGTAAGACCCTCGGTGCGGGCAAAGGCGGCAACGTCGTCACAAATATCGTTAAAGGCAGGCTTTTCATAATATATATAAGAGGAGCGCTTAAGGAAATCGTACACCGAAAGGGGTGAAGAAAACCTCGCGGTTCCGCTTGTGGGCAAGGTGTGGTTGGGGCCCGCCATATAGTCTCCGAGCGCCTCGGGAGCAAATCTGCCAAGGAAGATGCTTCCGGCATTTGTGATGCGCTCCATAAGCTCAAAGGGCTTGCTGACGCAAAGCTCAAGATGCTCGGGCGCAATGCGGTTGCTGATATCCGCCGCCTGCTCAAGGCTTTCCGCCACTATTATCTTACCGTTATTGTCAATTGATGCTCTGCAGATATCGGCTCGCTCCAAAAGGGGTATCTGCCTCTCAAGCTCTGCCTGAACCCTTTGTGCAAGCTCGACGCTGTCGCAGATAAGAACTGCGCTTGCGTTTTTGTCGTGCTCTGCCTGGGAGAGCATATCCGCCGCAAGGCAGACCGGATCGGAGTCCTTATCGGCTATGACCAATATCTCGCTGGGGCCGGCTATCATGTCGATGTCCACCATGCCGAATACTCTGCGCTTTGCCGCCGCAACAAATACGTTGCCGGGGCCCACTATCTTGTCCACCCTCGGGAAGCTCTCGGTGCCAAGCGCGAGTGCGGCAACCGCCTGAGCGCCGCCCACGGCAAATATTCTGTCCACTCCGGCAACAAAGGCGGCGGCAAGGATCTTATCCTGAACCACTCCGTTCTTGGCGGGGGTGACCATGACTATCTCCCTTACCCCCGCGATCCTTGCGGGGATGCAGTCCATAAGCACGGTGGAGGGATAGCTTGCCGTTCCGCCCGGAACGTAGATGCCCACCCTTTCAAGGGGCAGCACCCGCTGTCCGAGCACCGCGCCATCCCTTTCCATGCGGAAGCCATCATACATTTGATGGCGGTGAAACTCTGTTATATTTAAAGCGGCGCGTCTGAGTATACGCATAAGCTCGGGATCGGTCTCCTCCAGCCTGTCTGCCGCCTCCTTCATTACGGAGGGGTCAAGCTCCAGGCTCTCGGGAGCTCCGCCGTCGAATTTTTGGCAGTATTCCCTTACCGCCTCGTCGCCGCGCAGGCGCACCTGTTTGATTATCTCTGCCGCCACCCTGTCGGCATTATCCTCTGCTTCGGTGGAATCGATACGCAAAAGTATCTCCTCCACGCTTAACTCATCGGTATTAAAAATCCTTATCATAATTCCTCTTTTTTGAGCCGGCGCTCTTTTTTAGTCAATGCTCTTTTTTGAGACCACGCTCTTTTTTAGTCAATGCTCTTTTTTGAGCCCACGCTCTTTTTATTTGATAAAGGGCTTAAGCTTGTCGGTTATGTCGTCTATCTCGCCGCATTTGAAGCGGTAGGCGCTCTTGTTTACAATAAGCCTTGCCGAGCTTGAAAGTATGGCGGTCTCGGGGTGCATATTGTTCTCCCTCAGGGTCGCGCCGGTCTCCACTATATCCACAATAACGTCGGAAAGCTTCAAAAGGGGCGCAAGCTCGATGGATCCGTTAAGCTTAATAATATCTATCTCTCGATTGATGCTCTTATAGTATCTTTTTGTGATATTCGGGTATTTGGTTGCCACCCGCAAAACGCTGTCGGTGTCCTCCTTGTAGCCGTCGGGCATGCATATACACATTCTGCAGGCACCAAAGCCCATATCCATAAGCTCAAAAACGTCGGGGCGATTCTCCTCCAGAACGTCCTTGCCCAC
Source organism: Clostridia bacterium (assembly GCA_017516345.1). Lineage (GTDB taxonomy): Bacteria > Bacillota > Clostridia > Christensenellales > QALW01 > UMGS1338. The sequence goes on along the minus strand of JAFXDC010000024.1, from coordinate 3,865 downwards.
CACTCCGATGTCCGCCGCGCCGCGCTCAACGTAAATGGCTACGTCGCTGGGCTTGACAAGGAAGTATCTCACCGTTGCGGCGGGGTCCTCAAAGATAAGCTTGCGATTGTCCTGCTCAAGCTCCGCACAGGGATATCCTATCTTGGAAAAAAGCTCGTACACCTTCTTGCCAAGCCTTCCCTTGGGAAGTGCTATGTTGATCATCCTTGATACCTCCTTGAGCCTGTAATATCTATTCCGTCGCCCGTTTCCTCGCCCTTGCGCACGGCGCGCACCCTTATGCCCTTGGCAGTAAGCTCCCGCATAAGGGAGCACATATACGCGGCGTCCGTGGCATCGTCATAAATGATATCGGTGCATTGGCTTTGCTGAGGACTTCTCAGCATCTGCTCCATGTGGCAGAAGTTTACCGCAAAGCCCATGGCCTGAGCGTTCTTACCCATTCTTGAAAGCAGATGGTCGTATCTGCCGCCGCTGAGCACAGCCGAGGATACCCCTTGGATAAAGCCCGAAAGCACAATGCCGTTATAATACTCGGTGGAGGAAAGGTCGGAGAAATCAAGCTGAAGCCTTGTGTAATATTCGGTGTCCTTAAATACGTTATTTATCTCCTTAAGCTCCTTTAGCGCCAAGGCCATATCTCCCTGAGGGTCATCCACGGTTTTTTCAAGCGCGGCAACACCCTCGCCGAACGGGCCTCGTATTCCCGCAAGACCAACCAGCCTCCGTGTAAGAGCGTCGTCAAGGGCGGCATCGCGGCAGAGCCGCTCAAGCTCATGACGGTTCTTTCCCTTTATGCAGGATATGATACCTCTGCGAAGAGAGTAGCTCTCTATGCCCTGAAGCATGGCGTTTATTACCCCCATATGGGATACCGACAAGACAAAATCCGGAGAGAGTATATTTAAGGTATCAAGTGCAAGGGAAAGCACCTCTGCCGTGGCGCACTTGTCAATGCTTCCGATGTATTCCAGTCCCGTTTGCTTAAGCTCGGCAAATTCGTTGGTACCCTTGCGGGTTCGGAATATGCTCTCGGAGTAATATATCCTCTCGGTGCCCTTGCAGTCGGCATTTTTTACAATGCTCAAAGTAACGTCGGGCTTAAGCGCCATCAAGCGACCGTCGGGATCGTTGAAGGTTATATACCTGTCGTTTTCCAGAAAGTTTTTGTTCTGCAGATAAAATGAATACTCCTCGAACTTGTTCATACGGTATTTTTCATATCCGTAAAGCTCGTAAAGCCTTCTTATATCTAAATTTATCTGCTCCTCCTTCTTAAGAGTGCCAAAAGAGTTCATATTCCTTCCCCTTCTTTAGATCTTCACACTGAAAATAGGTCGTTTCTGCTTAAATAAGCCATATAACGCAATAAATAAGGCTTATATTATACACCTTATTTGTCAACATGGCAAATGATATCATATAATTTCACTTTAGTCAAGTAAATCGCTAAAGTTTGTTCCCTTCTGCGCAATTTTTCCATACTCCCCAAAACCGCCCGCATCATAAAAAGAAAGTAAAAAAATCCTTTAAGATCACTTTATAATATTTACAAATTAAAAAAATGTGCTACAATATATGCTATGGATCGATCAGCATTCCAGCTTATCCCGAAAGGACGTCTAATATGAAAAAGAATCCGAAATATCTTGTTTTACTTATTGACGGCGCTGCCGACGAGCCCCTGGAGCAGCTTAACGGCAAGACCCCTCTGGAGGTGGCAAACAAGCCGTATATGAATTTTCTTGCACAAAACGGTGATGCCGGTCTTTTGAACCCCACCCCCGCGGGCTGCGTTGGCGGCAGCGATACGGGCAATATGTGCATCATGGGCTTTGATCCCTCAAAATATCTTACCGGTCGCTCGCCCCTTGAGGCGGCGGCACTCGGAATAAAGATGGCGGACGACGACGTTGCCATGCGTGTAAACCTGGTCACGGTCTCGGAGGACGAGCCCTTCGAGCAAAAGACCATGGTGGACTACAGCGCCGGAGAGATATCCACCGCTGAGGCGGCAGAGCTTATAAAATTCGTCGGCGAGCATCTGGGAAGCGACAGCATGCATTTTTATCCCGGCGTTTCCTACCGTCATTGTCTGATAATCAATCACGCTCTTGCCGACCAGACCCTTACTCCCCCGCACAACATCACGGGTCAAAGGGTCACAAGCTATCTGCCCAAGGGCACCTACTGCGACATCCTGCTTGATATGATGAAAAAAAGCCACGAGCTTTTAAAGGATCATCCCATAAATAAGGCAAGGGTCGCACAGGGCAAGCGCCCGGCAAACTCCATCTGGATGTGGGGTCAGGGCACCAAGCCCATGCTTCCCTCATTTGAAAAGACTCACGGCATAAAGGGCGCTGTGGTCACCGCTGTTGACCTTGTTCGCGGGCTTGCCTTCCTTACCGATATGAAGATATATAACGTCGAGGGCGCGACAGGCACCCTGAGCACCAACTTCAAGGGTAAGGCGGAGGCCGCAATAACCGCCTTTAAGGAGGGTGCGGATCTGGTATATCTCCACCTTGAGGCGCCCGACGAATGCGGACATCAGCGTGATGTACAGGGCAAGGTAAGGTCAATAGAGCTTATAGACTCCCTTGTTTTAAAGCCTGTATTTAAGTATCTTAAGGCATACGGTGATTTTGGAATACTTGTCACCCCCGACCATCCAACCCCCATCACCACGGGAGCTCACACAAGCGGCGCGGTACCCTTTTTGATCTACAAAAGCGATGCCATCGCCTCAAGTCCCGTCTCCAACTATTGCGAGAAAAACGCGGCGCAGAACGGCAATACCCTTGAGGGCTTCCTTGCCATCACCCGTATGATCATAAAGACCAACTACGCCCACGGGCCGCGCAAGGACATCTGAGCCGCAAGGCATTCAGGATGATATTATGCATATAAATACCGTAAATATCCGTGCAGAGGTGAAGATGCCCGTTAGGCTCCTTCACGTGACCGACCTGCACCTCACCCTAAGCGATGAGTGCGACGATAAATACCGTCGCGACCATGCCGCGCACCGAAGCGGGGTTTTCAGCCTGAACGGAAAAAATCCCGCCCCGGAAAGCTTTGCCGAGCTTCTTAATGCCGCAGATGACGCCGACCTTATTCTCTTTACGGGAGATATTGCCGATTTTCCCTCAAGCGCAAACCTTGATCATATTAAGAATATGCTTGGCGACAAAAAATTTATCTACTGCCAAGGTAATCACGACTGGAATTATCCTTGCGATTATCCCTTCGGCACCGCCAATTGGGATTTTGACCAAAGCGTTCTCTACGACGCCGCCCTTGCCAAAACAAGGGAGGCATTCCTCCCCCTCACAAGCGGCGATATCGACGTTACGATGGTAAACGGTCTTAAGGTGATAGCGGTAAACAACTCAAGCTATCGCTTTTCGTCTCATCAGTATTCCCGCCTTGAGCAGGAGCTTGCAAGCGGCACTCCCACCGTGGTTGCCTTCCACATTCCCCTCTATGCCCCCACCCTTATGGAGGATACCCTTAAATATTGGCATTTGCCTATAATCTGCGGTGGCGGGGACGAGGTCCACACACCGTATTGGTCCTACCGCACCGATGAGGCCACCGCCAAGGTCTGCAGGCTTTTAGGGGAGAGCAAAAGCGTCGTATGCGTCATCTCAGGTCATCTGCATTTTGATCATGTCGATATCCTCCCCGGCGGCAACACTCAGTACGTAACCGCACTTGCAAACCGCTGCAACGCCACTCTGTTTAATATCTTGCCAAAGTAAAAAACGTTTTTTAACACTAAACGCGCCTCATAAGGCGCGTTTTTTTGCCGCAGGACTCCACCGCCAGCCCCCCACAATGCGCCCGCGAGCGCGAGGGT
>JAFXDC010000023.1 GCA_017516345.1 Clostridia bacterium | reverse complement strand
CTTGCGCTTTCGCGCAAGCCGCGGCGGCTTCGCCTCGGGCGCGCTTTTGTCCTCGCTCGGATGCGCAAGAGAAGATAGCGCAGAGGGTATTTGTCTTTTTTTGTCTTTGAGACTTTAGAACAAAAAAGAAAGGGGAGGCAAAGCCTCCCGTGAGTATTTGTTATTATTTTTACAGAAAAGCCAAAAGCAGACTCATTATTGGTATCGATACCATGGAGAGCAACGTGCTGACGCTTACACCTGCACTTGCATATATCGGATCTCCACCATAGCGCTGGGCCATCATGGTGGTCACTGAGGCGGCGGGCATGCAGAATTGCAGATAGGGTACCGCAAGCAGCATGCTGTTGCTTGGGAGAATGTTTGTCAGCTTTATAAGATAAAAGCAAGCGAATATCAAAAGAGGGGTAATAAATAAGCGCATAATGACTGCAAAAGGCAACTGCCAGGACTTGAACAGATCCTTAAAATTAAAATGAGCAAGATGAGCACCGACTATGTACATGGCAAGGGGGGTGGCTAGCCCGGAAAGCTGAGAGGAAACGTCTAGTATGAATTTTGGCAGGAAGCTTGCGGCGGAGGTGACGAAAAGCAGTATTCCGCTAAGGCAGGCAATGATCCCGGGGTTGACAAAGGATTTAAAGCCCTTTCCCTTCTCCGAGGGACAGATGAGCCGTACACCCACCGTCCAGGTAAGAACGTTGTGGCATGCTATAACTCCGGTTGCATACATTACAGCAAGATCACCGTCAGGACCGTAAATGCTCTTGAGTATTGGCAGACCCATAAAGCCGACGTTGCAGAACATTATCATAAAGCGAAGCACACCCTTTTTGTCAATGGGCATGCTTCTGAACATAAAGCAGACCGCAACGAAGGCAACGCCGTAGCCTATAAGTCCAAGCAGCATATCAATGCCAAGCTCGGTAAGTATCGTGGAATCAAATTCGCGCAAAAACGAGTTGATGATAAGAAAGGGTTGAGCAATGTACAGGGTGAAATTGGTGAGTCCCTTGGTGAAGTCCTCGGGAACCAAGCGCTTGCGCTCAAACAAAAATCCGGGCACAAGCAGGATGATCATGGTAAACACGCTATTTAAAACAACTGAAAACTCCGGCATAAAGAATCTCCTGATGATAGGATAAATTATCCTTTTATAAATACATCTTATTATATCACAATTAGCTTTCTTTTACAACAACTATGGTAAAATAAAAAGAGCAGCATAAAGCTGCTTTTTTATTACTTATTTAAGATCCTCGTACTGACTTAGCGTCATGCCGTAAATGAAGCGGTCTGCATATTCGCCGCTCGGGAGCAGAATGTCCTGAGCGAGTATGCCCTCCTTCTTAAAGCCAAGCTTCTCTGCAAGATGCTGAGCCTCAATGTGATCAGTATCAACCGAAAGTGTGATCTTATTATATCCCAGCGTGCTGAAGCAGTTGCCAAGCATCTCACCGGTGGTCCTGTAAGCAATGCCGCGACGGGTAAAGCCGGGCTCGCCGATAAGAATATAGTACTCCGCCTTTTTGTTTGCCTCGTCAATATTGAAAAGACCAAGCATACCGATGGGCTTGCGTGAGCCGTCCTCGCTTACTGCGTGGATGATGAAATCATTGCGACTGCGATCTATCAGGGAACGCTGGAACCACTGCGCACCCGATTGCTCCGAGGTGGGTAATTGCATATGTAAATGCTTTATCAGGGGCTGGTTGTTTGCCCAAGATATGATAAAGGGGATATCGTTGCGTTCTGCTTTTCTAACACTTAAACGGAAGCTTGCCATAAAATTCAAACCTTTCTTCTATGCGATGTATATATTATATCAAACTTTTCTGCATTTGTGAATACCTAAATTCTGAAAAATGCAAAATTTCGTGCATTTTTTTAATATTTTTTTGCAAATGCTTCAAAATATACGAAAAACCTCAGGGTCGGATCGCTCCTGATGCTTTTGAATTGCAATTTGAATGATGTATATATTTTTTATTTAAGGGAGTATATTTGTCTTGTGTAAGGCATATTTTTCACAACGCGATTATAAAATATAACAGTAAATATTAGGAGGCAATCAAAATGGAAATAAATACGGATAGATTCAACAGTGACAAACTGCAGATACTTACAACCAAGGAAAAGCTTCGGCTTACCGTCCCGCTTGATAATGTCAAGCAGAGCATACTGTGTGCAAACGCAAGTGCAAGCGTTAATTCCTGTCGCATTCTTGCTTGTGATGTTCGTGCAGAGGGAGAGGTGCGCGTCAGCGTGATCGTAGAGGGTGAGGAGTTTGATACCCTTCATATCGAACAGGACTTCTCATCGACGATCTCTCTTGAAAGGGATGCTACGGTGCACGCATTTGCAAGGGTGACATCATGCAGAGTAAAGCGCCAAGGAAGCTCTGCGGTGGTGGATGTGGAGCTGAGTGTGAAATTCATATGCATCACCGATATAAGCTGTGACGTTATTACAAGCGCCACAGGTATCGAGACGGTAAAGCGCAACCTTGAGTCCGACGTGCTCGTGGGGATCTTTACTCAGGATGTACAGGTCAATGAGGATATCGAGCTCAACGTGCGTATGCCGCAGATAAAGCAATGCTTACTGGTAAGTCCGTCTGCAGTGGTGGATAAGGTAATGCTTACCGATGACTCGGTCATGCTTTCGGGAGACGTGATACTCAGCGTGCTGTATTCCTGCGGCGATGAATACGAGCCCATTACACAGGTGGCAGACCGCCTTCCCTTCTCTGCAGTTATACCTGCACAGGGTGTGGACCCAAGCGATACCGCTATTATAACCATTCAGGTGCGTGACGGAGGAGTCATGCCAAAGGAAAATCAGCAGGGCGAAAGCAGAGTGCTTGCTTGCGATCTGAGCATTACTTGTACCGCATGTATAACCCGCAAAAACACCATTGAGGCAGTAACGAATGCATATAGCATCACAAATATGCTTGAATGTACACAGGAGCAGATGAATCTTTCTTCCTTAAGTGAATGTAAAAAACAGCAAAGCGTAAGGGTAACGCTTGAAAAACCTGAGGAAATGCCTCCGATAGCCAGGGTCTGTGGAGTGAACGCCTTTACCGACATTACAAAGGTCCATCCCTATAATGGAGGGGTATCGGTAAAATGCCGTTCTTGCTTCCACGTGGTCTATATAGTGTCAGGTAGCGGAGAGATGGCGGGATTTGATGCGGTGGAGGAATATGAGATAAACATTGATTGTCCATGCAGTACAGACAGCTCGGTCGAGGTGATGCTGGAAAACGAGCTTCTGCAAGCGGCGTTGATATCAGGAAGCAAATGCGAAATACGTATGGTATTTGGTGCTGAGCTTTATATAAGCGATCCAAGTAGTGCAAACGTAATAAAAAGCATCGAGCAGGGTCAGGAGAGGGAGCCGATGAGAGGGATATTTCTATACATTACCCAGCCCGGTGACGATCTGTTCACGGTTGGTAAGCAGCTTGGAGTAAGCATTGAGGATATTTTGGCGCTTAATCCTGAGCTGGACCGAGAGAAATTGAAGCAGGGCAGTAGGATAACGGTAATGCGCTAACCTTGGGCAGATCCTACAGATCGAAGCGATTACAGTGATACGGTATATGTAAGATCATATAAAAATGCAGGCGACCTTCGACCGCCTGCATTTTTTCGCTCGCCGCGACTTCCGCGCTTCGCCCTTCCGCCGCGGCTCGCTACAGCGTATTTGTCGTGCCCGCGAGAGAAGATAGCTTATTTATTTCTTGTATTATTATCGCTTGCTCCTCCGAGTCCCTTCGTGCATCAATAAGATGCTTAAGCAATATCGAGGCGGCATCGGCAAGCTCGAAGCCCGCCTTGAAGCCGAGCGCCGAGGCATCGCGGGAGTCTGCAAATTCCTCTGCGGGCAGTGAGTGATCCTTCTTATATGCCGTCAGGGCATCAAGTGTCTCCCTTCCGAAGCTGCCATCGGCTCCGTATTTGGGCAGAGAATACCCGTTTGCCATCAACGCGTATTGAAGTGCGCGCACGGCGTTACCCTTATCTCCTTTTTTTAGCATAACAGTCTCTATCTCCTCCTTAAATATCTCGGGGCGTCCAAAGAATTGCCACGGTCTTGAGTCAACGTGGGATATGCACACCCCGTGATCGCGCCCTCGAGCCTCGATAACGTAAAGATCATCCACTACGTACCCGATGTGGGTGGCGCGCGCGCCCGAAAGCATAAAGACCCAGTCGCCTCGCTTCAGCTCATTTCGTGTTATCTGCCTGCATTTGCCCTTCATTGAGTTGGCGTTAAGATCACAAGCATATACGCCCTTCACGTTTTGCAGGAAATACATTCCCAGACCCGAGCAGTCAAAGGCACCAAGACGATCACCGTAGCCTGACTCGCATTGCTTTTTCCAGTATTTGATAGCCCTCTGCGCATTACGGGGATCGTTTTCCCGCTGTTCTATCCATTCCTTAGTGACCTCGCCACCGCGTTTTCCTTGACCACCCCAAACGTATATACTATGATTCTCCACCTCGCTGTACAGATAAGCAATAAAATCATCAAGTAAGCTCATATGACCTCCATTTTAGTCAATGAAGTTATTCATATAGTTGAATTTTATTGCGATATAACTGCAGGTGGTGCCCCCTCCCGTGCTTCCACCCAGGGTTGCGTTAAAGCCGCTTGCGGTCTTGGAAACTATCTTGGGAGCCGCAACACCGGCCTGGCCCGAGTTGGGCTGAAGCAGTACGATGTCGGGCGTACCGCTCATGACCTTGGAAAAGGTCACCGAAACTCCCGAGGAGGAGTTGTCAAGCCCCGCAGTGGTACCGGTGCGTATCTCAAGCATGCCGGTGGTTATCATATACGTTAGCAAATCCTGGTCGTTTCCGTTTAGCCTGCGCTTCATGCTTACTGTGCCGCCGCGCGTTCCGCCCGCGGCGGTGAAGAGCACGGTGGGGGAAAGCCTGTATCCCATCCTGCTGTTGCCCTCCATAAGACTGACGCTTGCCGTGTCCGCAACTACAGAGCTGTCGGCCTTTAAAATATAAGTGTTGCCAAGTGAGTCAAAAAGCTTGAGCTCGGTGGTGTCCTTAAGCTGTTCAAGCCGCGCTTTATCCTCGTCGGTGTAATCGTTACTGCTAAGATCCATACCCTCGCGCTTGCTGACCTTGGAATCAATGGAGCCGGCAAGCTGACTGCACGTCTGCTCGGCAGATGCCGCAGACTCCGCCGCACTTCGCGCCATCTGCTCAAGCTGAACGCTAAGCTCGGGCGTGGGCTCAAATGGAGGATTGCCGTCCTCGCTCCAGCCCGATGCAAGCACCGTCACGTCCGCCGTGCCCGTGGTCATTCTGTCTCCACCGCATACCGACACCGTAAGAGTACCTGCGCTTGTAAGATGCTCCCAGGGTATCAGCGCGCAATCTTGCGCATCAAGCAGTACTGTCGTGCTTGGGCAGGCGGCGCTTGAAAAAATGGCCTTGCGGTTTAATATTCCATCCCACGCGCTGTCAAAGCTGAAGCGTGCCTTTATGTAGTTTTGCTCCATGGTGTACAAAACCATGCAATCCTTTTTTATAAGGATCTGCCCCTCTACGGTAAAATCAATATATACTCCCATTACTCGTCACCTCCGTTATCATGATCTGCCTCCGTGAACGTATCGACGCTTATAAGATCGTCACCTGCGTCACCGTCCGTGCCATTACCGAAGTGCACGAGCTTTTTTCCAAGCTGATGCACACCCGTTGCGGCAAAGCCGCTGGATATCCCCGTAGCTGCTGCAATAAGCAGATTATCGCTTGATATCTCGGGCAGAAAAAGCCCGCATAAAATACCAAGCACCATGCCCAACGCTCCACATAAGGCGGGGATCATGCGCTTTATCCCCTCCGAAGGGAAGAACGCCTTCAAAAGCTCCGCAAATAAAAATACCGTCACGGTTATTGCGGGAATCGACGTAAAACTTATCAATTCTTCCATAATTTCCTCCTTTTATTTTTTCATATCACTTAAGCGGTGATTTATCACCTTTATCTGCTCCTCCACCACCGGCATGCGCCTGGCAAAGTTGTTGTGCATGCGCACCTCGTCCTCAAGGCTTTTGAGGCGATAGTCCATCATACATTGTGTCTTTTTGGCATTAAATGCGTTACTTATAACGGTGCCCGCAAGGGATAACCCGCCCACTATCAATGCCACCCAGATTTCGGTAGCCATTTTTGTTTACCTCCTTGTTTATTTTGCCATCTGCCTTGCAGTAATAGCGTAATTATACTCTACCACCCATATAACACCCATCTCCGAAAAGGTGACAAAAATGACAAAACTTGTTTTTTATATGACGTAAACTTGAATTTTTGTGATTTCCGCAATAAATTTACACTTAGTTAACAATTATATTGTGTGTTTTTTATAATTTAGTGCTATTATATATTCAAGATAATATCCTATATTACTAACGGACTTTAAGGAGATATTTCGGTATGCTAGAGCTTAAAAATATAGTGAAGCGTTATAGCGCCGGCGATGGCGAGGTTCAGGCCCTCAAGGGGGTCACGCTTCGCTTCAGAAACAGCGAATTCGTTTCCATCCTCGGCCCATCAGGGTGCGGAAAGACCACCATGCTCAATATTATTGGCGGTCTTGATAAATATTCCGAGGGCGATCTTGTCATAAACGGCAGATCCACAAGATCCTATAAGGATCGCGATTGGGACTCCTACCGCAACCACTCTGTGGGCTTCGTATTCCAAAGCTACAACCTTATCCCGCATCAGTCGGTGCTGCAGAACGTGGAGCTCGCACTCAGCCTCTCGGGTGTAGGCAAAAAGGAGCGCCGCAAAAGAGCCACCGAGGCCCTCAAAAGGGTGGGCCTTGGGGATCAGCTAAGGAAAAAGCCCGGAGAGATGTCGGGCGGACAGATGCAAAGGGTCGCAATAGCTCGCGCCATTGTAAACGACCCGGATATCATCCTTGCAGATGAGCCTACCGGTGCTCTGGACAGCCAGACCAGCCTTCAGGTAATGGAGATATTAAAGGAGATCTCCGCCGAGCGCCTGGTCGTAATGGTTACTCATAACCCTGAGCTTGCAAATGATTACTCCACAAGGATAGTCCGTATGCTGGACGGAGAGGTCATAGACGATTCATGTCCCGTAAGCGACGAGGAGCTTGAATGCGCCCTCGCAAGCGCAGAGCAGGTAAGCAAAGACATTCCCAAGTACAGCAAAACACCCATTAAGATAAAACAAAAAAAACAGAAGAAACCCTCAATGAGCATCTTTACCGCCTTCGGTCTCTCTCTTAAAAACCTCTTTACCAAAAAGGGAAGGACTGCTCTTACCTCCTTTGCGGGAAGCATAGGTATAATAGGTATTGCCCTCATCCTTGCCGTATCACAGGGCATGACAAGCTATATAAATACCGTCCAGGAGGATACCCTCTCGTCCTATCCGCTGACTCTTGAGGCTCAGCATATGGATCTGGGCTCATTCATGCAGTCCTTCATCAGCAGCGCAGTTTCGGATTCCGACCACGACAACGACGCGGTCTACCAAAAGCCCGTGGTCTACGATATGGTAAATGCTCTTGCCAATATCGAGCTTCAGGAGAATGACCTCGCCGCCTTTAAAAGCTACATCGAGACTCAGCTTAAGGATAAGGAAAGCAAGCTCTACGAAGCCCTGAACGGCGTGTCCTATTCCTATAATTTTGATATGCTCATCTATACCAAAGCGGTGGATGGAAATATCGTGCTCTCTGACAGTCAGGCGCTTATGCGGGATATGCTTATAAAGCACTTCGGGCAAAGTATGTCAAACGGCTCGCAGACAGGCGCAGGCAACGGCTCCATGATGAGCATGATGAGCATGGGTGGGCAGTCCCTCGGCCTTTGGCAGGAGCTCCTTGCGGGGGAGAACGGTCCCATCAACCCCTTGCTTGAAAAGCAGTACGATATGGTAAAGGGTGAATGGCCCGATGAATACAACGAAATAGTGCTGGTGCTTGATAAAAATAACGAGCTTGACGATATGACCCTCTTTGCTCTGGGTCTTACCTCCCGCGAGGAGATGGAAAAGGTCATCGATGCCGCCTTCAATAAGGAAAAGCTCGAGGTAAGCGTTAAAAAATGGTCGTATGAGGATATTCTTAATATGGAGTTCCGTACCGTTCTTAATGCAGATTGCTTTGTTGAGGAAAAAATAAACGGCGTTTCCACAGGCAGATATACCGACCTGCGCCAAACCGATGCGGGCATGCGTATACTCTACGATAACGCCGTTACCCTTAAGGTGACCGGCATCATCCGTCCCAAGGAGGAGGCGGTCTCCGCCATGCTCACCTGCTCCATAGGCTATACCAATCTCCTTACAAAGTACGTTTTGGATAAAAACGCCACCGCAAGTGCGGTCATAGCTCAGAAAAATGACCCCTCGCTTGATATCTTCAGTGGACTCCCCTTTAAGGAAAATACCGATAATCTCTCTCCCGAGCGCAAGCAGGCCGACCTTAAGGCGTATATTACAAGACTTGACACCGCCGCAAGGGCAGAGACGTACGTTACAATAAAAAGCTATATGAAGGATGATGCGGTAAGTGCCGCCGTTAAGCAGATGCTGGCAACCACCGACGAGGCCACGGTAAAAAATATAGTGCTTGGTGCCATCTCCGCTCAAACAGGTATGTCGGGAGAGGAGCTTGAGGAATACCTCTCCAAAATGAATAAGGAGGATTATGATGCCATAGTTGAACAGATCCTCGGCGCTGTGGTGCGGGCTCAGTACGCAGACGGTGTAAAAAAACAGCTCGGGCAGATGGAGCCCGAAATGCTCGCCTCCCTGCTTATGAGTGAGCTTGATACCTACTCGGTGGCCGATTGCGATAGCTACTATGATATCGTAATGAAATTCTCCTCCACCACCTACCGGAAGAATCTTGAGACCCTTGGAAGCATCGATATCGACGAGCCTGACCTTATAAATCTCTATGCCGCAACCTTTGCCCAAAAGGACGTGATAGAGCAGGTAATAAGTGAGTATAACGCCTCGGTCCCCGAGGGACAAAAGATACACTATACCGATTACGTTGGCATTATGATGGCCTCCGTTACCACCATTATCGATGCAATAACCTATGTTTTGATATCCTTTGTTGCGGTATCCTTAATAGTCTCCTCCATCATGATCGGGGTCATTACCCTCATCTCTGTGCAGGAGCGTACCAAGGAGATCGGTATCCTCCGTGCCATCGGCGCCTCCAAGAGAAACGTAGCCAATATGTTCACCGCGGAGACAGCCATTATAGGCTTTACCTCGGGACTTTTGGGAGTGGGGGTCACCTACGCACTGTGCGTGCCCATAAATATCATTCTTCAGGCCCTTACCGGCATTAAGGGCTTGGGCGCATATCTGCCCCCCGAGGCGGCAGTGCTGCTTGTTATAATAAGCGTTGCACTCACCCTCTTCTCGGGCATCATACCCTCGGGAAGCGCCGCCAAAAAGGACCCCGTAGTGGCGCTGAGAAGCGAATAAAACAAGAGGCGCAAACCATAAATATAAAGCCGCTTTAAGAGCATCGTTCTGATGCATCCGAAGCGGCTTTTTTTAATAGTAAACAAAAAAGTAAAAAAGGAGACCGCTTACTGTTAAGGGTCTCCGTTTTTTTTTATATGGTTTTTTATATGGTTATCGCTCCTCGCGGTAGTAGTTAAGACCGAGCGCCGCGGGCAATCCGCTTGACCCCCGCTTGTTTTTAATGGAGGTCACCACAAGCACGATGGCTGTGATTATAAAGGGGAGCGCCTGATAAAGCTGAGTGGGTATATGCGCAAGCCAACCGAATACCTCGGGGAAGGCGGCGGCCAGACTGCCACCCGAAACTCGCAGGGTGTTAAAGAAGCCGAATACGAAGGTGCCGATTATGGCAAGCGCGGGATTCCAGTTTGCGAATATTACCAGAGCCACAGCGATCCATCCGTAGCCGTTTATCCAACAGCTGGAGTTGAACGAGCCCGACATATTAAGGCTCATATAGTAGCCGCCGATACCCATGATGCCGCATCCGAGGCAGATGTGCAGGTATTTCATAAGCTTTACGTTGATGCCTACCGAGTCGGCGGCGGCGGGATTCTCACCGATGGAGCGCAAGCGCAGACCGGGAGCGGTGTGCTTTAAGTACCACCATGCGGCAATGGCAATTATAATGCCAAGATAAACAAGAAGATTGTGGCTGAACAGACCCTTGCCTATTATCGGAATATCACTCAAAAGAGGAATATCAATGTCCGCAAAGCCGTTTTGAATGCTGGAGTAATCTCCCATTACGGGCCATCCCGTAGCCTTAACTCCGTTACCTACGAAGAAGTAAACGCCAAGACCGAAGGTGGTAAGGGTAAGACCTGTGATGTTCTGGTTTGCTTGAAGGGATACCGTCAGAAGCGCAAAGAGCAGGCCGCACAGCGCGCCGGCAAGAAATGCCGTAAGTATGCCCACTCCAAGAGAGTTTGCATAACAGCCCACAATGTAGCCGAATATGGCGCCCACCGCCATAGTTCCCTCAACACCCAGGTTAAGGCTGCCCGACTTCTCCACCATTATTTCGCCGACCGTGCCGTAAAGAAGCGGGATATTAAAGACTATGATGTTATGTATAAAGGAGGTTATAACTTCTGCTTTATTCATTTGTCTTTTCTCCTTTCTTAACACGAACTATCTTGAAGCGAACAAGGAATTCCGCCGCAAGAATAAGGAAAAGTATTGCACCCTGAAGCATGTTTGCAAAGCTTGAGTCCACCTTGGAGAAGGTGGCGGCGGCGGTTATGGAGCCTGTTTGAAGCACACATATCAGAGCCGCTACAACGAATATCATGGGGGTGCTCAGCTGTGCAAGCCATGCAACTATTATGCCCGTCCAGCCTACGTCGTTTGTGATGGAGGTGGAAAGCACTCCCACCGTGCCCACCTTAAAGGCGGCGGCAAGACCTATAAGCGCAGCAGAGAGGAATACCGTGCGCAGTATTATGCGCTTTACCTTCATGCCCGCGTAGTGCGCGGTGCCCATGCTGTCGCCCACAACGCTTATCTCGTATCCCTGCTTGGAGTACTTAAGATATACGTATATGCCCACTCCGATAAGCAACGTAAGTATTACGCAGATGTTGAGCTGGAATTTATCCCCGATGGGTATCGAGGGGAAGGAGCCAAGGGAGGCGAAGCTCTCAAATACAGGTCTTAAGGAGCCCTCCTGCAAAAAGAAGTTCCAGCTTTCCTTGGTCTCACCGATAAAATACAGAATGTAGAGCGCAACGTAGTTGAGCATCAAGGTCATAAGGGTCTCGTTGGTGCCAAAGCGTATCTTCAAGAAGCCCGCGATGAGTCCGTAAAGACCTGCGGCAAGCATGGCAAAGATGCACATAAGTATCACCGTGAGCCACATGGGAAGGGAAGGTCCCAGCAAAAATGCCACCGCACTTGCCGTAATGGAGCCGATAATAAACTGACCCTCACCGCCGATGTTCCAAAAGCGCATTTTAAACGCAAGGGAGAGCGCTACCGAGGTAAGCGCAAGGGGAACGAAATCGCGAAGATAATTCATTACTGTCTTGTATGCGATGCGGTTACCCACCATGCCCATTGTGAACATCTGATAGTAGTATTCCAACGGATCCACCCCAATAGCAAGCAGCACAAGCGCCCCGATAAACAGGGCGGCGACTATAGCCGCAAGGTAGAAGCAGCAACGCTTCCAAAGGGGACAGATATCTCTTTTAACTATATGAAAGCCCATGCTTATTCCTCCTTATCACCGCTGTTGCTTATTTCTTCCTCTGCCTGCGCAGCCGTTTCGGGGGCGTCGGCAGAAACGAGTACATCCTTAAAAAGGGTATCCTTTGCTATACCGTGGGATTTTTCCTTGGTAAGATCAAGGGAGCCCGTCATCATAAGTCCGAGCATTTCCTTGGTAGCCTTGTGTGCATGCACCACACCCATAAGCTTGCCGTGGCAAAGCACCATTATCTTATCGCAGAGGGAGAGCATAACGTCAAGGTCCTCGCCTACGAACAGAATGCCCACACCGTTAAGCTTTTGCTTGTTTAATATGTCGTATATGGTGTAGGAGGAGTTTATGTCCAGTCCGCGCACCGGATACGCCGTAATTATTACGTTAGGACCGGATTTTATCTCTCTTCCAGGCAATACCTTCTGTACGTTTCCGCCCGAAAGCCTGCGAACGGGGGTCTCCGTGGAGGGGGTGACCACCTCAAGGCTCTTTATCACCTGCTCTGCCTCGGCTCTGCCGCGCTTGCGGTCTATAAACGGACCCTTTGCATCGCGATAGTTCTTAAGGAGCATGTTGTCGGTTATGGACATGCTGGGCGCAAGACCCATGCCCAAGCGATCCTCGGGAATAAAGGACATGGATATACCCTTCTCCGTAATGGCCTTTGGCGAAAGTCCTACTATGTTGTCGCCCTTGTGGATCATCTGCCCGCTCTGTATGGGGCGCAGACCCGCAATGGCCTCGCACAGCTCCTTCTGACCGCATCCGGCAATTCCCGCAACGCCAAGTATCTCGCCGCCGCGAATGTAGAAGTTGACCTTGTCTATCGCAACACTGCCCTCGTCGTTAAGTATGCTCAGATCGCGCACCTCAAGCAGAGGACTTGTTTTATCCACAGTGGGGCGGTCGATATTAAGGTCTACCTTTCTGCCCACCATCTGCTCGGTAAGAGCATTCTCGTTGGTCTTGGAGGTCTCCACCGTGGTTATGTATTCACCCTTTCGCAAAATGGCAACACGGTCGGATATCTCCATTACCTCGTTAAGCTTGTGGGTAATGATGATGATGCTGTGCCCCTCCTGCTTCATCTTGCGAAGCACATCAAAGAGCTTTTTGATCTCCTGAACAGTCAATACCGCTGTGGGCTCGTCAAGAATGATGATCTTTGCGCCGTAGTAAAGCACCTTGATGATCTCCAGGGTCTGCTTTTCGGATACCGCCATGTTATAGACCTTTTTCTCGGGATCAAGATCAAATCCAAACTTGCTCGCGATCTCTCTGATCCTTGCATAACGGCTCTTTTTAAGCACCAGTCCGGGCTTCTCCTTGCCCATCCAGATGTTGTCAGCCGCGCTGAAGACGTCCACAAGCTTGAAATGCTGATGCACCATGCCGATGCCCAGCTTCTTGGAATCCTCAGGTGAGTTTATGCTGACCTCCTTTCCGAAAATGGATATGGAGCCGCTGTCGGGCTTGTATATACCCGAGAGCATATTCATAAGTGTGGTCTTGCCCGAGCCGTTTTCACCCAAAAGCGCCAGGATCTCGCCCTGCTTTAGCGTCAGGTTTATGTTGCTGTTGGCTACCACGCTGCCGAAGGTCTTGGTTATCCCCTTCATTTGTATGGCATACTGTTCCATTTGAACCTCCTTATGCTTTGGAAGCGTTCAGAACGCTTTACAAAAAGCAGATAGCTGTTTTCTCTAAGCCGCTCTGTACGATCAAAGATCTGTGCGATTTAAAAAACAGGGTCGGACGGATCTCTCCGGCCGACCCCGGGTAAGTATCAAGGGACGAAGGATTATACTTCTTCAACACCTGCAACGTAGTAGTTCATGGTGCCGGTAATAACGCCGTCAGCAACCGATGCGCCGCCTGCAGCAACGATCACGTTACCTGCGTTGTCCTTAAGATCAGCAGCGTTCTTGGTGATGGTGGCAGTGCCATCCTCGCCTACGGTGATGGTAAGCTTCTCGCCGGAGAATACATCCCACTCGCCGTTAACGATGATGTTCTTAACCTGGCTGATGGCGCTCTCGGTGCCCTTAGCGCAGTTCTTGCTCAGGGGAGATACGTCAACAAAGCCTTCCTTAAGTCCGCCGTAGTAAGCAGAGGAGCCCATGGTCTCAACAAATTTATCAGCAGTGCCGCAAGCAATGGCAGCCTCCATAGCGGTCTGATAATATACGTTCCAGTTCCAGATAGCAGCGGTAAGGTGAGCTTCGGGAGCGTCAGCGGTCATGTCGGAGTTGTAGCCGCAGCCGAATACGTTTGCGTTCTGAGCAGCGATCTGAGGCTGAGCGGAGTCACAGTGCTGGGTAATAACGCCACAGCCGAAGGAGTTGATAAGCTCCTTAGCAAATGCGCTCTCGTTTACCTCGTCAGCCCATGCGCCGAGCTTCTTAACGTGGAGCTTAGCGTTGGGGTTAACAGCCTGAACACCAAGAGCAAAGCCGTTGATGCCCGAAGCGGTCTCGGCATACTCGGTGCCGTAAGCAGCTACGTAGCCGATGTTGTTGTTGCCGGTCTCAAGGCTCTTAAGACCTGCGGCGATACCTGCAAGGTAACGGGCCTGATAAGCACGGCCAAAGTAGTTGTTGAAGTTGGTCTCGTTGCTCTTGTAGCCGGTACCGTGGGAGAAGATAACCTCAGGATAGGTCTTGGAAGCCTCTTCCATAGCATCGATATAACCAAAGGAAATACCGAAGATGATGTCTACGCCCTTACCAACAAGGGTGTCAACTGCGGCAAGAACCTGAGCCTTGTCCTCGGGAACCTCGTCAACGATGAACAGCTGAGTGTCAACGTTAAGGTTCAGAGCCTTCATGGCAGTAACGATACCGTTATGGTGAGCAAAGGTGTAACCGGCGGTGTCGTTCTTGCTGTTGATGTAAATGGCGCCTACCTTAAGGTCGGAAGCGTCTTTACTGGGGTTCTCGGTGGGGGTGGTGCAGCCTACAAAGGTCATGATTGTAAGAACTGCAACGACCAGAGCGATGATCTTTTTCATGATCAATTCCTCCTAAAAAAATATTTTTTTTTTGCGTTTTAAAAATCGCGCAATTACATTATTATTGTACATAATTACTGTAAAAAAAACAATTAAAATTTACGAAAAAACACAAAATAATTCATTAAATGTTCATATTTTTTGAGTAAATGTATGTATTTTCGTAAAAAAGACAGCTTATGCTCCTTTTAGAGCGTAAGCTGTCTTGGTACATTGGTCAATTTTGCCCTTCTGACTTGGGTGCGGGCTTGTGAAAGCGACGCTTGTTGAAGCGCTTTTTATTTCTTGGCGGAGCACTGCTTGCAGGAGCCTCGCCCTCCGCTTCGGGTCTTTCGGGCCTTTCCTTGGGCTTGGTTATCTTATTGCCCGACCTTGTATCCCTTTTTGCGGACTCGTCGGTGCTGCCGTCTGCTTCCCCGGCGGGGGATCTGTTCTGACCCTTATTGTTCTTATAACGCTTTTTGTTTCGGGGTTTCTTGTGCTGCTCGCCGGATGGCTTGCCTTCGTCGGGCTCACCCTCTCTCTTTGGATCGGGATCCTTCTTTTCGGGCTTTTTCCTTGTATCTGCTTTTTTGCCGTCTTTTTTTTGCTCATCCTTCTTCTCGTCGGATCTATGGGGCTTGTTCTTCTGCTTCTTGACCCTCTCTTGAGCTTCTGCGGCAGGCTTAAGCTCGTTAAGCCGCTTAAAGGACTCTCCGGGAAGCACCTCCATGGAGTGGAAAAACTCCTCCTCAAGCTCCTCCTCAAGCTCAAGCTCGGGCTCGGGCTCAGGATGAGTATTCCCCGAAAGGGGAGTAAGCTCCTTGTAATAGTATTCCCTTATGTCAATGGTGTCGTCGGGCAGAGTAAACTTTACCTTCACCCGCTCCCTGAGCATGTTAAGCTCGCAGACCTTGCCCACCCCGTCGCGACAGCGCACGTCACTTCCAAGCTTGGGAAGCAGCTTGCGGGTCTGCTCGTAGTGGCTCTGCTCGTATTTCAAACAGCACATAAGACGACCGCACAGACCGCTTATCTTGGTTGGATTAAGGGAAAGCCCCTGTTCCTTTGCCATCTTTATGGATACGGGCTGGAAGTCGGGAAGAAACTGATTACAACAGCAGGGAAGACCGCACGGCCCAAGACCGCCAAGCATCTTCACCTCGTCGCGCGCGCCTATCTGGCGAAGCTCTATCCTGGTCTTGAAGGCAGAGGCAAGATCCTTAACCAGATCTCGGAAATCCACCCTTCCGTCCGAGGTAAAGTAGAATATGATCTTTGCTCCGTCAAAGGTGTATTCCACCCGTACCAGCTTCATATCAAGCTCGTGCTCGGTTATCTTTTGGGTGGCGATCTCAAGAGCCTCCTGCTCCTTTTGGTGGTTTTGCTGTGCCTGCTGTATATCTCTTTGAGTGGCTATTCGCATTATTCCCTTAAGAGGAGCCACTATCTCGGACTCCGCGGCCTCACGGGTGCCTTGAATGACCTCTGCAAACTCTACGCCCTGAGAGGTCTCCACTATAACTCCGGTACCCTCCTTGATTATGTAGCGACCCGAGTCAAAATAGTACATCTTCCCGTTGTTGCGGAAGCGTACGCCGATTATCTTTGCCATGTGATTTCTCCTGTAGTAAGACCACGGGCAAGCTTGTCTGAAAGCAGGCCGTAGTTAATATTTCTTTTTATGCGCTCAAGCGCATCGTTTACCTCCCTTATGCGTACAAGGGTGATAAGTGAGGAGGGATCCTCCCTCAAGCGCAGACCCAAAAGGGACTGCGTATTTTCAAGTATGGGGACGATGTTGTCCTTATTCTTTGCCAAAAGTGCTGATATCTCGTAGAGATTGCCTCTGTCGGCGGCCTTAAGAAGGTCTTGCGCGGCGTTGGCACCGGCCATGCTCCCGTTTGCCGCCTCTATTGCCTTGCCGATATTGCCACCGCTTATTTTGGCAGCGGTAGCGGATACCTCTGAGGAATATCCAAGAAGCCTCAGCTGATCTGTTATCTGCTCCACCGAGCGCTCGGTAAGGGAGATGGCTCTGCATCTTGAGCGTACCGTGGGAAGCAACCCTCCGCTGGAGGATAAAAGCACGAATACCGCACTGCCCGATGGCTCCTCAAGGGTCTTTAAAAGACAGTTTTGCGCGGGCACCGTCATGCTGTGAGCGTCGTTTATGATAAACACTCTTTTTCCGCCCTCGTACGAGCTTTCTATGGAGCGCTCGCTCAGCTTGCGCATCTCGTCTACCGAGATGTTCTTTTTTGCGCCCTTAAAAAAGTGCACGTCGGGATGCTCCCCAGAAAGTATTCTTCTGCAGGTGCTGCATTCAAGACAGGGAGCATCGTGCGAGGGACAAAGAAGAGCAGCGCAAAGCAGCGAGGCAAGGGAACGCTTTCCCATGCCCTGCTGACCTTGAATTATGTATGCGTGCACACTTTTATCCTTTGCTGCGGCGTTTTTTATATTTTTAAATTCATTTCCTTTAAGCAAAAGCGAAAGCCGTGCCAAGGAGATATTGCTTGCGGCCATGACCTAGAACTTCGCAAAGCGGCAAACGTCCAAAACGAATACGGTGGCACCGCCCACCATTATCTCAATATTCGTAGGTAACGCACCGCTTCCAAGCATGGTGGGGTCCACGGTGGCAACTCCGGAGTTTACTATCTGCTTGCGGCTCTTACATACGCGCTCCACAACGCCCAGAGCACCCTCCAGCTTTTCATCCTCCACGCCCACTATAAGGGTAGTGTTGCCCGCGCGCAGAAATCCGCCCGTGGTGGCAAGCTTGGTCACGCCGTAGCCCTCCTTCATAAGGGTGCTAACAAGGCGACCGGCATCCTCGTCCTGAACTATAGCAACTATAAGCTTCATAATATATTCTCCCGTCCGTCTCCCCGAAGGGTGACAAAGCTAAAATTTTTATATACTTATACTATATTATACTCCAAAAATCGTTTCCTAGCAATACCATATTTAAAAAATAGATCGTTTTGCTTTCATTTTTTTTGATCGTGCCCTCTTTGAATGTCGATAATGCTCAAAAAAACAATAAACTGTTGCAAAAAAAGCATTATTAAGGCATAATTATATAGATAATACTGCTCTTGCCGCAAGCATAATGATAAGGGTGCGGCTTTGGGGCTTGATCCGATCAAGGGGTAAAAAATGAAGGCGCAAAAAATCACGGTAAAGAGAATGATCAAAAATACGGCGGCTATGCTTCTTACTGCCGCATTGCTCGTGTGCGCCTGCGCATGCTCGCAAGAACCGCAGAGCACGGATAAGACGGAGGAGTCCTATAGCATCCTGACCTCTCCTGTGTACATCACCGAGGTCTGCACGAAAAACTCCTTGGTGCTTGCCGATAACAATGGCGATTATTATGATTTTATTGAGCTTTATAACCCAACCTCCGGAAGAGTGTCCCTCAAGGGCTATTACCTTTCGGATAACGAGAAAAAGCCGAAAAAATGGAGCTTGCCCGATACCTACATAGAGGCGGGTGAGTATATGGTGCTGTTTGCCTCGGGAAACGATTGCTTTGACGGCAAGTATTGGCACACAAGCTTCTCGGTGTCCTCCCAAGGGGAGACCGTCACTCTGCTTGCCCCCGACGGAGCCTTTGCTTCAAGGGTGACGGCACAAAGCGGCCTGGAGGATATCTCCTACGGTCTGCTCCCGGGACAGGATAAATACGTGTATTTTTCCTATCCCACACCGGGCAGGGAAAACTCGGGCGACTATGCAAGCACGCAGAGCGAGCTGGTCTTTGACAAAGCAAGCGTGCGCATCAACGAATATCTTACCGGCGGAGAGCCGGGGGATTTCATAGAGCTTTACAACCATGGGGATAAGGCCGAGGACTTAAGCGGCATGTATCTTTCGGATGATCCTCTCGACCCTGAAAAATGGCAGATACCCCAAGGCACCGTTATAGAAGCGGGAGGGTATCTTGTAATAAGCGCAGGAAAGGGTGAGGGACTGAGCACCGACTTTTCCCTCTCCTGCGCAGATGAAGCGCTTCTTCTTACCGATAAAAGAGCAAGCTGTATCTCAAGGGTGGATATACAGGCCCTCCCCAAGGGAATATCGGCGGGCTACACGGAAAACGGCTTTAAATTTTTTAATAAGCCCACACCGGGCGGGGAAAATAATACCCCTTACAGCGATATTCCTCAGCTATATAAGCAGACGGGGCTGGCAATAGGCAGGGTCTGCGCCACCCCAAACGGTGTAAACGGTTGGGATCACGACGTTATTACCGTAATAAACACCTCGGATGCCCAAAGGTCCCTTCAGGGCTTTACCCTCTCACTTGGCGCCTCCAAAAGCTATACCTTTTCCGACGTCACCCTTGAGGCGGGGGAGGAGCTTGTGCTCTACGCAAGCGGCGAGACCCCTTCAAAGCCCGAGAAAAACAGAATATACCTTCCCTTTAAGGTGTCGGTAAGCGGCGAGACCGTGCTTCTTTGTGACCCCGAGGGGGATGCGGCAGACGAGTTTGCAACAGGTAAGCTCCGAAAGGGCGTGGTAAGCTACCGCGAGCAAGGCAAACGGTATTTTACCGACGGAGGGCTTACCGCCACAAGCTATCAGACACCTCCCACGGTGCTCTCCGACGGCGGATATGCCAAGGTGGGAGATAAGGTGGAGGTGTTGGTTCCCGACGGCGCAAGGGTGTACTACACCGACGACGGAAGCACTCCCACCGATAAGGATAAGCTCTATACCTCCCCCATCACCATAGAAAAGGGATGCTCCCTTCGCTTTGTGGCGTATTCGGACTCAACCCTTCCAAGCGACGTGGTAACAAGGACCTTTATCACCGAGGAAAAGCACCTTTTGCCCATAATGTGCATAAGCGGCGATCCCGACGATTACTTCAGCAACGCCCGCGGCATTTTTGCCCTTGGTAATAACCCTGGCGAGGCGCCGTATTACTCAAACGCCAACTTCCGTAAGGATTGGGAGCGCGAGGCGGCTATGGAGTACTTTACTCTTGAAGGCTTGCGTGCCCTTGAGTTTAACGCAGGAATAAAGATCCACGGCGCCTATTCCCGCATGGAAAAGCAGAAATCCATGGCGGTGCATTTAAGAAACGATTACGGAAGCGGAGATATCACCTATCCCTTCTTTAATAATAACTCGGTAACCACTCTGGGCTCGTTTGTACTGCGTACGGGCGGTCAGGACTGGAACCGAGGAAAGCTAAGGGATTCCTTTATATCCCTTGTTGCAAAGGGCACCACCAACCTTGCTGTGATGGATGCCGCACCGGTAGCCGTCTACTTTAACGGTGAGTATTTCGGTCTTTATTTCCTGCGCGAAAAGCTCGGAAAGGACTATTTTAACACCCATTACGGTATAGAAGAGGAAAACCTTGAGTATCTGCGCGCCAACTCCACCGTGCTGCACGGCTCAAACAAGGAGTATAAGGAGCTTATAAAGTACGTAAACAATAACGATATGAGTAAGGACGAGCACTATCAGTACGTAAGCTCCAAGGTGGATCTGCTTTCTTATATTGATTGGTGGGTGTTTGAGACCTGGTTTGCAAACAGCGACTCGGGCAACATCAAGTTCTTCCGGGATAAGCAAAGCGGCAAATGGACCTGGTGCTTATTTGATATGGACTGGGCGCTCTTCAGAAGCACATATAAGAATAATTACCTCTCTAAGGTCTACAAAAACGGACACGGAGTGTCCAGTATGTTCTCCACCGAGCTTATACGCGGACTTTTAAAGAATGCCGAATTTAAGCAGCTTTTCATCTCAAGATACTCCCATCACGTCAAAAATACCCTTAATCCCGACAGGCTTTTTGCCATGCTGAATGCCCAGGCCGATGCAATACGCGCCGAAATACCGCGTCAGCACAAGCGTTGGGGCTCCCCCTCGGCATCAAGCTGGGAGCACACCATCTACAGATTAAAGGTTATTTTTATAGAGAAGATCGACATTACAAAAAGTCAGATGAGGTCGGTTTTCAAGCTCTCGCAGGCAGAGGTGGACGAGCTTTTTACCCCGAGCTACGATAAGGAAAATATCCAAAAGCAGATCGATGATTATAAATAACGTCCCCTAAAATGCCCTTGCATAAAAATGCATGGTAAAAATCCCTTTAAAAAAGCGTGAAAAACCGCAAAAAAAGCGCGAAAAAGCATCAAAAAACAGGTGTTTTTTCGCGCCGTTTTATTTTGCCTCGGATTTTTGCATATTTATAAATTAAAATGCGTAATTATAAACACTTTTAGGCAGTTTTAATTTTGTGAAAAAAATTATATAGATTATTAGATTTGTGCTGCAAACAAGTTAGTATTGTGCATTGACATGGGTATATCGGCTATGCTATACTGTAATTGCAAAAAGGAAGTTTTTGCAAAAATTAAATATAGCAAGCAGTGCATCATGGCCAAATATGTTTATGGAGAACAATATGAGATATATAGTGCTTTATATAATAATACACCTAATGAGCAACAAATGCCATTTTGTGATGCGTGTATGAATTTATTAAACACGTTAGTTGCATCTAAAACAATATATGGAAATCAGTCGGAGGGGTAGAGGCAAATGAAGAATAAGCTATTAATATTGATTTTTATAATACTGCTTTTGTTTTGCGGCTGCAAACCGGAGGATACTGCTACTCCACTGCGCGACAAGTTCGGTGATGTGATGGTCGAAAACGGCGAGTATTTTTTAAGGACTTATGATATGAAAGCGCGTCATGAGACCGACATAGGAACCATAACCATGAATTGTGATAGACCGCAGTATGATTCCGTAGAGGGGATAAAGAGAAGAATTAAAAGCAACCAATTTACAAACAGTGAAATTGACGACTTGTATCATTATTGTTATACGGTTCCGGGTGATAGGGAGCTGTTGCCCATACTTGATCCTGATAAAATGGTTATACCTGCATTAAACGGGGAAACAAATTACGAAAGCCTTGGCTTTTATAACAGAACCTTTTGGTGCGTTATTCACATTCCTTGTGACGATGAGAAATATTATACATTGGATATCAGTGTGGATTATGAGCCAACTAAGCATACAGAATCAAATAAAGAATACCATGAAAAAAACATTCAACAAGGCAATTATGCAAATTATAGGATATACACCGAGGACGGAATAACCAAGCAGGAGTGGGGTGGATATTATACATGGGGAGATCATGAAGGTAGATGTTATAAAGATATAATCTATGAAACCGAAATAAACGGTATTACATATTTTGTACAAGAAGATTATATAGATGACTCATTAGACCGGGTTGCGCTTTGGGGAGAGGTTGAAGGCATGAGTCGGTTTTGTGCATACATAAGATGTCATGGTTAGGATTGGCAAAGTCG
>JAFXDC010000022.1 GCA_017516345.1 Clostridia bacterium | reverse complement strand
CTTACCGATGCAGCGGCACAGGCTATGAAAGAACAGAATATCGACTTTGAGATCAAGCCTGTTGTATGTGACGGTATTGAAGCCTGCCGTATGGCACTTCTCAAGCTGAACAAGGGCATTCTTGACGGTAACTTTATTGAGGGCATGGCTTGTGTTGGCGGTTGTATTGGAGGCGCAGGTTGCTTAACACACGGAGAAAAGAACAAAGCTGAGGTTGATAAATACGGTCGCGAGGCACATGAAAAAAATATCAGCGATGCAATTTCGCTGTTGAAGTAAAGACAAACTCTAAAGGGCTTGCCGCTTGTGTAGGCGGTAAGCCCTAATTTTGAATACAGCAAAGAAGATCGTCTCAAAGGAACTCGGATTGTCGAAAATTCGAACTCTTACAGAACTAATCGGTTATTAAAATCAATGCTTTGCGAAGCAAAGCTACCTTTTCTCTTCTCTTTTCACTCTTATCTTTTCTCCGGAAACGACAATTTTAGAGAAGAGAGAAGAACGAAAAGAGAAAAGTGAAGAGAACAAAAGAAACGACAATCTTCCGAAAAAAAATTGTCGTTTCTTTTTGGCGGAGTGTGTGCTTCACTCATTGAACTCATATTAGAGTTTTAGTCCGGACATTCCCAAATTACTTTAACGTCTTCATCCAAAACGGCTGCACTAATATCCGTGCAATCCCAAATGCCGTCTTCGCCTTGAAAAATTTCCCCATCAAACACAACGTACCAATAGCCATTTCTTTTTGGCCCTAAAATTGTGCCTATTCTTCCTTTCTCAAGACCTAAATCTTTAAATTTTTGTTTTTCTGATATTAATTCAACTTTATCATATTCTTTCATATTACTTTCTCCCATATGGTGTTGTTAAAACTATTTTTCCATTAGGATATACCATCCATCCTGAACGAAAAGTTACGTATCCGTTTTTATCTTTTCGTTTAAGCGTGATAGCAATATTTACTCTTTGCCCATATTCATTAAGTAAGCCTAACTCATAATCGCCAACGGAATAAGATAGTATTGCTTGTTTTATAAACTCTTGCTGTAAATATTGTGAGTCCATTATACTATGTCCCCAACTTTCAAACAAGTCTTTTTTACTATTTCCATTAGCGAAAATATATTTAGTAAACTTTTCAATAGGGCACTCTGCTTTTGCTGTTATTGACGGAATGTCTACGCAAAAACAATGGCAATTTGGGTGTAATGGTTTTGGTGGGCATTTTTCTTCAACAAAACAACATCCGTTTAGATTCAAACACATTGCACAATGTTTTGAAAGTGTACCTATTAAAACGTTTACACTTTTCTCTGCGCTTGTATCGGCAGGTTTTGTTCCTTCATGCACCCATTTTACCCGGTTCGTGTCAAATAATCTTCTTGTATATTCGTTTGCTTGTCGTAAATTCATATTACCTCCTTATTTAAGAAGATAATATCACGCAAATTTTGGATAATCAATATTTTATGACACTAAATTTACAACAAATTTTAAAAAACAAAACGAACTTGTTTTGGTGGAGAAAGAGGGATACTGCGAAAAATCGCAGGACTAAGTCCATCAAGGCAAGCATAAGGTTATTATTCTCTATAGTGCTGTGCCTTTCGCTGCATTTCTTCTTGGTATATGGTCATTTCGTTACCTCCTGATTTTCATAAAAATGGGTACAAAAAAAGCGCATGGATTTGTTCTTATCCATGCGCTCGGTGGCTTGTATTCGGTTTTGCGAGAGTTCATATCTCTCGGTTTAGGCAAAATAGGCGGTTTTCATCTGCCATTCTACCTTTGTGTTTTTTGACCGTAAAAACGGCGAAAACCCCGATAAAATCGGGGTTTTCTGTGGGTGCATCTATTTTATGCAACCCTTTTGGTGGAAGCGAGGGGAGTTGAACCCCTGTCCGAAAATGCGTATGCGCAGCCTTCTACGAGCGTAGGCTATGTGTTTTTATTCCCTTGCCGCCCTATCATAGACAAAGTGACGGTTCGGTAGCTTCATTTTTACACCCCGCCCTCAAAGCTTTGGGCAGTAGCGTTCCCTGCGATTATGACGCCGATTACCGAGTCCGCAGGCGGCCCGGGTCGACGGCAGCTGATTAAGCAGCTACAGCGATTGTGTTATTGTTAGCGTTTATATTTACGCCCAAGATTTTAACGTGATCCCGGAAACACGGCTCGCTTACCACGCCTCCGATCATCCCCGTCGAAAGCCAGTACGCCCCCATTGATGACTTAATATCAATGTTTGTAAGATTATATTCCCATTTTCAAAAATTGTCAATGGTATTTTTTGTACTGTTTTGTCTCTTTAGTGCCTCACTCCAGTAGAGGCACAGTCCTTCTGTGCTTATTGCGGCATTTGCGGCACTTGTGCTGGGCAGATATGTCGCCTCGCCGTACTTATCCCTTAGATACTGATTATAGAGCTGCTGTGCCTTGCGTCCGTTTAGGAATATTTTCTCTATTTTTGATGCTTCTATTACATCGGAAAGACGGTTTACGGTTACGTTTTTAATGCTTGAATCGCTTGAGCCCACGATATCGCACCTTGCAATAACGTCCCAAAGGGCGATATGATGCCTTCTTAGCATGGATTTTTTCTCCTCAATGCTTTGCGGCACCTCTTCCCCAAGCACCCCTGCAAGCACCCTCCAGAATCTGTTTTGCTTATGTCCGTAATAAAAGCCGCTCTCCCGCGACGCCACGGACGGAAAGCTGCCCAGTATCAACAGGGTGCTGTTTTCATCATAAAAGGGTGAAATGGTGTGCTGTATCATTTAAGCCCGCTTCTTTCAAGGAATTTCGCCGACATCTCCATCCATCTCTCGCAATAGGGTGAGAGGAAGAAATCATAAATACCCGTGGTCTTATTACAGCAGGCCAGGCCGTGACATCCGTCGGGGAATACGTGAAGCTCAAATTTAAGCCCGTGCTCCTTTAATGCCGCGGCATAAATAAGAGCATTTGTAACCGATACCAACGGATCCTCCGAGGTCATCCAAATAAATGTCGGAGGGGTATCCTTGCTGACCCTGTTCTCTCCGCTTAAGGCAAGCTTCTCCTGCTCGTTGTTGCAAAGCGCGTCAAAGGAATCGCCGTGCGTGTGCTCCTTTTTGCTTGTAATAACGGGGTAACACAGTATTGCCGCATCGGGGCGGACATCACTGAGAGAGTAGCTTGCGGCAAGCTCCATATCGGGGTTTGAGGTGCACATCGCAAGATGTCCGCCCGCAGAGAAGCCTATAACGCACACCTGACCGTTACAATTCCATTGCTCCTTATTTCTTCTTATCAGCTCCACCATCGCCATTGCCTGAAGGTGGGAGCAGGGATATTTTGCCGGTTCCACCGCGTAGTAGAGCACGAATGCGTTAAAGCCCTTGGAAAGATAGTACAGCGCTATGGGCTCAGCCTCACGCTCCGAGGTGTACTTGTACGCTCCGCCCGGAAAAATAAGCATGGAGGGTCTGCTGGCGTTTATATCTATCTCCTGAGTCACCTCGGGGATATACGCCTTAACGTGACCTCCCGGCATATCGGAAAGCTGTGGAAAATAATCCTTGATATCAAATTCAAAATATCTCATTATTTACTCCTTTATTTAAATATGCGCTTATGTGCATTTGTACACATAAGCGCTATATTCACACTTTTATCGTTTTGTTTAATTATACGCCAAAGTAATAGTAATAGCTGAGTCTACCCATAGGCATACACTTACCGTCAACGTAGGTATCCATGATATCGGTAGAGCCTACGCCATCGGTCACCTTGAAGTAGATGCCCTGAGCATCCGCCTGGCCAAGGTCGGAGAGGCTTATGGCGGCGCTTACACTTTTACCGCTTACGGCCACCTGTGCATCTGCCACCTTTGTACGGGTACCGCTTGCATCAAGTGCATAGAGAGCCTTATCTCCACAGCTTAAAACGAACTCATAGCCGTTCCAGCCCTTAAGCTCAAGGTCGCCCACGCCGATATAAAGGTTTACGAAATCCGCGCTGTCGCATGACTTCAGCTCCTCCTGTGCGGTTGCAAGGAAGTACAGCTTCTCGGAATCGTTTGCAAGCTTTACCTGCTGAATATTATTGCGTGCCGCATCGGTCTTGTACTGATATTTTCTATCCACAGAGGAGGAGTCGCGAGCCACAGAATTCTGCGAGACCGCCTTATAGAGGCTGGTAACCCCATCCCAGGAGTCAAGGTCGTTTATGTCCACCGTGGTCTTATAGGTCTTTCTTATCTGCTCCTTGATTCCCTTGAATCTGCGCACATTGTCGCAAAGCTGGAGATAGAAGGAATCCTCGTATCCGCCTTTCATGGGCTCGATATCACGGGAGAACTCCTCATTTGCGCAGTCCACAAAATAAAGCTCGTTGTTGATATTGAGCTTTTGAGCGATCCATTCGTTCCAGCCGGTAACAAATACGTTTGTAACCTTGTCGTTATTAAGCGCAGTATCCCATTGGCTCTGGAAGTTGGTTCCCTTACGGAAATCCTCCTCCACGTTCTGCTTGGTCTTAAAGTTATAGCCTCTTCCCCAGTTTCTGCTTCTGTCGGTAATGGAGGCGCTGAAGGGCAGCTGAGGATGCTGTGCAACCGAAACATTCATATATCCGTTATTGTGAAGGGGCTGAGGATAGCTCCACTCCATCCACGGTACACCGTCGCTCAGATAATGAGCATCGGGCCATTGGCTTTCGCGAACGTCAAAGAAGGCAAGAATATCCTGATAATTCTTAAAGTCCGGATCGTCGGTATCGGTAATTATCATGGGCTTATCACCCTTGGGGCAATACCAAAGGCTCTTATAGCTTCCATTCTTATACACGTCGTTATATATGTTCCTTACAGTGTTGCAGGAATGCGAGTTTGTATAAAAGCACACAAGAGGAACGTCCCATCCCTGCTGCTGATACTCGGTAAGCACTTCGAACACCGCGGTATAGGAACGCTTGTAGTGGAAGCCGTTTGTTGCATCAAAAATAAGATAATCTATACCCGCATTTATAAGCATCTCAACGTGACGGCGGATCACCCACTGATCCCAGGACCTGTAATAGCCGTAGAGAGGCTCGCCCCAGTAGTGGAACTTGTTGGTATCCTTGCTCAGATCGTAAAGGGTCTCGGGGTCGTTCTTTAAAAGCTCGGTAACGTTAAAGGTGTTCTTTCCGCTTTCACCGTGCCATAAGAAGTAGAATATACCCACCTCCTTGGTCTCATCAAAGCCCGCAACAGGCTGGAACACTCTGCCGTAAACGTCTATACCGCAAAGGTAGTTTACGTTATTTCCGTCATTGTCCGCATAGGCATCTACGCCCTCAAGGGTCGGTGGTTGTGTGGGCGGCACAGTGGTACCCTGGGTGTCTACCTGCGGTGCATCGCAAGCGGCAAGCAGACAGACTGCAATGCATAAGATCGCGATCAGTATCTTCTTCATATCTTTCTCCTTTCAAGCCCTTACGGGCTTGGCTTATAACATGAGCTTACAATAATTTTAGCATACTCCGAGGCACAAATCAATGCACAAAACTAACTTTTTTACTCATTTATATATACGATTCTAACATCGGGCAATCCAATTAATACATTAAATACCCTCAGGCAAAAAAATACCCTCAGACAAAAAAATAAAGCGCAAGAGCTCCTTACGCTTTATTCGGTCGATCTTTTATCTTATTTTCCTCTTGGAACCGCCAAAAAGTATATGGCTATAAACACCGCTATGGATATAAGGCTTATAACAAGCAACGTCGCCGAGGCAAAGGATATGGATGCAATAAGCAAAAACAGACATGCAATAAGAGCCACGGTCAAAAAGAAGGTTATTCCCCTCTTGTTTTTGTTAAAGGGGCTCTTTACCTTTTTCCTTTCGCTCTCTATAAGCTTATTTAAATTGGTAAGATCGGGAGTGTCGTTTTTTATCAGCTCCTCAAAGCGCGCCGCACTCTCCTCTATTTCCCTCTGTCTCTGCCTTTCAAGCAGCTCAAGCTCCTCAGGGGTAAGCTCGGGCATGGGCTCGGTTTTTCCCTTGCCCGCCTTTTCCCGTCTTGCCTTTTTTGCCTGCTCTTTTCTCTCAAGAGCCTCCTGCCTCTTCCTTTGGGCCTCCTTATTCCTTTGCTCCCTTTCCTTTTTCTGCTCCACCGCCTCGGGATGCTCGTCGGGAACGTATCTTCCGTTAATAAAGGGCATTTCGACCTCCTACGCCTTGTACGCGGCAACTATCTTGCCAAAGTAAAGTCTGTGCTTGTCGCCGTTAAGATAATAGCGATCCACTATCTCCTTGGGAAGGGCGTCTATCTCAAGATCGCACGAGGTAAGCAGCTTGCACTCAAAATAATATCCGCATCCCTCTATAACGGGCACCTCCACCTCGCTTGCATCCTTTAAGGATAGTCCGGCAAGCGCGTATTTGTCGGTATCTCTGCCCGACTTGCTTCCGCAGATACCAAGCGCCTTATCCATGGTGCCGTCAAGGGGCACACTTACCGTAAACTCGCTTCCCTCCTCAAGTAATCCAAAGGTGTAACGGCTGTGGCGCACGGGGGCGATAAACACCGGCATTCCCCAATAAACAGAAACGCTTCCCCATCCAATGGTCATGGTGTTTACCTTGTCACTTCCCGCAGTAAGAAAAGCGCCCTTGCCGCTTAATTGCTCCAATACCTCATCTGTAAGCTCAAATGCTAAACTCATAAAATCTCAACTCCGTTTATAAAATCATTATTATTATAGCATAACCTCAATAAAAATAAAAGGGATTATTCTTAAACTTTAATAATATTTGCGTTTTTAATTGTTTTCGCTCTGTGCCATATAGCTTGCGGGAGTATCCAAGCCGTTGCGGCTGAATGCCTGATACATATAATATTTGCTTGAATACCCGCTTTCCTGTGCAACCTGATCTATCGTAAGCTCCCCCTTCTCAAGAAGCTGTCTGGCCTTGTCAAGCCGCAGCTGCATAAGGTATTCGTGGAAGCTTTTTCCAAGCTCCTGCCTCATTATTCGGTTTATCTGCCTGTCACACAGATACAGCGCCCTTGTTGCATCATTCAATGTAAGCCTTTTGGTATAGTTGGCATCAATAAACCCCACGATGCGCTCCAAATGGCTGTTTTTAACGCACCTTTGCTGTGTTTGTAAGCCGTCATCGCAGACCAAGGAGTATATTTGGGCAAGCAATAAAAATATAAGACTGTGAAGCCTCATATCCTGAAACGGAGCCTTACTGCCACACTCCCTTGCAAGCGTCTGCACTGCTTCAAGCACGGCGCCGCTTTGGTACACCCTCTTATGCTTTGCAAGCTCGCGGGAAATGCCCTTGTCGTTTATGATGCACTCTATGCAATATTCCTCCATAGGATCGGAGGGATCGGTATATTGACTGTGCACCACGCCCGGCCCCGTTATAAAAAGGTCTCCTCCTTTTACCCAAAAGCTTTCCCCGTCTATATCGACGCTACCCTGCCCCGACGCAATAAAATGAAGCTCAAAATCAAGATGCGAATGAGGTCCTACCCTCCAAATAGGGCTGGGATGCACCCTTAGGAAGGATATCACCTTTACGTTTGTATGATTCAGCGTAGCATCAAGGCTTATATCACGGTGAAAAAAATCTACCCGTATCATCATATCCTCCCGTATGTCCGATTTTCTTAATGCTCATGTCCGATTTTAATATTGAAAAAGCGGCAAAATTTCTATATAATTATTATAATACATAGATCCTTCTGTGTAAAGAGCTTATTGGGCATTATTTAAGTTCCGTTTTTAATAATCACACTAAAAGGAGAATAATAACATGATAAAACGAAAAGGACTGTTAAAAATGGCGATCGCATCGGGATTGCTTTTGCCTCTTGCGGGCTGTAACGTGACCACCACCCCATCGGGAAGCGTTGTTCCCGTCATTCCCACCCACGAGATACAGACCCAGATCCCCGATCTGGTGGACGTCAAGTACATAACAAGCCAAAACGCCATTGATTATGCCGACGGAAAGAGCGTGCTTTGGTACACCTCCTTTGAGCAGGAGGACGGCTTTATAGGCCGTATCGATCGGGCGGACGGCATAGGCAAATACCAAGACCTTACCCTGCGCGACGGCGATCTTGTTCATCTTATCAATAAGGACGCCACGGATGCCTCCCCAATAGGCGCCCCGGACGGCTCTATAGATAATCTCTTTGACGCCTCCACAAGCAGCAAATACATCACCATGAAAAATCCCAACCAATACGATCCCGTATACGTCACCATGCCGTTAAAGGAGCCCGCCGCGGTCAATTGGTATTGCATCACAAGCGGAAACGACGTGCCCAACCGTGACCCCTTCACTTGGCAGCTTTTGGGCTCAAACGACGGTGCTTCCTGGGACGTTCTGCACAAGGTCAACGGCTATATCTTCCCCAATCGTGAGGAAACTCACCTGTTTAATTTTGAAAATGACAGCCCGTACAGCTACTATAAGTTAGAGATACTGGAAACGGGCGAGGATGCCTACACTCAGATGGGCGGCCTTCGCATAGGTCGCGGAAGCGGTAATTATCCCATTGAGGGATCAAATGCATCGGTTACCCCGAGCCTCCCATTTAAGGGTGATCTGCAAAACGCCTGCTTTGATATCACTCTTGATGCCCCCGAGGCTATAAACCGCTACAGCATCACCTCGGGAAATGAATCCGCAACCACCGATCCCATGTATTGGTCCTTCTACGCCTCGGAAAACGGCACGGACTGGACCCTTTTGCATGAGCAGGATATGGTAAGCTTCGATACCCGCGGTCACGAGTATATCGTTGATATCGACAATACCGCAAGCTACAAATACTACCGCTTAAGGGTGGATAAGGCATCACTTGGAAGCACGGTGCACGTTAACGGCATCACTCTGTATCGCGTAGAGCGCGAGGAGGGAGATCCCACCCTGAGCATTAGCGAGGGTCCCGGCTCGGTTTGGGGCTCGGTATCCCTTAAGGGCTGGAGCGGAAGCAGCGCCTTGATGCTCGCGGGCATACAAATCGGCGAAAAGGCATATGCCGAGGCTACCCTCTACGACGGTCTGTCGGTAAAGGTGGACTCCGACACCTATTTAAGCTATAAGATACTGCCCGACTACGTAACGGAGTACGACCACGAATACACCTCGCAGTATATGGCTTTGGATCTTGTTTTTACCGACGGCTCAAGGCTTAGCGAGCTTGGCGCGACCGACCAATACGGCTTTCCCCTCACCGCAAGCAAGCAGGGCGCCTCAAAGGTAATGTACACAAAGACCTGGAACGAGGTGCTCTGCAATATCGGAGAGGTAGCAAGCGGAAAAACCATAAAGAGTATACTTGTTATATACGATAAGCAACACAACGGTAACCCCGGAGCATCCATGTTCCGCTCCTATTTTGACGATATATCCATCTACACCGAAAAGCAAAGCGTCACCGCACTTGCAGATCACGTGGATACCACCCGCGGAACCTACCCCAACACCCACGTTTTCGCACCCACACGCGGAAACCTTGCCCCTATTACCGCATACCCCAACGGCTTTAATCATTTCACCCCGGTAAACAGACCTAACTCTGCAAGAGTGTACAGCTATCACCTTGAAGGCTCCGCCAAGAAAATGTACCATCTTTCACTTACTCACTTCCCAAATAACGTACTTGGCGATTACGCGGAATACAGCTTCATGGTAAACAACACCATACCCCGCGATAAGCTTACCTCGACCACCATCTCCCAGGAAAACAGAGGCGCAGAGTTTTCACACGATAACGAAATATCCAAGGCGCACTACTATAAAGCCACCTTCGATCAAGGCAGCGCCGCTTCAAACTGCACTATCGAAGTCGTGCCCACAATGTATGCGGCAAAGCTTCGCTTCACCTTCCCCAAGGACAGTCTTGAGCGCACCATAATTTTCGACAGCCCGCGCGGCTACGGCTCGATAACCTTTAATGAGGACGGAACCTTTGAGGGCAGAAGCTATATGACCCAATCGGGTCTGTACTACGGCGACAGCGGCGCGCGCAGAATGTATTTTTACGGTTACGTTGATCAAAAGGTCGCCTTCAGCAAGAGCTTTGGCAAAAACGGAGTAATGTGCTTTGATGATGACGTTGATTCTGTAGTCCTCACGGTCGCCACCTCTTTTATAAGCCTTGATCAGGCAAAGAAGAATCTCGACCTTGATATCCACCCCACCGACACCTTTGAGGACGTTGCATGCCGCGCAAAGCAGGCATGGGAAAGCATCCTGGGACGCATCAGAGTGGAGGATGCCACCCCCGATCAGTATACCACCTTCTATTCCAGCCTTTACAGAATGTATCTCTATCCCGCAACCTATCACGAAAACGTAGGCACTGCACAAAACCCCGAATACGCATATTCAAGTCCGTACGAGGGCTCAAGCATAGAGCCGGTGGTAAAATCGGGAATGCTGTACGTGGGCAACGTGGCATGGGACACCTACCGCAACGTTTGGCAGGGCTACTCCCTGTTTACTCCAAGCCTTGCAAGCAAGTATGCACAAGGTCTGCTTGAGCACTATAGGCAAAGCGGATGGACACCCATGGCAACGGTACCTCGAAACATTGCAAGCATGAACGCAGGATGCGAGAACATCCTTGCCGACCTTGCCCTTAAGGGTGTGGAGCTTGATCACGAGACCGCATACGAGGCCCTTCTTAAGGAGATAAACGGCTACAGTAACGGTGAGCTCGGACGCAGCGCCTTCAGCAACTATCCCTACGTCGGCAGCACAAACGCATCGTATGCCCTTGAATATTCAATAGCGGATTACGCAATAAGCCAATATGCCCGCATGCTCGGCAAGACCGACGATGCCGAATATCTGCTAAACAGAAGCAAGATGTATTACAAGTCCTATTGCCAAACCAAGGACGGCGGATTTTTCCTGAACACCTCCACCCCGGGTGTAAACCCGTGGGGAGACTCCTTCGATCCCGCAAGCTGGTCATACGGCTACGTCGAAGCAAGCGCTTGGCATATGTTTGCCTACGCTACCCACGATATAAACGGTATGATCTCCCTCCACGGCGGTAAGGAAAGCTTCGCCGCCCAGCTTGACGAAATGTTTACCTCAAATAATACCATCAACTACTGCTACGACCCCACCTGGGCATACATGATCGAGGCGCGTGAGTGTAAGATGGGCAAATATAATCACGGAAATCAGCCAAGCCACAGCATTGCATATATGTACAACTATGCAGGTGTTCCCTCCAAGACCCAAAAATACGTCCGCGAGATACTTTCAAGGCTCTATTGCGGCGCTAATATGGGCGGCGGATACCCCGGCGACGATGACTGCGGAGAAATGAGTGCATGGTACGTATTCAGCGCTCTGGGCTTTTACCCCGTAGAGATGGCAAACAACAACTTTATCATTGGCTCTCCCCTGTTTAAAAGGGTCACCATCACCCTTGAAAACGGCAAGACCGTTACCATCACCGCCGAAAACAACAGCCACGAAAACCTGTATATCCAAGGCCTGAAGGTAAACGGTGAGGAGCATGATAAATTCTATCTTGATTACCAGACCCTCCTCAATGGCGGCACTCTGGAATTCGTAATGGGCTCCGAGCCGTCAGACTGGGCGACCGCAGAGACCTCTGCTCCCGCAACAAGTGCCACAAGCGCGGGCGAAATGCCCTCCATGCAGACCGATCTTTTGGCGAGCACTAACGTTTTATGCGAGGGCTTTAACGCTCCCAAGAGGCTTATTGACAATAACCGCTCCACCGGAAGCTCGGAGTGCACCTCGGGAAGCGGCAGCATCATCGCATCCTTTGACTCCCCCGTATCGGTAAGCTTCATTACCCTTACCTGTAGCGTAGGTACCGCACCGAGCGGCTTTGAGCTCCTTGGCTCAAACGACGGAGAAGGCTGGATCAGCATTGAAAGGCGCACCGATCTTGATTTTACCCACGATCTCTACCTACGCTCCTTCAAGGTAAACAGCGACGAGGCCTATACAAGCTATAAGCTTGTGCTTTCGTCGGATGCTCCATTCCAAGTTGCCGAAATAGAGCTTATCGGATAATAATAAAACCGTAAATAAAAAGGATCCTACGGAATTTTTCCGTAGGATCCTTTAGCTTTATTTCAGCTTATTCCTTATTTCCCATCAAAAGCTTAACAAGCTCGCTGTCCTTGCCGAGTATTACGGTCTTTCCGTTGCCGTCAAGGGAGGCCTTAAGGGTCTCAAGCGCCTTGGTATATTCGTAGAAATCCTTTTTATCCTGAGTGTCGTAGGCCTCGGCAAGAATACGCATGTATTCCTCCTCGCCCTCAGCGATCGTCTGTGCCGCCTTTACCTCGGCGTTGGATACCGTAATGTTTACATCCTTATCTACCTGATTTCGTATCAGCGACGCCTCCTTCTCACCCTCTGCGATAAATTTCTCGGCCTGCTGATTACGCTCGGATATCATGCGCTGGTATACCTGTGCCTCGTTGTCCTCGGGAAGGTCAAGACGCTTTACCTTTACGTCCACCACCTCAATGCCGTATATCTTGGTCTCCTCGGAAACCTCTCGGGTAACAGTGGAGTAGATGTCCGCACGTCCGTCCGAGCTTTCGGGGTTGATTATCTCGGCCTGCTCAAGAGTACCCATCTTGTTTTTAAGGGAGTTATATACCAGCACATCAAGTCGTGCCTCGGCCTCTCCCATGCTTCCAAGGGTCTGATAAAAGGTCTTGGGGTCGGATATCCTCCAAAGTATATAGCTGTTTACCGTCATGTTCTTCTTGTCAGCGGTCAGCACTTCGCTCTCGGGCACATCGTACATATTGGTCGCCTTATTAAAGTATTTGACCTGGTCCACAAAGGGAATGCGGAAGTAAAGCCCCGCCTCATCCACCGTGTCAACTATCGCTGAAAATCGCACCACACAGGCATATTCGTTTTCCTTTACCACAAAGGTTCCGCTTGCACCGACTATTATAAGGGCAAGTATGATCACTGCGGGTATCACCGCTAAAATTATATTCTTTATCTTCATTACGCCTTACCTCCTTAACCGTTTTCCTGATCGGCAATGCTTAGGAAATCCTCTATGAGGATGTATTTCGTGGAATCTCCCTCACCCGCATCGATAATAAGCTTAACGTCGGGCAGTATCTGCTGCAGCTCCTCGTAATACATACGGCTTCTTGTGATCTCGGGATTCTTTGCATACTCGTTATATCTCGCATTGAACAGCGCCACCTGCTGCATGGCCTCGTTTATCCTCTGCTGCTTCTGATACTCGGCGTCCTTTGTCAGCTTATCCGCCTCGGCATCGGCCTTGGGAAGCATACTGTTCTGATATGCCTTGGCCTGGTTTATAACGGTCTCGGCCTGCTGCTTTGCGGTCTCGACCGCCTTGAAGGCCTCAATTACCTCGGGTGTCGGGGGCTCGCTGTCCTGTATCTTAAGGTCTGTAAGCACAACTCCTATGTCATACTGCACCAGCAGCTCGGTGATAAGCTCCTTTGCCTGGCGCTCCACCTCGTTTCTGCCCGTGGTAAGCACGGCGTCCACCTCCGTGGCTCCTATTACGCTTCGTACCTGACTTTGCACAAGATTCTTAAGCACCATTGTGGGCTCATAGGAATTATAAAGATATTTTACCGGGTCGCTTATCTTATACTCAACAAAGAAATCCACGTTAACTATATTATAGTCACCGGTTATCATCTTGCTCTCATCCTCCACCGATACCATGTGATCGGGTGCGGCGTTGGTCTCGGAGCGATATCCCAGCTCTATCTTCTGATGCACCTTTACCGGCACCTTCTGCACTCCCTGAATGCCAAAGGGAAGCTTAAAGTGCAATCCGGGGCTCTCCACCACCTCGGTCACCTTGCCAAAGGTGGTGACCACGGCCTGCTCCTGCTCGTTGGTGGTGTAAAAGCCGGTAAAGACGCACACGACAAGGGCAAGCACCACGATGCCTATTATTATCATCCTGCGAAGCTTGCTCGCCGACAGATTTATCTCCTTAGGCTTTTTTTCCTTTTCATTTTGATATACTACTCGCATTTTTCCTTACTCCTTTTTACTTAATGTCTTTTTTATTATATACCCTTTTAAGGTTAATAGCAAGATTTTAAGTGCCAAAAGCTTATCTCTCAGGCCAAATTTTACACCTTGTTCATACTCTTTTGACCCTTTTTCTTTATATATTATATCCACTTGTCGCAAATAGATCTATAACCAAATGGGTAAAATAACCCCTCCTATTTATATAAAAGCAGTAAAATAACCCTTGCATTATTAAAAAACGCACCCTTGCGGATGCGTAGCACTATATTATCGGCGCAATATAATTCTTTATTTTAAGGGCGTGCTCGATCCTGTCCAGGACCTCCTCAGATTCACCCCGCACGGTGTGGTAATGATACCCACCCGTGATGTTCATAAGCTCGGTGGATTTACCCGTCCTTACCCCCGTGATAAACTGCTCTACGTGAAGCTGGGAGAAAATATTTAACGGTGCCACCACTTTGCCGTAGACCTTATGCCAGACAAATACGTCCACCACCGTGCCGCCAAGCTCCACAATGGTGCTAAGCTCGTCCCGGGTCTGCTCGGTGGTATGATACAGCTTGAACACCCTCTCCTTTAAGGGCGACCTTTGCATAACGTACCCGTTATGGGTGGACAAAATATCGTAACCCGTACCCTTAAGCACGGTTATATCCTGCACGATTATCTGTCTTGATACCCCAAACTCACGGGACAACTCACTACCCGATATCGCTCTGTCCGACGATAAAAGCTTATTCACTATGGATTTTCTTCTCTCAGCCGCCCTCATGCGCTTCCCCCTTATATTGCGTGCAGATTTTTAAGCGACAGATCAAGTATCGGCGCGGAATGGGTAAGTGCACCGCTTGATATGTAATCCACTCCGATGCCCGCAAGTCTTTCTATATTTTCCTTTGTTACGTTGCCACTGCACTCGGTCTGAGCTCTGCCCGCGCAAAGCTTGACCGCCTCCTTCATATCCTCAATGCTCATATTGTCTAACATTATGATGTCAGCCCCCGCCTCAAGTGCCTCGTTAAGCATCTCAAGACTCTCCACCTCGATCTCGATCTTACGCACGAACGGGGCATATTCCCTTGCCATTGCTACCGCCTCTTTTACTCCGCCCGCAGCTCCGATATGGTTATCCTTAAGCAGTATTCCGTCGCTGAGATTAAATCTGTGATTATATCCTCCGCCCACCTTGACCGCATATTTTTCAAAAATACGCATGCCCGGAGTGGTCTTTCTTGTATCCAGCAGCTTTGTACCGGTTCCCTCAAGCATATCAACGATGGCTCTTGTATAGGTGGCAATACCGCTCATTCTCTGCAGATAGTTAAGCGCAGTCCTCTCTCCCGAGAGCAATACCCGGATATCTCCCGACACAACGCCAAGCCTCTGCCCCTTTTTTACTCTGTCGC
This sequence comes from Clostridia bacterium, assembly GCA_017516345.1. GTDB lineage: Bacteria > Bacillota > Clostridia > Christensenellales > QALW01 > UMGS1338. The sequence goes on along the minus strand of JAFXDC010000022.1, from coordinate 10,886 downwards.
CGTCCTTGACAAAAAACTCCACCGTAGTAGATGCATCAAGAAGCTCAAATACCCGCCTGAATACCTCAAGACCCGCAATTATGCCGTCCTGCTTGCAAATAAGCTCCACCTCGCCCCTCTGATACTGCCTCATAACAGAGCTTGTGGTGATATCCTCGCTTGTAATGTCCTCCTTCAGCGCGCCCAGGATCAGGTCGTCCGCATTTATCCTCATGGTTATATTATTCATGACTTTTTCTCTCCTTTTCAATTGCCGTTAATACCCATTGCTTATATTTTTCCTGATATCCCTCATAGTCCTCTTTGTTAACGGTCACCTCGGGACACTCGGCGGCAAGATAGCCACCTGCTATATCCTGCGCGGACCGCTTTGCAAAGACCAAGCTTTCAAGCAAAGAATTGCTCGCCAGTCGATTGCGCCCGTGAACTCCGTTGCAGGCGGTCTCCCCTGCGGCATAAAGCCTGTCCATAGACGTCCTGCCCGAGTGATCCACCTCTATACCTCCCATAAAATAATGCTGGGACGGCACTATCGGGATGGGCTCCCGTGTCACGTCGTAGCCCTCCTTTAAGCAATGCTCGTATATGTGAGGGAAATGAGCAAGTATCTCCTGCCTGTCAATGGGCATCATGGAGAGCCATACGTGCTCGCTCCCCTCCCTTTTCATTTCCTCAAAGATGGCGTTTGCCACCACGTCACGTGGTAAAAGCTCGTTTACAAAGCGCTCTCCCTTGGAGTTAAGCAATATCGCGCCCTCTCCGCGTACCGATTCGGATATCAAAAACTCCCGTCCGTTCTTTTTTGTATACAAAGTGGTGGGATGTATCTGTATGTAGTCGATATGCTCAAGCCGTATGCCGTGCTTGAGGGCCACCGCAAGGGCATCTCCCGTCAAATGTCGGTAGTTTGTGGAGTGCTTGAACAGTCCTCCTACACCCCCCGTGGCAAGCACGGTATAATCAGCCGTTATGCTTACCAGCTCCCCTTGCACGTCTTGGCCAATGATCCCATAGCAGACATTTTCCCTGCATATCAGATCCACCATTGTAAAATTCTCTATCAGGGTTATATTCTCCCTTGACAGCGCCACCTGCAAAAGATGCGAGGTTATTTCCTTGCCCGTCTCATCCTCATGGAAAAGTATCCTGGGACGGGAGTGCGCCCCCTCACGGGTATAGTTGAAGCTTTCTCCGTTTTTCTCAAACCGCACACCAAAGGAAACAAGATCCCCTATGACCTCCTGCGAGGAGCGTATCATTATATCCACCGATTCCGGATCGTTTTCATAATGCCCCGCCCTCATGGTGTCCTCGTAAAAGGCATCGTAGTCACCCTCGTCGCGCAAAACACAAATGCCGCCCTGAGCAAGAAACGAGTCGCTCTTTTTCGCTTCGTTCTTGGTTACAACGGTTATCCTTTTATCACGGGGCAGATTAAGCGCACAGTAAAGACCCGCTACGCCACAGCCCACTATTATTATATCTGCTTTCATCCTATTTTGTAAGCTCCAGCATCCTCTCAAGAGGCTTGAGCGCCGCCTTTCTTACAGATTCATCAATAATTATTTCCTTATCCTCATTCTTAAGCACGGACAGCACCCCCTCAAGGTTATTGAGCTTCATGTCCGCGCAGCACGGATTTGGTTGCGGATAATAAAATCTCTTATCCGGATTATCCCTTGCAAGCTTATATCCCACGCCGTCCTCGGTGCATATTATAAATTCCCTTGCCTTGCTGCTTGCCGCATATGCTATGATATCCGCCGTGCTTCCCGCAAAATCGGATATTTTCACAACCTCATCCTCGCATTCGGGATGTGTCAGCACCAAGGCCTCGGGATGTAGCTGCTTTTGCATAAGCACCTGCTCCGCCGTCACCCTTGCGTGTATGGGGCAACACCCGTCGTTTAAGATGATGTTCTTTTCCGGCACCTGATCGGCAACGTATCGGGCAAGATTTTTGTCGGGTATAAAGAATATGTTTTTATTGGGCAGGCTCTTTACTATCCTTACCGCGTTTGATGATGTAACACACACGTCGCTCTTGCACTTAAGATAAGCTGTGGAATTTATATAACACACCACCGCAAGATCGGGGTACTTTTCCCTCATCTGCTCAATGACCCCATCCGCCACCATATGCGCCATGGGGCAATCGGCGCTCAGATCGGGCATAAGCACCTTCTTTTCGGGGTTTAATATCTTTGCGCCCTCCCCCATAAATCTTACACCGCAAAACACTATAACGTCTGCATCGGTCTTGCTCGCCACCTTGGCAAGATAAAACGAATCGCCAACGTAGTCGGCTATCTCCTGCACCTGGGCAGGGGTATAATAATGCGCTAAAATTACCGCATTCTTTTCAAGCTTTAATCTCTTTATTTCCTCTTGCATGCTTTACACCTCGTTGTATACTGCTTTCTTGTCGCGCCGGTAATTATATCACTCCTCTTTACATCTGTCAACTTATCTGTAAACCCTTTTACTCTCAAGCATATCCCCTTGAGGTATCATTTGTTGCTTAAAGCTTTATTTAAGTCTTAGCGACAAAAAAACAAAAAAACTTGACAACTCGAGGCTTAAAGAATAATATATTATCATCCAAATCTTATTTTTAAAGGAGATTATTATTATGGCAAAGGATCTTAAGGACTCCTGGAAGGAAACCGGCGTCGGCTTGGGTCACGCATTCCGCGATCTTGGCAAATCCCTGGTAAAAACGGGAAAGACCGCCCTTAAAAAAGCAGACGAGTGGGCAAACAAGGACGAAAAGGACGAAAAGGAAGGCGAGGAAGCCCCCGCCATTGAAGAGAATAATAATTAAGCTCTTGGCGGGTCTCCCCGCCTTATTTTTTTACCTACTGCCTTGTTATATCATCAAAAAACAAGCCAAGCGCACGTCATGCTCAGCTTGATGAACGTAAAATACTCCCTTGTGCCATGTATAGCAAAAACCACAGCTCATTTTGAGCCGTGGCTGATCAATAATTAATATTATGGCATTGTTATTACAATTCCGGGGACTATTTCTTTTGTCACACAATATATCACCGTTTACCTCAAAGGTGGGCAAGCACAAGCAATAACATCTCAGAAGATCTTGCTATTCAAATTGTGGTTTGACAGCTTATTTCAATTTTCCAAGCTTTGCAGTATTGGCAATAACGATCAGAGTTGTTTCTGCATCAAGCACCTGCTCGGGATTGATATTTACGGTGACTTTTTCGCCTTTCTTGATCGCAACGATATTGAATCCGTATTTTTTACGGAGATTTAATTCAATTAAATTCTTGCCGCACCACTCGTCCTTGACATCGATCTCAACCATAGACACGTCCTTTGACAGAGAGATCATATCAATAAATCCGGAGCTTAAGAGGTTCTTAGCAAGGCGTATACCGGACTCGTTTTCAGGGAAAACCACTTGATCCGCACCCACACGAAGCAATATTTTTTGCTGCATCTCGTTAGCGCATTTTGCAATAACGCTCTTAACGCCTGCCTCCTTGCAAAGCGTGACCGCCATCACGCTCGCTTCAAGGTTATTTGCCATGCATACAATGACCGTATCAATACTTTCGATTCCAAGGCGCGAGATGACCTCCGCATCGGTCACGTCAGCACACTTACACACGGGCAGATATGCCGCTGCATCGTTGACGATCCTTTCCTCTGTATCGACTGCAATGACCTCCATACCGCTTTCTACAAGCTCTCTTGCCACGGCTGTGCCGTATCTTCCAAGTCCGAAGACTGCGTATGTTTTCTTTTCCTTCATGATCTTCTCCTTTATCCTATACTGATATCTTCCGTTGGCTCGGAAATGACGTTCTGACTTTCATTTTTACTGCCAAGCGCCACCGCAAGTGAGATGGGGCCGACTCTGCCGAAATACATCGTTACGATGATAATCAGCTTTCCAAATGTGTTAAGCGTTGCCGTTAAGTTTCTCGAAAGACCCACGGTTGCAGTGGCACTTACCGTTTCATAGACCGCATCAAAAGCCGATGCATTGTTCGTTGCCATCAATAGTATCGTTGATGCGGAGCATATCGTAAGAAAGGTTACCGCTACCGCAACAGCCTTTTTCACCGATGCCTCGGAAACACGGCGACCGAATAAGGTTGCGCTATACTTATTTCTGATGGTAGACAATGCCGAGCAGATAAGGACGGCAATGGTTACCGTTTTCATACCCCCTGCCGTTCCAACGGGTGAGCCACCGATCAGCATCAAGACAATAGATACGGCAGCGGAGGCGTTTGTCAAATTCTCTTGCGGAATTGTAGCAAAGCCCGCCGTTCTCGTAGTAACCGATTGGAAAAGAGATACTTGAATTTTATCGAATAAGGACATCTCTCCAATGGTCAATGGGTTAGCATATTCAAAAATAAATATGAGGATCGCACCAACAAAAATGAGTCCTGCGGTAACGGTAATTGCAATTTTTGAGTGCAAGGTCAAATGTCTGAATACCTTGCGGTTCTTCGGCGAACGGCTCTTGATCACTCGAAGCACATCCCACCATACGATATATCCAAGACCGCCGAGAATGATGAGCGCCGAGGTGACGATATTGATCAAGGGATTGGTGGCGTAATTGCAAAGGCTGCTTTCCGCAATGATATCAATGCCTGCGTTACAGAAGGCGGAAACCGAAGTGAATACCGATATCCAGATGCCCGCAGCCCCAAATTCGGGAACAAAAACAAGCATATACAGGATCGCTCCTATCCCTTCGATGATCAGTGTACCGAACAGCACTTTCTTAACGAATTTTGCAAGCCCTGACATGGTATTGAGATTAAATGCGTCCTGAATGAGCAACCGATCGCCAATGCCCATTTTTCTGTTAAGAAGAAACATCAGTCCTGACATAATGGTGATGATACCAAGGCCGCCGATCTGTATCAGAAGCAGAATGACGATCTGCCCGAACACGCTCCATGTTGATACCGTGGGGAGTGTAACCAGTCCTGTTACGCAGGTTGAGGTGGTTGCCGTGAAAAGCGCATCAAGATACGGCACCGCTTCTCCGCTTGCAGAGCTGATTGGCAATGCCAAAAGTCCGCTTCCTATGAGAATGGTCACGAGGAAGCTGAGCAATATGATCTGCGTGGTTGAAAGCGCGAATTTCTTTTTCCTAACCATAAGATTTTCCTCTAAAAAAGCATAAAGGAACCAACGTCCTCTGCAGCCAGCTGGTTCCTTTTATCATCATTATTTTTTATAGTTATATCATATTTTGCCGCTTATGTCAATATTTTTTACACAATAACTAGTCGCTATCTGCACGGCAAAATGAAATTCATCCTTAGACTTTAGCGATTACAACATGGCAACCATCACAATAATATGCTTCTGCACTCTGCCCGGACATTGAAAATTTATTGTTCAATTCAATACCGCTATCGGTAGAAGAAAAGAGAGACATAGACGGTTTCTTTCCTTGTGGCATCCATTGTACGGGTTGCTTGCCATTATGAAGATAACCTAAAGGACAGTCGCTGCGAAAAAATCTGTGTACGAAAATACAGATTTGGGGTTATCTTTAATTTTGAAGGCAAACTACTTCATGCAACCGACCGCACCTCCGTCTTGAAAGTATAATAAATTAACCTATGGTTAATGTGTTATTTCCTGATAATATCTGTACAGCGATATGAAAAATGCTTATAATACAAACAGAAGCAGACGTCGGCTTACTTTTATCTCAATGGAGGTATGATTATGGAAATGACAATTGGTGCAAATATTAAACGGTTGCGTACATCGAAAAATATTACGCAGGAGCAGCTTTCAGTTGCTATGAATGTCACCTGTGCTGCGGTCAGTAAATGGGAGCGTGGTGAAACCTATCCCGATATTACGCTTCTTCAGCCGTTGGCTTATTTCTTTGGAGTGACGCTCGACGAGCTTATGGGTTACGATCAAGAAAAAATCCAAGCAGAAATTGACGGAATAATTGCTCTGTATAGACAGCATTGGAACGACAAAAAAGGTCGTGAAATTATCATCAAGGCTTACCGCGATTATCCTAATGATTATTGGATCATGCACTACTATATGTGGAATATTGGCGGTAATTTGGCTGACAACGATCCCGCTGTTTTGATTGCACATAAAGATGAATTTCTTGCTATCTGTGAAAGGATATTGGAAGGATGTACTGAAGAAAAACTACGGCTTGGCGCCTGGAATATGCGTGCGAAGATTCTTCATGCGGAAGGTAAAACGGACGAGGCACTGGAGATTTACAAAACAAAATTTACCGATTGGTTTACCACCGGCGGACAAAAGACCGAGCAGTTGTTTGCAAAAGACACAAGCGAATACTATTTCCATGTTCAAAAAAACATGTATGAGCTTGTCGATTTTGCAGCAGATAAGTTTGGCAGAACCTTGTTTTTTAACCCTTCTCTTTCTATGGAGGAAAAGACAGAACGAGCATTACTGTACGGTGATCTGATGATAAATGCATTTGAGGAAACGGGAGAAGCATTCTTCCTTATGCTCGCACGTACTTTTCTTGGAAGAATGGAAAACGACCTATGCTATCGCGGCGGAACGGAGGAACAAGTCACCATAGTGATGGATAAGAAATTGTATTTGACGAAAAAAATCGAAGATATGAGAACGGCAAACGAAGCGCTAAATCGTGCCTGTGACCGTTTCGACAAAGCGCTAAGCACAAACTGTTTCAAGTCCGTCATTGATTCTCTTACTAACGCTGAAGGTGGTAGACGTGCCGAGCTTCTAAAGAATCCTGAGTACAGAGCTGTTTTAGATAAGTACAGATAAATAACATTTCTCGCCCCACCTCGCGCGGCGATGATATGCCAAGCCTGCGGCTTGGATAAAAAAAGAAGTAACTTTTGTCTACCAAAAGTTACTTCTTTTTGCGAAAGAACGACTAAAAGTACACCAATAGGTATGCTCGTCAAATTAGGACTTGCTTGATTTCTTTAATGACACATATTTATGCTTCAAAATCGTATTTTTTTGTATCATCATCCAATAATGATACAAGTTTAATTTTATATTCATTGAGTTGTACTTCATCATCGACAAATGTTTTTTTGATCAATTCGTAAACCATTTGTGCCGTGGGAATTCCTCTTATGTACAAAAAAGTAGGATCAGTAATTTTATAATGAGAAATAACATCAATAAGATAATCAATGATTTCAATCGCTTCACGACTTCTGCCTACGTCGCAAAGAATATAAGCATAAGAATATCTAACGAAGCATCCACTTAACTCCATCGGCTCTTTTTTTGGATTTGGAGAATAGCACTTCAACTTCTCATATAACTCATTTTCAATTTCAGTTTTGCCGCAATATACAGCACATTGAAACAAATTAAACCTATTGGTTGCATTGCGTTTCTTATAATATAATCTTTCAAAAATCGGGTATGCTTCTATGTGCTTTCCTTCTCTTGATAAGCTCAATGCTTGTTGCAAGTCTGCATTGAGATTTCCTTTATTAGACTTGTTTTTTAACCAATTCAACAATCCCATTGTTCTTACCATCCGCCAAATTCTTATTTATCGTTGAGTTTATTATATCACACTTTTGTAAACAAATCAAGGCGCAAGCCTTGTATATCATCCGCAACTTGTTGCGGTATATCATCAACACGAAGTGTTGTATATCATCAAGCCGCAGGTAAGATGCACGCTAAAGCGTGATGAGATACAGCCCCAAAGGGGCTGATGATATACGCCGCACTTCGTGCGGTGATGATATACCAAGCCTGCGGCTTGGATAAACAAAAACAGAACATTTGTCGGTAGACAAATGTTCTGTTTTTGTTGGCGGAGTTGGAGAGATTTGCTCACTTGCGGTGCCCAAAATATGCTGTCGCTCGCACGCTCGCTTGCATATTTTGACCGCTACGACAAACCCACTCTCGCTTTTTCGTCCACCGGACGCGCTCGGCGGCTTTGCTCGCGCCGACCGGCGCTTCGAGCTTGAATTTCAACTCTGCCAAATAGCAACAGCCACCCGTTTGGGTGGCTGTTGTTGGATATATTACTGTATATATTAAAATAATCTCTTTCCCGATATATCATTGGAGAGATTTGCTCACTTGCGGTGCCCAAAATATGCTCTCGCTCGCACGCTCGCTTGCATATTTTGACCGCTACGACAAACCCACTCTCGCTTCTTCGTCCACCGGACGCGCTCGGTGGCTTTGCTCGCGCCGCCCGGCGCTTCGAGCTTGAATTTCAACTCCGCCAAATAGTAAAAAGGTGTGTGAATGCAGGTAAGAACAGCAAAAAGGTGTGTGATTTCACGCTGTTGCCTACTCGATAAATTGGAATTTATTTCTTGGATTCCGATCAATAATCAAACAGGTTTTTTCTGCATGGATTGAATGTTGACCCTCTGCGGCTCTTGATATTGCTCCAATATTTGAACACTTTCCTTACGAGACAGATATCTATGTCGTCGACTCTTGCTTTTTTGATCTCAGGCTTATGATAAGGGTGGCCGTTGCACCAATTATTTCCATTGCGATAAGAATCGCTACCGCTATCTCCTTAGGAACAAATATGAAAAGGATTCCTAATATCAGTCCGATGATGCCAGAGGGATCTGCCAAAATAAGTCCTTCCGCAAGACTCAAGCAACTGATTACCACTCCTACCACGACAGCAACGGTTTTAGGAAGCAAAACAAGTCCTATTCCGGACACAAGCATAATCGCAGAGAAAGCACCGCTCACCCACAAAAGTATTTTTTTAAAATTCATATCTCCTCCTTATTAAAACAACACTTGTATTTTTAAAGCAATTATAGTATAATACATATAATGATGAAAAGTCAACCATCAATATACGAACAGTTGTCGGAATAATAAATAAAGGAGAACATATGAACGTAAAGAACAATAAAAGACGGCAAATGACCAACGAAAAAATCAGAAAGGCGTTTTTTTTGCTTTTGGAAAAGCAAGATCTCAACAGCGTCAAGGTTTCAGAACTTTGCAGAGTTGCGAACATAAACCGCAGTACTTTTTATGCAAATTATATTGATATATACGATCTTGCGGACAGAATATATCTGGACCTGAAAGAAGAGATCGAACAATTATTTAACGTAAGAGACGATCTTAAAGAGTGTGAAGCAGAGTTTTTGCAGCTTTTTGAACATATGAATGAGCACAGAAATTTGTACGTTTGTTTCTTCAAATTAGGCTTTGAGAGAAAACCATTTCAGCTTCAAAGCTTTGTTGAAATAAAGGAAACCTCGGGCAATCGCTTTATGGATTATCACGTTGCATTTTTCAAAAACGGATTTAATGCAATCGTGAAGATGTGGCTTGATAACGGATGCGAGGAATCTCCAAGAGAGATGTGTGATATCCTTCTTAACGAATATTGGGGACGATTTAACAAATCGTAACGTTTTTTTCGTAGAGAAAGAGTATCATCAATCTCACAAGAAATTGCATATCACCAACACGGAGTGTTGTATATCATCAAGCCGCAGGGAAATGCACGCTGGCGCGTGATGAGATACAAGGGCGCAACGCGCCCTTGATGATATACGATTGTATATCTCGCCGCAGGCGAGTTATACATTCAATGATATGCCAAGCCTGCGGCTTGGATAAAAAAAGAAGTAACTTTTGGTAGACAAAAGTTACTTCTTTTTTGGCGGAGTTGGAGAGATTTGCTCACTTGCGGTGCCCAAAATATGCCGTCGCTCGCACGCTCGCTTGCATATTTTGACCGCTACGACAAACCCACTCTCGCTTTTTCGTCCACCGGACGCGCTCGGTGGCTTTGCTCGCGCCGACCGGCGCTTCGAGATATCTTTCCTATTTCTTCAAAAAAACAAGACCATCCGTTTGGATGGTCTTGTTTTTTTGTGAAGCGACTACATACGAGATATTTTCGCTTTGTTTTTAGCAGTGATTGAACTCTCACATTGTTTTCAGCAGTCGAGCAGTGATTGCTTAATTTTGAGACCGCCTATAAAAATCACCGTGATCTGCTCTTTGGAATCTACTGTCACGCATTCGAGTATCTGTCTGACCATTTGGTCATCATACTCCATCGGTCGGTTTTTCAATCCGTCCAAGATGGTGTAGATATCGTCGAGCCGGTGCTTGGTGTTGATTCGCTTTTGCTGAATCTCTTGCAGTTGTTCGAGCTGTCTTTGGAGTTCGGTCTTTTCTGTGATCAGTGCGGATGCTTTTGCATCGTCGAAGGCATCTACCGTATCAGACGATACGCCACTCAGCATTGCTTTGAACTCTGCATCGATTTCTGCGATCCGCACCTGAATATTCAGCGCATTGTCCTCGGTAGTGTTTTCCTCGAAGCCCATTCCAATGTGGAGCTTCAGCATTTTCAGCACATCGCTGTTCTTGAGCGCGGTATCCATAATCGCTCTCATGATTGCGCGGTGTAGTACGCTTTCTTCGATACTCGGTGAGTTGTGGCAGTATTTCTTGCCGAAGTCGAGCCGACTGATACATCTCCACACGATCTTCTTTTGACCGCTGATCGTCCATGTGCATCTGCGGTATGGGGTTTTACATTCTCCGCAGACGAGCAGCTCGGTCAGCGCATATTTACTTGAGTATCGTCCTTGTTCGGTTTTCGAGCCTTTCTGCTTGACCTTTTTCTTGCTGTTTCTCCGAGCGATTTCCTCTTGGACTCTGCTGAATGTAAGGGAGTCGATGATAGCCGGATGGTTGTTCTCTACATAGTATTTCGGGCGGTCGCCGTTATTGATCATGACCTTTTTGGATATGCAGTCCTTGATGTAGGTCTTGTTAATAATGGCATCGCCCTTATACTTTTCATTGGTGAGGATGGATTGTATCGTGGAGAACTGCCATTTCGGTTTGCCCGAAGGACTCGG
>JAFXDC010000021.1 GCA_017516345.1 Clostridia bacterium | reverse complement strand
CTGACTTTTATTATTGTTGTTGTCTCTCATCAGAATTACTTTGTGGTATTGAATTCTTAATTTCTTTACCTCTCGTTTTTCTTCACTGTTCAGTTTTCAAAGAGCTTCTTATGCTCCCCTCAAAGGATCCCGTCCCTCAAGGGTGCCTTGTTATAATACCAACTTTCGCGATTTTTGTCAACCGATTTTTTTAATATTTTTAATATTTTTTTTAATCGTTTGCTTCGCTCAGCCGACTTTTCCAATTATACTTATTTAACCGTTTTTGTCAACCGTTTTTACGCTTTTTTAAGACATTTTTTAATATATTTTACAAAGCTGTTTTCATACAAATTATAACCCTTTTTTCAATATATATTCACCCCGATCTAAACGTAAAAAAGCGGGTCGTTTGACCCGCTTTGAACCGTGTATCAAATATTGCATTTTACACTTTGACCGTTTTTATCCGATTCAAATATCGCATCCATTACCTTAAGCACGCGCAAAACGCTTTCGGGCTTGACGGGAAGCTCGCATTTACCGTCAAGGTGCTCACAAAGCTCGATATAGAACCTGAGCTGATCGTTTACCTGAGGCAGTGGCAGCTCCTCCATGGTCTCTATCGGGCGGGGAGCCATCGATCTTGTGGGGCCTGCGGCGGTATAGACGATCTTCTCATCCCACTTAAGCTCCTCCTTGTCCGAAAGCCTCATGATCCTTCCGTTGCAGGACCAATCATCAATGACCATGGTTCCCACCTCGCCGCAGACGTGCCAACGCGGATGAAGTATAAAGCAGTTCATTGAGACCTCAACAAGGGCGCTGACGCCGTTTTCAAAGCGAAGCATTGCCTTGAAGTTGTCGTCGACCTCATCGGTATATATACCGAAAAGCTGTGCGTAGACCTCGGTCACGGGGCTATCTATCATATTAAGATATTGGTCGATGAGGTGCACGCCCCAATCGTAAACCATACCGCCGCCGTTGATCTTGGCGCCGCGCCATCCGTTAAGCACCTGACGCGAGCCCTGTACCCTGCTTTCAAGCATGTATACATTACCGATCTGCTTATTGTTATATATCTCCTTGACCATAAGGAAATCCCTATCCCAACGGCGATTCTGATGCACCGTGAGCACCTTACCGGTCTCCTTCTGAACCTGCATCAGATCCTCAAAATCCGCCGCATTCAGGGTTGCGGGCTTTTCAATTATTACGTTTTTGCCGCCCCTCATTGCCTTTATGGCGTACGGCTTGTGAAGATCGTTGGGAAGTGCAAGCAAAACAATCTCCACCTCGGGATCGTCCAGCACGCTTTCAAAGGAGGGATACACCTTCAGACCGTTTTCTATCGCTCTGTCCGTGCGCTCCTTACGAATATCCACCACTCCTGCTACGGCGATCATATCCTTAAGCCAATCCTTTAAATATACGGAATGCCACTCACCCATTCCGCCGTATCCGATTATTGCAAGTTTATGCATATGTAATTACCTCTCTGTAAAGATCAAAATATTTGCAATTATGCCCAGAACATGGTGCCTACGGGCTCCTTGATTATGATATCCTTAAGAAATGCTATTGCCTTCTTAAGTCCCTCGGTGCCCGACATAAGGCTATCCTCATGCTCGATGCTGATAGCATGGTCATATCCCACGAGTCTGAGAGCGCTGATGATATCTCTCCAATATTGCTCGCCGTTGCCGTAGCCAACGGTGCGGAATATCCAGCTTCTGTTAAACTCATCCGAGTAATGCTTTGTATCAAGCACGCCGTTTACCGAAGTATTTGCCTTATCCACGCGGGTATCCTTGGCATGGAAGTGGAATATTGCATCCTTAAGCTCCTTGATGGCGGCAACGGGATCTATTCCCTGCCAGATAAGATGGCTGGGGTCAAGATTTGCACCAACGTTCTCGCCCACCGCCTCGCGTATCCGCTTCACGGTCTCGGGATTGTATACAAGAAATCCCGGATGGGGCTCAAAGGCGATCTTATCCACGCCGTGCTCAAGAGCAAAGGGAACGGTCGCGCGCCAATAAGGTATAAGGCACTCATTCCATTGATAATCAAGCACTGCAAGAAAATCCTCGGGCCAGGGGCAGGTCACCCAGTTGGGATATTTGCTCTCCGGGCAATCTCCGGGGCAGCCCGAGAAGGTATTTATCTGCTTAACACCGAGCTTCTCCGCCATAAGTATGGCACGCTTGGTTTCGTAATCCGCCTTCTGCGCGATCTGCTTATTTGGATGCACCGTGTTACAATGCACGCTAAGGGCAGATATCTCCATATGGTGCTTTCCCACGGTTTTTTTGAATTTTTCAAGCTCCGAGGTGTCATTTAAAAGTATCTCGGGGTCGCAATGCGCCGTTCCGGGGCAACCACCGCAACCTATCTCTATCATTTCTACACCTTGATCCTCAAGAAAGCCAAGGGCGGTATCAAGGGGCTGATCCCCAAGTGCTACTGTAAGTACTCCAAGCTTCATATATTCACTTCCTTTTGATTTGGTTACGCTTTAACGGCACCAAGCGGTGCGTAATTGGGGCAATCCTGACCGGAAATACGCGCGGTGGGCTTTGCCCAGGCTATGGCGTTGTTAATAACCTTTATGATATTTTCATTATAATAGATCGGATAAGCCTCATGCCCGGGCTGGAAATAGAATATTTTTCCAAGCCCGCGGGTAAAGGTCACTCCGCTTCTGAATACCTCTCCGCCGTTGAACCAACCCATAAATACCACGTCATCCGGCTTGGGAATATCAAAATATTCTCCGTACATTTCCTCCTCGGGAAGCTCAAAATATTCGGGCAACCCTTGTGCTATGGGGTGTGCGGGTGCAGTGACCCAAATACGCTCGGAATCGTCGTCGCGCCATTTAAGTGTGCAAGATGTACCAAGCAGCTGACGGAGCGGCTTGCTCATATGCGCAGAGTGGAGCGCTATAAAGCCCATTCCCTTCTGCACAGCCTCTGTAACGACGGTTGATATCTCATCGGGCACAAGATGATGTGCGGCGTGACCCCACCATATCATAACGTCGGTATCTGCAAGAAGCTCACAGGTGATATCCGTAATATTATCAAGGGTAACGACCGTGATATTATGCTCACCTTTTATAGCCTGCTTGATGGCGCCATGTATACCGTCGGGATATATCGGCTTCATCCAGTCCTGCTTGTCGTGAATCCCCTCATTATATATGATAATATTCATACTTATCTCCTTAATCCTCGTCAAAATATACCGCCTTGCCGGTTGCAGAGGACTCATATATGGCTTCAAGGAGTCTGGTAACCATGAGCGCCTGCTCGGGCTTGACTACAAGCTCTCCCTTGCCCTCTACGGCATTTAAAAATACCGATAGTTCTACAACGTGAGGCTCATCTCCGCCTGCAGCATCAAAGAATGCTACACCCTGGCCTGCAAGATCGGGAGTCATAACGTACTGCTTATTAAATTTAACACCGTTGATGCGCACTCCGCCGATCATATCAACACCTGCTTTGGTTCCGCAAAGGGTGGTCTGTGCCTCGCGCACGTCCAGAGTATTAAGCGCCCAGCTACTCTCCAGCTGAACGGTGGCGCCATCCTCCATAACGATCATGCCGAAGGCAGAATCCTCAACGGTGAACTCATCCCGGTTCCAATCAGCCCACGGATTTCCCGTTTCCTTTTGATCTCCAAGCTTCTTAAACGCAGTACCGAGAACCGCCTTGGGCTTATAATTATCCATGCACCAAAGGGTCAGGTCAAGAGCATGAGTTCCGATATCGATAAGGGGACCGCCGCCCTGCTCATACTCATTGAGGAACACACCCCACGTAGGAACACCTCTACGGCGAATGGCATGCGCCTTAGCATAGTAAACATCACCGAGCTCGCCATCCTTGCACAGCTTTTTGATGAACATGGAGTCCTTTCTGTATCTGTTCTGATATCCAATGGTAAGTATCTTTCCTGTTCTTAACGAGCACTCATACATTGCCTTTGCATCCGCATAGGTCTTTGCCATGGGCTTTTCACATATAACGTGTTTGCCTGCCTCCATAGCATCAATGGAAATAAAGCTGTGGGAACGATTTGGGGTACAAACGTGTACGGTATCAATGCTTGCATCCTTAAGAAGCTCCTTATAGTCTGTATACACCTTCGCATCGGGAGTACCGTACTCCTTGCAAGCCTTCTGTGCTCTATCCTCTACGATGTCGCAAAAGGCCACAACCTCTACTCTGTCCTTAAGTGCCGCAAGGGCAGGAAGATGCTTTCCGTTTGCTATTCCTCCGCAACCGATCACGGCGGCTCTGATCTTACTCATAATTAATACCTCTTTATTATATATTTTTATTTTACCCTATCAGGGTGATTAACAAATTAACGTGCTTTCTCTTACCACAAGCTGATGCGGTAATATTTTTTTGACGTGTTTCTCCTTGGGATTCATTATCATGGCGTGAAGAAGCTGCATTGCAGTGGTCCCCATAAGGCTTCGTGGTTGGGCAACGCTTGTTACGGAGGGCATATATACCCTGGTGATGGAGGTATTGTCAAAGCCCGCGACCGCCATTTTTATATCAAGCTCCCTGCATTTTTTAATTGCACCTATTGCCACGGCATCCGATATGCACAGCACTGCAGTGGGCATGGGTTTTATTTTAGCCAATTTTTCCACACACTTCATACCGCTGTTGTAGCCGTAATCTCCCACAAGAATATAATCCGCTGTAATGGATATATTGCGACTCTTTAGCGCATCCATATACCCCTCTCGTCTGAATACGGTTGAGCCGTAGACCTCACTGCCAAGCGCTATAGCTATCCGTGTATGCCCCATATTAAGCAGATGCTCCACAGCCTCATACGCTGCAGCGTAATCGTCGATGGAAACGCTGGCGACCGCCGCATCGGGTCTTTGCTCACAGCAAAGCACTATAGGATATCGTTTTGCAAGTGACTCAAGCTCCTTACCGTTAAGCGTAGAGGAGAACAAAATGGCACCATCCGCATAATGGTTCTCGAGCATGGACAGCAGATGTCTTTCCTTATGAGGATTTCTGTGGGTATCGCATACCAGGGCGGTATATCCGTATTGATAGCATTCGTTTTCAATGGCGGTTATGATGCGAAGATACATCGGATTTTCCATTGTAGGAAGCAGAATAAGTATCTTGCCCGAGCGAGCCATCCTCAGGCTTCTTCCTATGGAATTTGGCACGTAACCATGCTTATCCACTACATCCGCAATGGCCTTTTGCTTCTTCAAGCTCAGCACCGCTTTATTATTAAAATAGCGTGATACCGACGCCACGCTCACGTTGGCTTCCTCGGCTATCTGCTTGATGGTTATCATTTTCCAAACCTTAAAAAGTAGTTGTTTCTAAGCGTTTACGAAAACACTGAAATCGTTTTCATCGCTCAATGTAATTTTACAATATCACGTTTATAAAAGTCAATAGTGAATTTGCATTTTTGATGTGTTTTTCGCGTTTTCATAAATTTTCAAAATTATGCATTGGTAAAATTAAAAAGCCATGAGTCGCCTTGACTCACGGCTTTAAACACATATTAAATTTTATAGCTTACAGACATTCCGTCTCCAATGGGGATTATGCTTGTCTCAAGCTCAGGCGAGTTACTGATGAAACGCAGAAATTCATCCAGCTTTTTAACAAGAGTGCGCTTTCTTGCAGTGGTCTTTCTTTTTCCGCTTACCATTCCACGGAAAAGCACGTTGTCGCAAACAAGCACTCCGCCCCTTTTAAGCATGGGCAAAAGCAAGGTGGATAAATAGAGATACTGTCCCTTGGGACCGTCAAGGAAGATAAGATCATACTCATCCTTTATATACGGTAATATATCCTCTGCCCTTCCGCGAAGTATCTGTACTCGGTCCCCTACTCCTACGCTCGTAAAGTTTTCCCGCGCCATATTGGCGGTATCCTCATCCATCTCAATGGTAAAAAGCATTGCATCGGGTGCCGCCTGAAGCATCACCGTGCCGCTATAGCCAATGTTGGTGCCTATCTCCAGTATCCTCTTTGGACGTAAAAGAGTCACTATGACCCTGAGCAGCCCTGCGCTTTCAGCGCCGAGCACGGGAAACTCATCGCTACGCGAAAAAAGGGGCATTTCCTTTGCAAGCTCGCGCAGATATCTTGTTGTTCTTCTGTCGGTTACCATAGCTTAATGATTCTTTTCGTATTCTTCCCAGACAGGACGCCACTTGTCTACCACACTTTGGTGCTCCTCGTAGGTCTTTGAGAAGGCAAGCTCGCCCGTAGCGGGATCGGTAAGGGTAAAGAAGTAATATTTACCCGTTGTTATCTTTTCATCGGGATTGAGCGCCGCCGCTATCGCCTTTTGACCGGGCGAGCAGATGGGTCCCGGAGTAAGCCCCTTATTCTTATGAAGGTTATAAGGCGAGTCCACGTTAAGATCCTCGGTGGAAAGTATAAGCTTCTTTTCATTTATTGCATACTGTATGCAAACGTCGGTGGAAAGAGTCATATCTATCGCAAGACGGTTTCTGAATACTGCAGATACCCCCGCAAAATCCTTTTCAAGACCCTCCGACTGAATAATGGATGCAAGGGAGATGACCTGGTTTACCGTCATGCCCGCCTCCTGTGCTTTTTCGGCAAAGGGCTCGTATATCTGGGTAAAACGCACCAGCATTCTGCGGATAACGTCCTCGGGCTTGGAATCAAGATAGAAGTCGTATGTATCGGGGAACAGGAAGCCCTCCAAGGCATAGCGCACTCCCTCTCTGTTTTTGATATCCTTAATAAAGCTGATATCCTCATACGGTGTAAGATCGTTGCAGGCGTCAATAAATTCATTTTTGCTGTCGATGACGCTTCTTTCCACCAATATGGCGGCTATCTCCTCTATGCCCATACCCTCCTTTACGGTCACTCTTGCAGTGTGTCGCACCTGAGAGGGCTGCGTGATCATATCAAGGATCTCGTTTGCCGACATATTCTTATTAAGGATATACTCTCCCGCCTTTATCTTGCCCGAGCGATTCGTAAAGTCGGCAAGAAGCTTAATGCCCCATTTGGAATTGATCAGTCCCATATCCTGAAGCTTTTGAGCAACGGTAGCCATAGAGGAGCCGTTGCCCACGACAAGCATAAGGGGCTCACTATTTCCGGGCTCGACGGGGGCAAACATAAGGTCGTTTACAAAGCTTATAGCACCGAAGAATATGCAGGCAACAATTATAAGGCTTGTTAAGCCAATGATCAAGGGCCTGAAAAAGCGCCACGTTTTTCTTAACATGGTACCGTTTTTAAGGCTTTCGGCAAATCTTGAGGGAATGGAAGTAAACCACGCCTTTATTCTTTGCCAAAGCGTAAGCTTTTTACTGTTTTTTCTTGATGAATTTCGTCTGTAAGAACCGGACATATAATATTACCTTTCTTATAAACTCCTACAATAAACTATACCAATAACTAAAAAACAAATATAAGTGCCTCTTAGCACTTATATTGTACAATTTTATATCGGAAAATGCAAGCAAAATCTAAAGCTGCGGCTCGGACAATTAAAAATACCGCATTTAATACGCTTTTTTGCCGTATTATGCACGCTTTTACAGCCCTATACCTCTATCACTATGGGAAGTATCATGGGACTGCGCTTGGTTCTGCTGTAGACAAAATCCTTCAGTCTGCTTCTTATACCGTTCTTGACAAAATTCCAATCGGTATGATTATCCCCCGAAAGAGAGAGTATATAGTCGCTTACCACCATGCGAGCCTCCTCCATGAGCTCCTCGGATTCGCGAACGTATACAAAACCGCGGGATATGAGCTCGGGTCCCGAAAGAAGATCCCCTGTAAGTCCGTCGAAGGTCACGCAAACGATTATTATTCCGTCCTGCGAGAGCAGTCTTCTGTCTCTGAGCACGATATTTCCTACGTCTCCTACCCCAAGTCCGTCTATCATTACCGCATCCGCAGGTATACCTCCCACCATGGAAGCACCGTGCTCGTCAATTTCAAGGGCGTAACCCAGCTCGGGAATGAAGGTGTTGCTCTTTGGCATATCCATGCTTTGTGCAAGACGCGCATGCTGAACAAGATGTCTGTACTCTCCGTGCACCGGCATAAAATACTTAGGCTTTGTCAGAGAGTGGATCAGCTTCAGCTCCTCCTTGCGAGCATGTCCCGAAACGTGCACCTCTGCAAGTGCCTCATATATTACTATAACACCCTTTCTGAAAAGGTTGTTTATAACTCTTGACACCATACGCTCATTACCCGGAATAGGTGTAGCGGAAAGGATCACTGTATCCTGGTCCCCAAGGCGAATACGAGAATGCTCATCATTGGCCATTCGTGCAAGTCCGCTCATGGGCTCGCCCTGGCTACCCGTAGTTATTACGACAAGCTTATCCTTCGGAATGGAATCCACTCTCTCGGGATCCACCCACATATCGCTTGGAATAACAAGCTCACCGAGCTCACAAGCGATGGTTGCGATATTTTCCATGCTTCTGCCAAGGAAGCATACCTTTCTGTTGCAGGCGACGGCATGATCCACTATCTGCTGAATGCGGTGTACGTTTGAGGCAAATGTCGCTACGATTATTCTTCTGCCCTCGGCCTCAAGGAAGTAGCGCTCAAGCGCCTTTCCTACCGAGCGCTCGCTCATGGTCATGCCCTCGCGCTCGACGTTGGTGCTGTCCGCCATAAGCAGAAGCACGCCTTTGTTTCCAAGGTCGGCAAATTTTGCAAGGTCTATGACCTCTCCGTCAACGGGGGTGTAATCCACCTTAAAGTCCCCCGTATGCACGATCGTGCCCACCGGAGTGTGAATGGCAAGTGCCACAGCTCCGGCTATTGAGTGATTGGTCTTTATAAACTCCACCTCAAAGCAACCGATCTTAACCTTATCCCTTGGGTATACGGTATTTATGACCGCGCGGTCAAACTTATGCTCCTTTAGCTTATATTCTATCAACGCACGGGTAAGCCTTGTGCAATAAACCGGAGCATTCACCCTGGGAAGCACGTAGGGCAGAGCACCGATATGATCCTCATGTCCGTGCGTGATGAGAAATGCCTTGACCTTGTCAATATTACGCTCAAGATAAGAAATATCAGGTATAACAAGGTCGATACCGTAGAGGTCCTCCCTTGGAAATATGGATCCGCAATCCACAACAAGCATATCATCACCGTATTCGATGACTGTAAGATTCTTACCTATTTCATCGACTCCGCCCAACGGTATGATTCTGAGCTTGGTATTATTCTGTTTTTTTGCCACTAAAAAAATCCTCCGAATCTATGTATTTTTTCCGTTCAATCATTCATTTATATTATATCCGTCTTCGCACATTTACACAAGCGTTTTCGCCCGACGCATAATTACACATGCAGCCAATGTTCGACTTTTCTTTGCGCTGCACGGTGCTTTATATTTACTTTTTGCCCGTTACCATTGTACACGGAAGTAAAAAGACCGTCATAATAATATGACGGTCGTATGTCCATACGGTCTGTTACGCCGTTATACCTTAAAATATGAGTTAAAAAACAAAGCTGTGTTCCCGGCGTTAGCACAACAGACCCCTATCATCTGTAAGTGCTGGTTTCTATACATCTATAAGCATTATGATGATCATCTGCATTTCCCAGTGCAACGATATTGGGAGCAAGCATCATCATAACAAAAAGCAAGCAAATAAGTCTTTTCATCCTTTGCACCTTCCCTTCTTTACTGTTATTGTATGAAAAAAGGGAAAAAATATACGCAAAATTACCTTATTTTTTATCAATTATAAACGTATCCAGCTTATCAATACTTCCGCTTCCGCTGGTGAGACAGAGATCTCCCGGCTCGAGGTGCTGCTTTAAGTACTCCGCGGCCTCCTCCATGGTGGATATGTATATGCAATCCTGTCCAAGCTCCTTGATCTTTTCTACGAGCATGCTTGAGTGTATAGTGGGATCAAATGGCTCACGGGAGCCGAAAATGTCAATAACGATGACCTTATCCGCGCCCTCAAAGCACCTTACGAGCCTATCAAACTGCGCCTTGGTCCTGGAAAACAGAGCAGGCTGATACACCACCCAAAGGCGATTTTTCTCAATAGGCAGAGCCGCTGTAACAAGTGCCGCCACCTCCTGAGGATGGTGCGCATAGTCGTGTACTATGCGGGCACCGTTATAGTAGCCCCTGTCCTCAAAGCGACGCATAACGCCATGGAAGTCCTTGATGCCCCCCATGATATCCTCTTTTGAGATGCCATTTTCCATTGCGCATATGATGGCCGCCATGGAATTGAGGATGTTGAGCTTGCCTACTATACCAAGCTCCACTCTGAAAAGCCTCTCCCCCTTGGAGCAAAGGGTGTAGCACGGGAAGCCCTCTGCAGTAAAGGTGATATCCTCGGGATAAAAATCGTTGGTGCTGTTAAAGCCGTAGCTTATGCATCTTTTGCCGCACTCCCTCATTAAGCGCGCACATCTTTCCTCATCGCCGCAGGCGATGATGCATCCGTGCTCGGGAACAGGCTGTACGAATTTCATAAAGGAGGAATAGATATGGTCTATATCCTTAAAATAATCAAGATGGTCGGCATCGATGTTAAGCACTATGGCATACGTCGGGCTCAAGGTAAGGAATGAATCAACATACTCACAGGCCTCAGTGATAAAGGTATCCCCCTTGCCAAGGTGAACATTACTGTTTATCATCGGAAGCACGCCGCCGATATGTATGGTAGCATCCTTTTTTGCATATTGGAATATCTCGCTTATAAGTCCCGTAGTGGTGGTCTTGCCGTGAGTGCCCGAAACGCCTATGCATTTTTCATAAGCTCTTGAAAGCTCTCCGAGAAGCTGGTCTCTGCGCATCATGGGAATGCCGTTATCCGCAGCATAAGCGTACTCACAATTCTTAGGACCGATGGCGGCGGAATACACCACAAGATCGGCATCCTTCATATTTTCTACATCATGCTTATTTGCAACGGTAATACCCGCAGCACGAAGCTTAGGAAGTGCCTTGCCCTCTGCCCAATCCGAGCCGGAAAGTCTGTCAAAGCCAAGATTTTTAAGCATCATGGCAAGGCCGCTCATGCTGGAGCCGCCTATAGCAATAAAATGAACACGTTTATTTTTAAAATCCAGAATATTCATAATAACGCCCCTTTATAATATACTGATATTATATGTCAAAACATCACAAAACATCAAGCATTTTATGAATTTTTTATTGTAATTTTGCTTTTATTTTTGCTTTTTACTCGTCCTTGTCCGATTTGGGTAAAAAAAAACGACGCAACTGTTCCTTGCGTCGAAAAAAGCTTGGACATATTACTGTAACTCGTTATATGCACCCAGTATTTTTTCTGACAGTTCAACACGGAGATCGGTAACAATGGGATGAGCAATGTCCTTCTGCTCGCCACGAGAATTCTTACGGGAAGGCATAGCGATAAACATGCCGTTGGATCCTTCAATTACCTTTATGTCGTGTACTACGAATACGCCGTCAAAGGTTACGGAAGCGATGGCACGGAGCTTACCTTCTGTCTCGATCTTGTGAACTCTGATATCGGTTATCTGCACAAATCTTTCCTCCATTTCATACAATATGCATTATTAGATTTATTCTAACAAATATTTTTATAAAATGCAAGAAAATATTCAAAAATTCAGATATTTTTTATTAAAATGTCACTAAAACATCACATTTTTCAGTAAATTTATGTAAATTTCGAGTTTGCTTATGCTTTACGTCTTCTACCTGCGCTGTTTTTCGGTATAATGCCGTCAAAAAAACAGCATTTTGAATAAAGCATTCAATTTGCAGTACCGCTTGGACGGATATCTATAATGCCTTGATAGTCATCCACCGAGTAAAGTGTCAACAACGAGCGGAATTTATCCACCAGCTTTCTCTCGGGATTTTTCGTTGCAACAAATACCGATATTCCCGCAACGATGACGTTAAACTCCTTCATGAGGTCACAAAGCCCCTTTACGCTTCCGCCCGCGCGCATAAAGTCATCCACCACGAGCACCCGCTTTCCGCCCGGCAACGCTCTCTTTGGCAAGCTCATACTTGACATGCTTCTGCCCGAATCGGTAATATAATTTATTGTTACCTGCGGTCCCTCATTTATGCGGTTTTCTCTTCTTGCAATTATAAGAGGCACACCAAGGATCCTTGCACACATAAGCGCGATCGGAATACCTTTAGTCTCAATAGTGATAACGTAATCTATTTCCTTATTGATATATGGTGCCGCCATGCATTGCGCGATCTTGTCAAGCTTCTCGGGGTCTGAAAGGATATCCGCCATATATATATAGCCTCCCGAAAGAGCGCGACGTGAATCCTTGAGATTGTTTGCAAGCTCTATGATGTAGGATTCGATCGCCGCCTTGTCGGATACGGGAAGAAATCTCACACCACCCATTGAGCCGGGAATGGTTTCTATCCTGCCGAGCCTGCGTTGCTCAAAATAGTCCTTCAACACAGATATGTCCTCACTTAATGAGGATTTGGTCGCACCCAACATATTGCAAAAATAAGAAAGAGTAAACAGCTTATTTGGATTGGCACACAGTATTTTGGTTATGACCACCAGGCGCTCGTTTCTTTTTATCTTTTCCATTTTATCCTCCGTAAAACTTTATTTTGCTCGACTCATTTCAACCGTCAAGTCCCGCTACTATTGCAGATATCTTTTGATCGGCAATAGCATCCCTTGCATTAAGCAATTCAAAGGTGTAGCTATCCACACGCCATGAACCATCCTCCATCTCTACAAGCTCAAGCACGAGCTTGCCAAGCTCCGACTTATTCTCCCCGCCCGCTCTGACCATGGGAATACCGTTATTATTTATTACAGGCACGTCGGTAGGCTGATGTATATGTCCGGCAACTATGGCATCCACCCCCGAAAAGGCCATGTTATGCTCTGTTTCACAATGGGAAAGCACTATTTTTATATCCGCCTTCCCCGCAAGCTCGTTATTGACCTCGTTAAGCACCCGAACCGGATCTCGAAGTGTCTTATTCTGCACCTCTTTATTGTCCATTTCATTGGTGGTAAGACCTATGATCGCTATCTTAAGTCCCCGTTTGTCTATTATGGTATACGGCTTCACCCCCTGCAGATATTCCCCATTCTTTTCCACGTTTGCACAAAGGATATCAAAGGTGGCATTGTTTGCAAGCGCACTTATGTTCTCATCACACACCTCAGCACTGTTTTCCGGACACCAGAACTCGTTATTTCCAAGGGTCATGGCATCATACTTCATACTTGAGAGCACCAGACTCTCGGGAATGCCCCCTTTATCCTGTCTGCTTCCACCCTGATACAGATCTCCGCAGTCAAGCAAAATAGTCTCTCCTTTTCTCTGTTCACTGTTTATAAGGGTCTGATATTTGGGCATCAGCTCCATATTGCCGTGAAGATCGCCGGTAAACAGCACAGTCAATGTAAATCTGCCGTGCGGACGGAAATCGGCAAAGAGCACTATGGCACTTATCAATACCACCACAGCTACGATTACCGCGACCACAGCCGTGCCGCTTCTTTTTGGTGGATCAAGCTTCATTACATCATCTCCTCAAATTTCAATACGGCAAAAAGCCGCATAGTATTAACACAATATTATTTTAGCACAAATATATATATCTTTGCAATAAAAAATATAAACATTTTTTGGTTTTTTCCATGCAAACGTTCGTTTTTTTACCTTTAATACACATATCTGATCATCCGACGAGAAAGAATAAAAAAAAGAGAGTCTTACGACTCCCTTATAGTTTAATTAAAACTTAAGACCGTTAACCTTGATTCCGGGGCCCATGGTGCTGGAAAGCACTACGCTGCGGAGGTACTGACCCTTTGCAGCAGCAGGCTTAGCCTTGATGATGGCATCCATAAGAACGTTAAGGTTCTCGGTGAGCTTCTCGGTTCCGAAGCTTGCCTTGCCTATGGGGCAGTGAATAATGGCGGTTTTGTCAACTCTGTACTCAACCTTACCGGCCTTGATCTCGTTGATTGCACGAACAAGATCCATAGTAACGGTACCGCTCTTGGGGTTAGGCATTAAGCCCTTAGGTCCAAGAACCTTACCAAGACGACCAACAAGACCCATCATATCAGGGGTGGTAACGATAACGTCGTAATCGAACCACTGCTCGTTCTGGATCTTAGCGATCATTTCCTCGGCGCCCACAAAATCGGCACCTGCGGCTGCAGCAACGTCAGCCTTTTCACCCTTGGCTATTACGAGGATTCTCTTGGTCTTACCGGTACCGTGGGGAAGTACAACAACGCCACGAACCTGCTGGTCAGCGTGCTTTGGGTCTACACCCAGCTTTACCGATACCTCAATGGTCTCGTCAAACTTTGCTTTAGCGGTTGCAATTGCCAAAGCAGTAGCCTCGGAAGGATCATAAAGCTTAGCAGAATCTACCTGCTTGAGGCTTTCGATATATTTTTTTCCTCTTTTCATTTTCGTTCCTCCTTGTGGTGATAGCGGTGCGCATTTTTACGCCCCTCCCACGTAATAGATGTAGCCTTAGTCGACTACTGTTACGCCCATGCTGCGTGCAGTACCTGCTATCATGCTGATAGCTGCATCTACGCTTGCAGCGTTAAGATCGGGCATTTTGAGCTCTGCGATCTCGCGAAGTTGTGCCTTGGTTATAGACGCTACCTTGTTCTTATTGGGAGCTCCCGAACCGGACTCGATACCGCAAGCCTTCTTGATAAGTACGGCTGCCGGCGGAGTTTTGGTTATGAAGGAGAAAGAACGATCCTGATAGATCGTGATAACCACAGGGATAATAAGGCCTGCCTGCTTGTTAGTACGCTCGTTGAACTCCTTACAGAAGCCCATGATGTTGATACCGTGAGGACCTAAAACAGAGCCGACAGGAGGCGCAGGTGTAGCCTTGCCTGCTGCTATCTGCAGCTTTACCATTCCTGAAATCTTCTTTGCCATTAAAAACACCTCCTCTTTATATGATGTGGTACGACCGAGCAATTATGCTCTCCCACCGCCCGCACGAAGACGGGACTTATATTATACGCCGTGGCGAATAATAATCAAGTTGCATCAGACCACCTTGATCTGAATGAAATCCACCTCTACGGGTGTTTCTCTGCCGAACATCGATACAACAACGCGTACCTTCTGACGGGAAGCGTCTACCTCCTCGACAACGCCGGAGAAGCCATCCAACGGACCGCTGATGATGTTTACAAAGTCGCCATTCTTGACGTTGATGTTAACGCTGACGTTCTCAACGCCCATTCTGCGAACCTCTTCATCGGTAAGCGGTATGGGGGTCTTGCTTCCGGGGCCTACGAAGCCGGTAACTCCTCTTGTATTGCGTACGGCATACCAGGTAAGCTGGTTCATAACCATCTTTACCATTACGTAACCGGGGAACAGCTTACGCTGAACAAGCTTTTTCTTGTCGTTGCGTATTTCCATTACTTCCTCGGTAGGAATGCGGATATCCACAATAACATCCTGCAAAGCCATGTTTTCCACCATGTTCTGCAGACTGGTCATAACCTTGTTTTCGTAACCCGAATAGGTATGTACTACATACCATTTGGGGCTGTTGTTTTCTTCACTCATTACGCAATTACCCCTTTAAAACAAAGAAGGTAAGCCCGACTTGGAATCGGTAAGAAGTCTGATAAGCTCTGCGGAGCCCATATCCATAAGCCATACAACGATAGCCATGACCACAACGAATACACCTACGCAGATGCAGTATCCGGTAAGCTCCTTACGAGTGGGCCATGTTACCTTTTTAAGCTCGGAAAGCATTTCCTTTATGGGGTTGGCGATCTTTTTCTTTTCTTTTTTCTTAGCGGTCTTTTTGCCTGCCTTCTTGTCGGCCTTATCCTGCTTTTCGGTGAGCTTGGTATCGTTTACGACCTCAAGCTTGTCCTGATCCTTTGCCATTTATTTCACATCCTCTGTTAATTCTAAAAATTACAGCACTCAAAATAAAAATTATTTTGTTTCCTTGTGTGCAGTATGAGCCTTACAGGTCGGGCAATACTTTTTGATCTCGAGACGATCGGGATCGTTCTTCTTGTTTTTGCTGGTAATATAGTTTCTGTTCTTGCATTCGGTGCAAGCCAGGGTAATACCGTTTCTCTGTCCTTTTGCAGCCATTGTTTTACACCTCCAAAACGCATATAGAAGCACTACCCGAGAGTAGTGCTTAAATAATTTACCACAAAGCTGTCTATATGTCAAGACTTATTTTTATTAAAACGCTTTTTTTATACAAAAAGTACCTATTATGATGGCTCCTTATCTGTTTACCGTTCTTCAAGCTCGGACGATACTGCACCGTCGCCCCTGAAAAGACACTTTCATCCCTTTTACAGACGTTATTTTCGGCTAAGTACCCTTGCAAGATACTGCCCAGTGTAGGATCCCGATACCTCCGATACCTCCTCGGGAGTGCCCGTAGCAACCACGCATCCGCCGCCGTCTCCCCCCTCGGGTCCAAGGTCTATACAGTAATCCGCACTCTTGATAACGTCAAGATTATGCTCTATGACCACCACGGTGTTGCCCTCATCGGTGAGTCGGTTCAATATATTGATAAGCTTTGCAACGTCGTGAGTATGAAGGCCGGTGGTGGGCTCATCAAGAATATACAGCGTCTTGCCCGTGCTTCTTTTGGAAAGCTCGGTGGCAAGCTTTATTCTCTGCGCCTCTCCTCCCGAAAGAGTGGTAGAGGGCTGACCCAGCTTGACGTATCCAAGACCCACGTCATTCAAGGTCTTGAGCTTTGCCTCTATCTGGGGAATATTTTTAAAGAAATCATATGCCTCCTCGGCGGTCATTTCAAGGACGTCATGGATATTCTTGCCCTTATAACGCACCTCAAGGGTCTCACGGTTATAGCGCTTGCCCTTGCATACCTCGCAAGGCACGAAGATATCCGCCATGAAATGCATTTCTATCTTGATAAGTCCGTCACCCGAGCACGCCTCACATCTGCCGCCCTTGACGTTGAAGCTGAAGCGTCCGTTGTTATATCCTCTTGTTTTGGCATCCTGAGTCTGCGCAAAGAGATTTCGGATAAGGTCGAACACTCCGGTATAGGTTGCGGGATTGCTCCTTGGAGTTCTGCCTATCGGGGATTGATCTATGACCACTATCTTGTCAATATGCTCTATTCCCTCTATGCGCCTGCACTTTCCGCCAAGCACCTTGGTGCCGTTGAGCATTCTTGCAACGTTTTTATAAAGCACGCTGTTGACAAGAGAGGATTTTCCCGAGCCGGAAACACCGGTCACCACGGTAAAGAGTCCTATGGGAAAGGTAACGTCTATATCCCTAAGATTATTCTGCGCGGCGCCCTTTATGCGTATGGCGCGGTGGTCGGGAGCTCTGCGCTTTTTGGGTATGGGAATACGCTTTTTGCCCGAGAGATACTGACCCGTCAGAGAGTTCTTGTTTTTCATGACCTCCTTTGGAGTGCCCGCGGCAACAACGTATCCGCCATGGACTCCCGCACCGGGGCCGATATCTACAAGATAATCCGCCTCAAGCATGGTCTCCTCGTCATGCTCCACCACTATAAGGGTGTTTCCGATATCACGAAGATTTTTAAGGGATGCAAGAAGCTTTCCGTTGTCGCGCTGATGAAGACCTATAGAGGGCTCGTCGAGAATGTAGAGCACCCCCATCAGACCCGCACCTATCTGGGTGGCAAGCCTGATGCGCTGTGCCTCGCCTCCCGAAAGGGTGGCGGCTCCGCGGGAGAGGGTGAGATAGGAAAGTCCCACATCGGACAAAAATTGCAGTCTTCCCCTTATCTCCTTTAATATCCTGTCGGCTATCATTTCCTCTTTTTCGGTAAGATTTATGCTGTCCAGGAACTCAAGAGCATCCCTGACGCTTTTATCGGAGAGCTCGGATATATTAAGCCCGCCCACCAGCACCGAGAGCACCTCGGGCTTAAGCCTACGACCCTTACATACAGGGCAGGGCTCCTGCACCATATACTGCTCTATCTCCTGCTTGATAAAATCGCTTGAGGTCTCGCGGTAGCGGCGCTCCATATTGTTTATAA
The DNA here is from genome assembly GCA_017516345.1 of Clostridia bacterium. Taxonomy (GTDB): domain Bacteria; phylum Bacillota; class Clostridia; order Christensenellales; family QALW01; genus UMGS1338. The sequence continues at coordinate 13,419 of JAFXDC010000021.1, read as the reverse complement.
CGCCCTCAAAGGACTGCTTGTATCTTCTTGTATGGAATGCGGTCTCTATGGAGTATTCTATCTTTTCCTCCCTCGTACCGTACATGATGATATCAACAATGCTCTTGTCAAGCTCGCAAACGGGGGTATCAATATCGAAATGATAGTGCTCCGCAAGAGCTTTATAGGTAGCCATGGCAATGGAGTCATCCTGAGTATTGTTCCATCCCGACGCCTTAATGGCGCCCTGCGCAAGGCTTTTATTGGGGTCGGATATCACCATATCCGGCGAGATCTTATTCTTAACGCCAAGTCCGGTGCATTCGGGGCAAGCACCGAAGGGGTTATTAAAGGAAAAGCTTCTGGGCTCAAGCTCCTGGATGCTTATGCCGCAATCCACGCAGGCATAATTCTGCGAAAAGAGCTTCTCCTTCTCGGAAGTAACCACAAGTGCAAGACCGTCCGCAAGCTTGAGCGCCGCCTCAAGGGAGTCGGCAATTCGGGTCTGTATTCCCTCCTTGATTATCACCCTATCCACCACTATCTCGATGGAATGCTTAAGGTTTTTGTCAAGGCTCACCTGCTCCTCGCTTATATCGTACAGATTCCCATCCACCCTCGCACGGGTATAGCCCTTTTTGAGCATATCCTCAAGCAGCTTGTGATACTCTCCCTTCCTTGACCGAACAACGGGCGCCATTATCTGCACCCTTTCGCCAATGGGGAGCTTAAGCACCCAATCGGTCATCTGATCGATGGTCTGCTGCTCTATGGGCTTGCCGCATTTTGGGCAGTGCGGATGTCCTACACGGGCATAAAGAAGCCTGAGATAGTCGTGTATCTCGGTTACCGTTCCAACCGTCGAGCGCGGGTTTCTGCCCGTGGTCTTTTGGTCTATGCTGATAGCGGGACTCAGGCCCTCGATATAGTCCACGTCGGGCTTGTCCATCTGTCCGAGGAACTGTCGCGCATAGGAGGATAATGATTCCACGTATCTGCGCTGACCCTCGGCATAGATGGTATCAAAGGCAAGAGAGGTCTTTCCCGAGCCCGAAAGCCCGGTAAGCACTATCATTTTATTTCTCGGTATTACTATATCGATATTTTTAAGATTGTTGGCGCGCGCGCCTTTAATTATAATATTTTCCGTCATATTTCTCCTCGGAAGGCTATTGCGCTTTCTCTCTTAACAGCTTAAGGGCATCCCTGAGCTTGGCGGCGGTCTCAAAATCAAGCCTCTGTGCCGCATCCAGCATCTCACGTTCAAGACGGGTGATCTCGCTTTTAAGCTTGGCGGGATCATTACTGCTTTGAGTCACCGGCTTGGTTATCTCCAGCACCTCGCGTATGCCCTTTATGATGGTCTTGGGCACTATTGCGTGCTCCTTATTATATTGCTGCTGTTTTTTTCTTCGGCGATTCGTCTCGCTTATCGCCCTTTCCATGGATTCGGTAATTACGTCGGCATACAGTATTACCTTACCCTCGGCGTTTCGGGCGGCTCTGCCTATGGTCTGTATAAGAGATCTTTCGCTTCTTAAAAAGCCCTCCTTGTCGGCATCAAGTATTGCCACGAGGGAGACCTCGGGAAGATCCAAGCCCTCTCTTAAAAGGTTTATGCCCACAAGCACGTCAAACTCACCAAGGCGCAGATCCCTGATTATCTCCAAGCGCTCCAGGGTATGCACCTCAGAATGAAGATATCTTACCCTTATCCCCTGCTGTGCCAAAAAGTCTGTGAGCATTTCTGCCATCTTCTTTGTAAGGGTGGTAACAAGCACCCTGAAGCCCTTTTCGGTCTCAAGCCTTATATTCTCAAGCAGATCGTCTATCTGATTATTGACCGGTCTTATGATTATCTCGGGGTCAAGCAGGCCGGTGGGACGCACTATCTGCTCGGCAACAAGACCCGCACGGTCCAGCTCATACTGCGCCGGGGTGGCGCTTATGCATATCATCTGATTGTATTTTGTTTCAAATTCCTCAAAGCTGAGCGGGCGGTTATCAAGAGCACTTGGCAGCCTGAAGCCGTACTCCACAAGGCGCTCCTTACGCGATCTGTCCCCTGCGTACATGGCGCGAAGCTGAGGCAGAGTGGCATGGGACTCATCCACCACAAGCAGAAAGTCGTCGGGGAAATAATCAAGAAGAGTAAACGGCGGCTCGCCCGGTTCGCGTCCGTCAAGATAGCGCGAGTAGTTCTCTATACCCGAGCAATAGCCTATCTCCTTTATCATTTCAACGTCGTAGTTGGTACGCTGGTCTATGCGCTGAGCCTCAAGCAGCTTATTCTGAGCGTTAAAAAGCCGCACCTGCTCCGCCTTATCCCTCATTATCTGTCTTACTGCGCGCTCCATGGTTTCGGGTCCCGCGATATAGTGGGTGTTAGGGAAGAGCATGTAATGCTTAAGGGTGGCGACCGCGCGGGCGGTAACCACGTCCACAAGCTTGATGGAGTCTATCTCGTCTCCAAAGAGCTCTATCCTTACCGCTTTATCCCCCGACGAGGGCGGATACACCTCCACACAATCCCCTCTGACGCGGAAGGTGCCACGCTCAAAGGCAAGATCGTTGCGCTCGTACTGTATTGCAACCAGGCGCTCAAGCAGCTCCTCACGGTCTATTATCATTCCCGGACGAAGGGATATCGCCATATCCTTATACGCCGCAGGGTCACCAAGACCGTATATGCAGGAGACCGATGCCACAACTATGACGTCGCGGCGCTCCTGAAGTGCGGCGGTGGCGCTATGGCGAAGCTTTTCTATCTCATCGTTCATCGAGCTGTCCTTTTCTATATAGGTATCGGTGCTCGGGATGTATGCCTCGGGCTGATAGTAATCGTAGAAGGAAACGAAATACTCCACCGCGTTTTCGGGGAAGAATTCCTTGAACTCACTGCAGAGCTGTGCCGCAAGGGTCTTGTTGTGGGCAAGCACCAGGGTGGGTCGGTTAAGCTCCTTTATTACGTTTGCTATCGTAAAGGTCTTGCCGGAGCCGGTCACTCCCAGAAGCACCTCGGAGCGATATCCGTCACGAATGCCCTGAACAAGCTGTGATATTGCCTCGGGCTGATCTCCCGACGGTTCAAATTTTGAAACCAGCTTAAAATCCATTTGCGCACCTCCCCGCTTTTTTTGATATATATCATTATATCATATAAATACCGTTTGTAACCTCATATTTTTTAATTGGTGGCAAAATTTTATATTGATTCCTGTCGTTATTTGTGATATAATTAAAAAAACAATATAAAAGTATAAGGATGGCGATAATTATGGCTAAAAAAGGAATAATTAAAGAATTCGGAGACTTCATTAAAAGAGGCAACGTTGTAGACATGGCAGTTGGCGTTATAATCGGCGGCGCGTTCAAGGGTATCATCGATTCATTGGTCAAGGACGTAATAATGCCCGTTATCTCTCTTGCCACGGGCGGCATCGACTTTAACAACTGGTTCGTTGCTCTTGACGGCGGCACCTATGAGACCCTCGAGGCCGCCAAGGAGGCAGGCGCCGCAACCCTTAACTACGGCACCTTCTTAAACGTAGTGCTTAACTTCCTGATCATGGCTCTTGTGGTATTCGTTATGGTAAAGAGCATCAATACCATGCGCGAAAAGGCACAGAAAAAGGAAGAGCCCGCACCCGCACCGGCTCCCACCACCAAGGTATGCCCCTACTGCAAATCCACCATTGCTATCGACGCTACCAAGTGCCCCCACTGCACAAGCGACGTAGAGGCAGAGCAGAACTAACGCTACATAAACCAAAAGCGACACAGACCGTGTCGCTTTTATTTTTTAACCGTCATTATTCGGCCTGCACAGCCTCGGCATCCGAAGGCACGTCAACCACCTCTGCCTCCACGGTCTCGGGCTCGGTGCTCTCGGGCTCCTTTTTGTCGGTAGCGCCCGCAAACACGTTGGGAATATCAAAGGGCGGAGCAAAGGGATTGATCACCGTAGGTCTTGCTCCCGCACTTGGCTTATCCTTCTTTGCCTTCTCTCTTTTTTCAAGCTCTCTGTCCTTCGCCTCCTGAAGGGCAAGGTTCTTAAGTATTTCGGTATTCTTGGCTGTCTCGGCGGTCTTTTCGATAAGCTCGCCGTAGCCGCACAGAATAAAGCTTCCCACCCAGCTGAGGATGGGGCCTCCTATAAGTATTGCAACGCTTATAAGGATGACCAATATAATATTCATATCCGAAAAGGCATAAAGCGAGCAAAAGGTAGCAAGTGCTCCCAAAATCGAGATGGCGATCCCCGCCCAGCACAGCACCATGGCAAGCATCCTTATCTTTTTACCCATATCACTAAACATAAAAAATCCTCCAAAGCTATATTGTTTATTTAATTTTACCACATTTTTCGACCATATTCAACAATAATCTTAAAAAACATCAAAAAATACGACGAAATTAATAAAAAAACGCACGGGATCACCGTGCGTATAATAAATTGCATTAATTATCTTCCTTTTCCCTCAAAATAAACCTGATGGGGGTTCCCTCAAAGCCAAAGGTCTTTCTGAAGAAGTTCTCAAGATAACGCTGATAGGAAAAATGCATAAGCGTAGCATCGTTTACAAACAGTATAAAGGTCGGAGGAGCGCTCGACGCCTGAGTGCAATAGAATATCTTTAAGCGTCTTCCCTTGTCGGAGGGGGGCTGCATTACCGCCATGGCATCCTGAAGTGCATCGTTAAGCACGCCCGTGGTGATCCTTCTTTGTGCCTGCTCATTTGCCGCAATTACCTCGGGAAGCACCCTGCCCAGGCGCTGACCCGTAAGTGCGGATATAAACTGAATATTAACGTAATCCATAAAGGCAAGATCGTTATACAGCTGCTTTTTGAATTTCTCGCTGGTATTGGTATCCTTCTCCACGGCATCCCATTTGTTTACTATTACCACCGCCGCCTTGCCCTGCTCGTGTACAAAGCCCGCGATCTTCACGTCCTGCTCGGTTATGCCCTTTTGCGCGTCTATCACGATAAGAGCTACGTTACAACGGCGTATGGCGTCAAGACTGCGGATGATGCTGTAGCGCTCTATGCTGTCGTCGTCTATACTGCGCTTTCTGCGTATTCCCGCGGTATCCACTATGGTAAACTCGTGCCCAAGTGCCGTAAAGGCGGTATCTATGGCGTCTCTTGTGGTGCCGGGGATGTCGCTTACTATGGTCCTTTCCTGACCAAGTATTTTATTTACCAAGGACGATTTTCCCGCGTTCGGCTTACCCACCACCGCGATGGAGATGCGCTCATCCTCCATGTCCGCGCTGTGCTTGGGAAGAAGCTCGACGATGCGATCGAGCAGATCGCCTATTCCAAGACCCTGTTGGGCGCTTATCACGCTGGGCTCGCCCAGGCCAAGACCGTAAAAGTCATATACGTCATGCTCCTGCTTGGGACTGTCCACCTTGTTTACCACAAGGATTATCCTCTCGTGTCTGCGTCTGAGATACTGCGCGATGTCGGCATCATCCGAAACAAGACCCGCACGGGCATCGGTAAAAAACAGGATAACGTCGGCAGTATCCACCGCCACCTCAGCCTGCTTGCGCATCTCCTTGAAGAATACGTCCTGACTCTTTAGCTCGATACCTCCCGTATCCACCACCGTGAAAACGTTGTCAAGCCACTCCACGTCTCCGTATATTCTGTCCCTCGTAACTCCGGGGGTATCCTTTACTATACTTAATCTTCTGCCTAAAAGCTTATTGAAAAACGTAGACTTACCCACGTTAGGTCTGCCTACTATTGCTACCAAACCCTTCATACTATCTCCATTTCCTGTGCTGATCTATGTTGAAATATTTATACTCCCAAAAGAGCCTTAACAAAGCTTTCGCCGTCGTTTTCCACCGGTGTTACAGGCTTACAGAGCCAACCGCTCAGATCCTGCACCGTCAGATTATCAAGGAAGGTGTTCTCCCCTTGTCTGAGCATGCTTTTTGATATAAGCAGCTCCCTGCCTATGGGCTTGCCCTCAAGCTGTACCCCGATATCCTTGCAGGTGAGCAGACCCGTGACCGTAACACTTTCCCCAAAGAAGAAGTTCTTTATGGGATAAACGTGCAGATTGAGGTTTCCGTATATATCGGTTATTTTATCCGCAAGCTTGCGTATAAACGGCGCCACGGAAACACCGCAGGCAATTGCCACCTCTCTGTCAAGTATCCAGGGCGGACGCTCCGGATCGGCAAGCGCCTCCTCCACCTCGTGCTCCATCTTGGCAAGCATGCCCACTCCGTTTTCAAGCTGTGCGTAATCCTCATACGTATCGTGTCTGGGGATATCACGCCCCGCAAGCAGATACATCTCGTCCGAAGCAAATATAAACCGCGTGCCCTTCATCTCAAGGCATTTCTTTTGCCATTGCTCTATCTCATCAAGGATGTACTGTGCATCAGAGCCGGTCACCCTGCGAAGCTTGGTAAGCCCTGCGCGGTGATATGTAAGCCCCACGGGCACCACCGCAAGGCTCTTGCAGTAGGGATACATGACAAGCAGATCCTCAAAGGTCTTACGAAGCTGGAAGCCGTCGTTATAGCCCGGGCAAAGCACCACCTGTGCATGGAACTCGATACCCGCCTCAACAAATCTTCTGAGTATATCCATCAGCTCGCCGCCCCTTGGGTTGCCAAGCAATTGGGAGCGAAGCTCGGGATCGGTGGCGTGCACCGAAATGTACAGCGGGCTTATCTTCCTTTTTATTATCCTTTGGATATCCTTCTCCTTAAGATTTGTAAGGGTGACGTAATTGCCCATAATAAAGGACATACGCCAATCGTCATCCTTAACGTACATAGTGGGGCGCATATTTGACGGAAGCTGATCCACAAAGCAGAAGATGCACTTATTACAGCAATGCCTGAGCTTGAGCATATCGTTTTCAAACCTCATGCCCAGGATCTCGTCATCGTCCTTTTCTATATCGAAGATGACCGCCTCTCCGCTTCTGCCGTCCTGCACGGTCATAGAAAAGCTGTTAAGGGACTCATAATACTGATAATCAAGTATATCCTCCACCGGTTGCTCGTCAAAGGCGATAAGATAGTCTCCCACCTGCAGTCCGAGCTCCTCCGCTATGGAATTTTCCTCAATGGCAATTATTCTGTGCTTCATAAATCAACGCCTTGCTCCAAAATACATAATCTATGCAATTATATATTATCTCTTATTTTAACACAATTGTCAATGAAGTATCATTACGCTTTGTGATATTTTTGCTTGTTTTTATCCGTTTTCCCCATAATGTTGCCCTTTTTAGCGCCTTGATATCTCAATTTCAAATAATTCAGGTTGCTTAAAAAGGGCAAAGCGGATATAATAACAAAAATGAAAGGCGGTAATACAATGAGAAACATTTGGCACGATATTGACCCAAAAAGAATTACTCCCACGGATTTCGTTGCAGTGACCGAGATCTCCAAGGGCAGTAAAAAGAAGTACGAGCTCGACAAGGAAACAGGCTTTATAATGCTTGACCGCGTGCTCTACACCTCCACCCACTATCCCGCAAACTACGGCTTCATTCCGCGCTCCTACGGTGATGACGGCGACCCGCTGGACGTGCTCATCCTTTGCTCGGAGGCACTTGATCCTCTCACCCTCGTGCGTTGCTATCCGATAGGCTATATCTCCATGCTTGACGACGGCCGTAACGACGAGAAGATAATCGCCATCCCCTTTGCCGACCCCACTTATAATAAATACAAGGATATATCCGACCTTCCTCCCCACGTCTTTGATGAAATGGCACACTTCTTCAAGGTCTATAAGGCGCTTGAGGGCAAGGAGACGGTTGCGGGCGAGGTCAACGGCAGAGATGCCGCGGTAAAGGTAATACAGGCCGCACTTGACAACTACATAGAAAATTTCTGCAAATAAGCTTAAATATTAAAGCCTCTGCGCATTTATGCACAGAGGCTTTTTTTATGTTTAATTACTTTTCTCCTTGCGCTTATTAAGCACCACTATAAGCAGTACCGCCGTGCCCAAGGCACAAATCACCAATGCCGCCGCAACATACCACCAAGGGCTTATCTGCCAAGTATCCTCTTGCTCTTGACCATCTATCAAAGTACTTCTTACTCTTGTTTGAAGCGGATTATTTATGTTTATTTCTTCAATGGTCAGATTTTCAAATATAGTTTTGAACATCTCTTGGCTATACGCAAGTATCTGAACAAGGTACATATCTCTGTACAGAAATGCGCCGTAATACCGCCCGTCGCCCTCACGACTGTACTGTATGCGTACTTTTTCTCCGTTTATAACTGCATCGTAATTGGTTTTAAGCTTTTTAGTATCATTTGTTGCATACCATACTTGATAAAACACCGGTTCACCGTTGTAATTGTGTCTGGCATAATAGCCCTGATAGTCCCAAACAGGATAATAAACGTTAAGCTTTTGCGTATAGCTAGCACCGTCTGAATATTTACCGCTATCAAAGGCCGGGCATTCGCCATTTATTTTCATTCTTATTACGTTTGTTTTCAGCATCAATTCCTTGACAGACTCATCCGCGCTCATACCAAAGCCCGCGTCATTGAAAAATGATCCTGATGATATGGATAAAGCAAACTGCTCATAAGAATCAAATTCGGCGCATGGCGGCGGTGTTAACGCTGATGCAACCAAGCTACTGCTAAGCAAGCACAAAATGATGCATACTGCATTTAAACATTTAAGCACTTTTTGAACAACACCGTTAAGCTTTTTCATGATTATGAACCCTCCGTCAATATATTTATAATTTATTATACTATAGCATAAATGCCCGCGTCAATACACAATATTAACTTGTTATGACATCAAAATAAAGAAAATACCCCGAAAATTCGCAAAAAACGATGTTCTTTCGGGGTTTTTTATCTAATATAAAAGCCCCGCCTTATAAGTGGCAGGGCTTTGTTGTTTTATTAGGATTATTTGATTGTAACAGTGGGTACGTTACCGCCTGAAATTATCTGACCGGAGGCGGTAATTTCGGTACCGCCGTTTACGGTACAATCCTCAAAGCTGATTGCAAGACCGTTAGCTCCGGCAAGAACCACGCGGTTATTAAACTCGCAGCCCTTGAACTCCGTAGGTCCGTAAACACGCATGCCCTTTTCGGACCAAATGCTGGTTGATTCAGTAGCACCGAAGGTGCACTCAGTAAAGCTAACATTACCGGGTGCTCCAAGTTGAACTCTGCCACGAATAAACTCACAGTTTACCACCTTCAAGGAGGTATTTACGCGGTCAAAGTGAATGGCCTTTTCTGCGCAATCAAAGGTACAGTTAATGAAGGTAGCATTGTCACAATAGGTGTAGTTAATGCCGTAAGCTCCCGTAAAGGCACAATCCTCAAAATACAGATCCACGGTATGGGACTTAATTTCCGACGGAATGACCGCGCCTTTAACCGTAAGATCCTTCTTTATTGTTGTGCCGTTGAAGCTTACTGTTGCACCGTTTGCATATATGGTGTTAAGATTGCCCAGATCCTTTAAGGTTACGTTGGCATCGGGATTCAACTCAAGCACAGTAGCACCGGCATCGATAGCCGCCTGCGCACCCTTCTCAGAAAGGAATACACCCTTTATGGTATTATTGGTAGCAGTGAAGCCCGATGCGGGAACATATTCAACATAACCGCTGCTTCCTGCACCGAAATCAAATGCACCCTGCTGGTCACTACCGTAAATAAGGGTATTGTTGCTTGCGGTACAGTTTTCAGTTGTAACGACCTGATAGTTGGTACCCGACATAGCACCTACGTTATGGTATCCGGAAATCGTACATCCTGTAACGTCACAGTTTTTCATGGTTTGCGGATTGCCGTCCGGAGGTAAAAATCCGATAAGTCCACCAACGCGTATACCCTTACTCTGGGAATTATAGCGAGCAACTGCGGTACTATTTACTACGTCTACGTTATCTAAGGTATGGCTGCCGTAAACGTAACCCATAACTACACCTATAAATCTAAAGCCTTCAACGTATGCATTTTCAAATGTAATATCCTTTATCGTACAGCTTGCTCCTGCCTGACGGCCTATGAAGCCAACCGAATCGTTTCCTACGACCTTCATGTTGTAAACCGTATGATTCTGTCCGTTCAAAACGCCGTTAAACTGAGAAATAGGCGTCCACAGACGGCCGTTAAGATCGATATCCTTTCCGATATTTACAGTCTTGCCTTTAAAGGTATCTCTTGCAATATTTTCGGCGGTACCGTTTGCAATAGCAGCAAGTCCGGCAAGCTCCTCAGCGGAGTTTACGGTAAATACGCTATCATTCGCATTATACCAACTGTAATCCGCATATGTCGTCCAAGGAGCATTCTCGTCATAATCGTTTCCGAACGAATCGTTCTCCTTGATCATCTGAGTAGCGAACGCCATTACGCCAAGATTGATATGCAACGGTTGACCGTCGGAAGTGTTCTTTCCATTGTTTACGTTCCAATTGTTATCCTCATCCGTGGGATTCCAACGAATTACAAGGCCATAGGTCTTTGAGGCATCCTGATCAAGCAATATACCGTTAAGGCTGAAATCGGTCAGCTTATTCCACTGCTGTACCTGCGCAATAGCACCCTCGCGTGTGTCGGCAGTAACTCCGCCATCCACAACGCCGATCTCCAGAATATCCGAAAGACCGTAGCCATTTACGTTGTTTTCATCGTTAAAGCTGACCATAAGATCATACTTCAATGCCAACGTTCCCAGGTTAATGACCGTCAGGTTTTCCCACGCTACAGCGGCAGGCTCCCAGAGAGTCACGTCGTCAAAAAGTTTTTCTGCATCTGCGATGCTATTCTTATCTGCAGGGTCACCGTAGTATACCTCAAGGTCCAGATTACCTGCAATAATCTGGTTAAGATTGCTGGTTACGGAGTCGGTAAACCAAGCAAACGTGGTGCCAACCAGCATTGATACACACAGCAATATGCTGAGCAGACTCATACCCAATGCCAGTCGAGTGTTCTTTTTGTGTGTCATCACAAAATCCTCCTCAAATTATAATAATAATATTGCAAACGACCTTCGTCCTTCACATACATATAAATGATCCTACTTGCGTTCCGTTTTGTAGTAATCACTACAGCTATATTCTACACCCTGTGTTCACATAAGTCAATAATTTTTTAATACGCAAAACAAAATATTTCACAAACCGTTTCGTCTTACGTCATTCCCATAAAAACAAAAGCCGCGAAAAATGCATCAAAAAACGATACATTTTCACGGCTTTTCGGCTATTTTTTCGGTTATTTTTTAAGGTTTTTTAGGGGTAGATCTTATACGGTATTTCACAGGTAGCGGTGTTTGTCCAACCGAAGTAAAGCTGAGTGGACATCTCCTTACCGTTCTCGTAGCTGATATATCCCTTATTTTCCCCGCTTGCAAGTCCGTAATGGTACAGACCGACCCCCTCGGCATAATTGGGGGTGGTTATAACAAGCAGATACTCACCCGCTTCATAAGCACCGTCAAGGACGGTATAGACCGTGCTACCCTTATAGCCCGACATGGAATGGGTATCCACCGCATCTCCCTGAACGGTGGTCTGATAATCGGTATCCCACTTATAAAGGGTAAAATCCAGGCTTCCTACGGTATCGCCCCAGGAGGAGCAACGAAGGTAAACGTCGGTGAATTGGTAGTTGGGGCAAAAGCGCACCGCCATAGAGTAATCCTTGGTATAATTGCTGGTCTTGGTATCCGAGGTATAATTAAAGGATATTTTCTGTGCAACGGGGGTTATCTCTCCTACCTCGGGAGAGGACTGTGATTCGTGCTTTACGTGCTCTATCTCCCCTGCGGGGCTGTCGTGAGAGTAGCTTCCGTTTGTATAGACAAGAGCATTTGCGCTCTTATTCCAGCAATCGTAGGCGGTAACCACCACTGCGTAATCCGAAAGCTCGGCGCCCGTAAAGGTGCAGGAATAATTAAGCGCGGGGATGCCTTCATCATTTGGATAGAAGACCTGTCTTGAGCCGAGATCCTTCTTCTGCGCCACCCTATAGGTGCCTCCGCTTTTCGCAAGCAGCTCCACGCTGTAATAGAGCGCAGGACCCGCGCCGCCCGCAGTAGCGTTATCAAAGGAGACCTTAAGGCTCGAGGTACCTATCTCCTCCACCTTGAGCTTGGCATATCTGCCAAAGGTAAGCTTTTCCGCGGTATTTTTTCTGTCCTTTTTATACACGTCGTATCTTCCCGGGCCTACCGTCCACTCCTCACCGATGACCGCCTTATTGATACCGTCAAGGCGCTTGATGGTTACATTGTAATCCTTATCCACCTGCACGTACAGTCCTTGTGCAAAATTGTAGATATCACCCAGATCAAGGAAGGGATTGTCGGTGAAACGGTTGTATCCGTCAACCCTATAATAATTCGCGCCGCCGCAATGGAGGTTGGTAAACCCGCTATCCTGCGAAATGGAATCCTCCCTTGCCACGGAATTGTGCACATGTCCCGTCATACAGACCACCTGAGGATATCGTCTGAAGGTGGAATCAAGCACTCCGGGAACGTGAGTAAGCACGAATATGGGCTTATTCTTATCCTCATTCGATGCCTCCTCCACCATTGTGCGAAGCTGCTTAAGGGTATCACGCTCAAGGTTGCCGTTATTACCTCCCTCCCAATCCACCATAAAGAAGTGGAAGCCGTTTATGATGCGATGGCGCAATCCCTTAAGGGCGGTTTCTGTATCGGTGATATCGTCCTTAAAGTAGTCCTCACCCAGGGCATCCCTGTATATCTGTCTGAATTTCACCGCGTCGCTTGCCGACGGAGTATCGTGCGTAGGTCCAAGACAGTACAGCATCTGATCCGGATCACCGTACTTTTCGTATATGGATCTGAACGTATTGACCTGAACGGCAGATTTAGTGCTTCCCGTCGTATCCGTCAGATCCCCCGCGAAAAGGTATGCCTCGGGAGGAATATCAAAGGAGCTTGCATATTCCAGTATGCTCTCCATGCTCTCCTTTGTGTACTTATCCCCTATATGTGTATCGCTTACCGCAAGAAAGGTAAGCAACACGTCGCTTTGCTGCTCCGGAGCGGGAGTCTCTGTAGGTGCCTGGGTAGGCGCTTGGGTGGGAAGCTCTGTGGGCGCACAACCAAACATAAGCAGAAAAACCATCAAAACGGTAATGATAGAGATCAACTTCTTCATATCAAATTCTCCATATCCCAGTATTTTTTAATATTATATCATACGCGACACCCAAATGCAATAGTAATTTTATATTTATTGCGTTAAACCTTCTCATAAGATGACGAATATCCAAAAACCCCCATGTAAACTGATTTTATCAACCACCCCAAAAACCGATGAGCGCCTCCGCTCCGAAGGAGCGGCAAAGCGCTTGCCGTGCAAGCGCGAATGCGCGCCCGTCCGCAAGGACGAGGGGCGCAGGCGCTAAGGG
>JAFXDC010000020.1 GCA_017516345.1 Clostridia bacterium | reverse complement strand
GTGGCGCATAAAATATGCGCGCTTGCGCGCTCCTTATACATTATTAAATTATTGACTTTGTTTGATATATACTATAAAATAATTATATATATACAATTAAAGGAGAAACACCGTGAAGAAAAAGCTTATTACCCATATTACGGCAATGCTTTTGCTTGTAATAATATTTACCGGATGCGAGATAGCGGTCACACCCACTCCATCCCCATCCCCCACTCCCGAGGACGGAGATTGCACCCTCGTGGCGCACCGGTTGATGGTAAAGAACGGCAAGCTCAGCCTTGGTCTCACCCTTGAGGCAGAGAGCTCGGGTAAGCTTGAGCTTACCCTTAAGGATGCGGAAGGGGTAATATCCTCTGCCGTGATCACTGCAGAGCCCGGTTACTCCCTGCACGAGATATCCTGCCCTGAGGATAAAACAAGCGGCGAGCTTGAGCTTACCGTAGGATGCAAAGGAGAGAGTATCATGCTAAAGCTTAAGGGCGGAGCACCCCAGCTTACCCGCGACGGAGTAAAGTGCGTAATAAACGCCATGACGTTAAAGGAAAAGGCCACGTTTGTCAGCGGCGTACGCGAGCCTGACAAGAAGGGAAGCACGGGCGAGACCTATGCCATCCCCCGTCTTGGCATTCCCTCTTTAGAGATGGCAGACGGTCCCGCGGGTATAAGGTATACCGTCTCCTCGGTATGGTATCCGTCGGTGAGCAATCTCTCATCCTCATGGGACAGAGATCTTGCCCTCAGCGTAGGACGCGCCATCGGCACGGACGCCCTTGCTTTGGGCTTTGATATAGTGCTTGCGCCGGGTATGAATCTTCAAAAGAACCTTCTTTGCGGCAGAAACTTCGAGTACAGCTCGGAGGATCCTCTGCTTACTGCACACCTCGCATCATCCTACGTAAACGGCATTCAGTCAACCGGTGCACAGGCATGCATCAAGCACTTTGCAGCAAACAGTCAGGAAAGTGCACGCTACACGGTAAGCTCCAACCTTACCGAGCGTGCTCTTCGGGAGATGTATCTTAAAGCATTTGCATACGTTATCAAGCAAAGCTCTCCTGCGGCGGTAATGTCATCCTACAACCGCATAAACGGCGAGTATGCATCAAACAGTCACGAGCTTCTTACCGAGATCCTTCGAGGCGAGATGGGCTTTAACGGTCTTGTTATGTCGGACTGGGACTCCAAGGGAGACATCACCGATAAGCTCAATGCGGGCAACGACCTTAATATGCCGGGCAATGCCGACGATCCCGACAAGGTAATAGCCGCCATCAACAACGGAACCGTTAAGCTTGCGGCGCTGGACAGTGCTTGCGAGAATATTTTAAATGTGCTCATCTCCTCCCCCTCCTTTAACGGACTTGACATGAACGACCGCAACAAGCATCGCGACAACGTAAAACAGCACGAGGCGCTCTCGGGCAATGCCGCGGCGGATACCATGGTACTGCTTAAAAACAACGGCGCTCTTCCCTTTAAGGAGGATACCTGCGTTGCACTGTTTGGAAACGGCGCCTTCAAGACCGTATTTGGCGGTGCGGGCTCGGGCAGCGTAAGCCCTACCGATCGCTCCACCGTTGCCTCGGGCATAAACAAGAGCTCGTCTCTTTCGGTATACGAGTATGCCTCCAATATATTTAAGGGCTGTGATCCCCATATCCAGGGCGATGAATCTGCAGACGTCAAGGTAAGCCGCGAGTACGCAAGCTCACAGGCGACGGGCGCCGATGCGGCGGTGGTGGTATTTTCCCGCGATTCTCAGGAAAGCTACGACCGCTCAAGCGCCAAGGGGGATTTTCTCTTGAACGACACCGAGCGCACCATGCTCGAGCTTGTAAGTGAGGAGTTCCACGCTCTTGGAAAGAAGGTAGTGGTCATAATCAACACAAGCGCTCCCATGGAGGTGGCCTCTTGGAGGGATCTGGTGGACGGCATCATTTACTGCGGATATGCAGGTCAGGCTACCGGCACCGCGGTGGCAAGCATACTTTCGGGCAAGGTAAATCCCAGCGCCAAGACCACCTCAAGCTGGCCCATAAGCTACAGCGATACCCCTTGCGCCGAGGCATTCCCCGGCAACGCTCTTGACGTGACCTATTTTGAGGATATCTACGTTGGATACCGTTATTATTCCACCTTCGGTGTTGACGTTGCATACCCCTTCGGATACGGACTATCCTATACCGAGTTTGAATATAAGGATATCTCCCTTAAGGATAACGGGGACAGCATCACCGTCAACCTTACGGTAAAAAATACAGGCAAGCTTGCGGGCAAGGAGGTGGTACAGCTCTACGTTTCCAAGCCCGAGACCCTGCAGGAGCAGGCATCGATAGAGCTTTGCGGCTTTGAAAAAACAGGCTCCATCGCCCCCGGCGAGGCTCAGAGCATCAGCATCACCTTTAATAAAGACGAGCTTGCCACATATTGCCAGGATACAAGCAGCTGGATCCTTCAGGACGGCGAGTATAAGCTTGCGGTGGGCAAAAGCTCTGCCGAGCTTATAAGCGCGGGCAGCTTTACCCAATATGCTCCAAAAACCGTAAGCGACGTGGAAAACCGTTGCGTTCCGGATGAGGATATCCAATACATCAAAAAGGGCGAATACGACCCGAACGCGCCCCAGACCCGCAAGGAGAACCTTGCGCTCAATAAAAAGACCTGGTCCAACTTCTGCGAGGGCGCGTCCTTCGCCTCCGACTACGCGGTGGACGGCTCAAGGACCAGCAGATGGAGCGGCTTTATGCTTACCGATCGGGATCACGTCTGGCAGGTAGATCTTGGCGCAAGCCGCAAGATAGGCAAGATAGATATATTCTGGCAGGCCATAGGCAAGCCCTTCACGGTGTACACCTCCGCAGACGGAGAGAGCTTTACCAAGTATAGGACCTATACCTGCGATGCTTCTTTGCAGTCAAGCATCAATCTTCGCGGCACAGAGGCGCGCTTTATACGCATCGAAATAGCTCGCGGCAGCTTTGTTTCGATATTTGAGTTTAATGCTTACGAGGCAACCGATGCAGATATCCAGCTTGAGAGCCTTACTAATATCGCTCTTAACAAGCAGGTATCCGCAAGCGAAGGACAGAGTGAGCACCCCAAGGAGAATGCCGTTGACGGCGATCTCTCCACAAGATGGAGCGCTCAGTATTCGGGCAAGGCCTTCCTTGAGGTGGATCTTGGCGCCGAGCGCACCGTTAAGGGTGTGGAGTTGGCGCTTGAATCGGCATGGAACAGCTATAAGCTTGAGTACTCCTCCGACGGCAAGAGCTATACCACCCTTACAAAAGGCGCAAAGGATCAGCTGTCCCTCACGCTTGAGGATATCAGTATAAGCGCAAGATACCTGCGCGTTACCCGCGACGGAGACGGCTGGTTCAGCATTATGGAGCTGACCGTGCTTGGCTGAAACAATAATTATTTTATAATTTACGGCACGCCCAACCATAGGGTGTGCCTTTTTTACCCTCATACTCGCCCCGCAAGGGGCGCAGCTTGCGAAGCATGCTTCACCAAAGCATATAAATACCCTCCGCCCTTCTCCTCTTTATCTTGCTCTCAAGCATCGGTAGGGGTACGCCTCGACGCCCCAAAAAACACAGAAATACCCTATATCTTATCTTCTATTATATACCACCCAAAAACCCTCGCGCGCCCTCGCCTCGAAGAGGCGAAAGCGCTTGCACAAGTAGTGCGCAAGCACGCGTGCAAGCGTAAGCGCGGGTGCATCCGCAAGGATGCGCCCGCGGGCGCGGGGGAAACATGCAAATACGCGATTTTCCCCTTCCTTTGCACCCCGCCGCGAGGACAGAGGCGCGCCCGAGGCGATAGCCGCCACGGCTTGCGCGAAGCGCAAGGCGCAGCGCGCCGACGTCCGCAAGGACGAGGCGCGCGGGCGCGCCAAGGGGGTGGACGGCGCCCCGCAGGGGCGCAAAAAAGCACCCGCGGCAGATGTCGCGGGTGCTTTTGATTTATTAAAGGATTATGGTATGCGTGCCGCTTGAGAGCAGTATCTCGCTTGATGCCGCTACTCCGTCCACGGTCACCGAGCTTGCCGCAGGAAGCACTACCTTTGCCTTGGCAGACCAAGGAACCGTCACGGTGAGCTCTATAGCATTGCCGTTTCTTCTCCAGCTTGATGCCAGCACGCCCTTGCTTGTCTTATAGTCGGCAGATACGTAGTCAAGGTTGCGCACAAAGTCGGGCTTAACTGTATAAACGCCGTTTTCGCACTCGGCGGGGTCGATTCCCGCAAGGGATTTATAGTACCATACCGAGAAGGAGCCGTGCATGGGGTGGTTGTGGGAGTTCATGCCCACACCCGTGGAGTTCTCAAAGCGCTCCCAAATGGTGGTGCCGCCCTGAGCGAACATATAGCCGAACGAGGGATAGTCCTCTTTTTTAAGTATCTCCACGCCGATATCGTTTCTGCCCAGCTTATCAAGTGTGGCAAAGAGATATTTGGTGGTCTGGTTACCGGTGGTAATGTGGCAATCGTTGGTGATCATAAGATCGTCAAGCAGATTCTTTACAACGCGGTCCTTGACCTCCTCGGGCACTATGCCAAGGAACAGCGGGAAGAGGTTGGAGCCCTGAGAATTGGGGATATAGGTTCCGTTCTCTCTGTCAAGGCAATGCTTATTGATGCTCTCCTTGACCTCCTCTGCCTTTGCAAGGTAGAACTCCTTGTCCTCGGTCTTGCCCAGAGCCTCGGCACATTTAGCCATGGTAAGGCAATCGTAGTAAACGTAGCCTGTGGAGATTATCTGCTTACCGATATTTGCAGGCATTGCATCGCAGGAGTGTCCGAACTCGCTCTCCATAAGCGGGGGCGCCCAATCGCCTGCATAATTGACGTGCACCAAGCCTCTTTCGTCAAGGGTGGTAAACTTGAAGCGGGCATATTTGTCCATACCCTGATAGAATTTTTCAAGTATGGTGATATCCTCATAGAACTTGTACATTCTATAGGGGAGCTGAACGTAAACGCTGCTTATATGGCAAGCGGGGAAGCCGCCGTAGAAGAAGGGTGCGGTATCGCCGATGGCACCGCTCTGCTGCAGGGTCTGGGAATCTGCGATATCGTTGAGCCATTTTTCAAAGAACAGACGGGCGTCAAAGTTGAACATGGTCTGCTCGTAGCGCACCGTAACGTCGTTAATCCAACCCAGACGCTCATCACGCTGAGGACAGTCGGTGGGCAGGGAGTGCTCGTTGTTCATCTCTGTGTTGATGATGGCGGTGTATATCTTGTTGAGCATGGGCTCGGAGCACTCAAAGTGTCCCGCGCGCTCAAGCACGTTATTTACTCTGTATGCCTCGCATCCGAGCAGATGCACTCCGGGCTCGATGATGACCTCGGCAAAGCGGAAGCCGTGATAGGTAAAGCGGGGCTTGTAGAACTCCTCCACGTACTCACCCTTAAGGATGTAGGTGTCGGTGGCCTGAGCCTCACGCAGGTTCATCTGGCTTACGGTCTTGTCCGCCTTGATGCTCTCTCCGTGCTTGATTATTACCTTTGCGCCCTTGGGTCCGCGAACCCTGATCTTTACCCATCCCGCCATGTTAAGGCCGAAGTCGTACACCACGTTCCACTCGCCGGGACGGTGTACCTCCTTGGGACGCATAAGGGTATGCTCCTTGATGGGGGGCATAAGGGTGGTATCCATGATGCCCTTAGGCTCCTTGGGAGTGGGGATGGCGGCCTCAAAGCGCTCGTCGGGGGTAAACTCGGGGGTATTCCAGCCCTCTATCTCCATGCGTGCATCGTAGGTCTCGCCGTCAAAGACGTTATTCATAATTATGGGGCTCTGTGCGCACAGCCAGGTGCCGTCCGCCTTGGTGAGTATCTTATCGCTTGTACCGTCGGTATAATTGATAAGGATATCCATCTTAAGGCAGGGATCGTTATGCCAGGACGGAGGGGTTCCGAAGATATGCATAAAGAATGAGTGCTCATGTCCGAACCAGCCCTCGCCAAGCTGCACGCCGATGGCGTTCCTGCCGCTTTTTAAGAAATCGGTAATATCGTAGGTGTCGTAAAGGACGCGCTTGTTGTAGTCGGTCCAGCCCGGGCAAAGGGAGGTGTCCCCCACCTTCTTGCCGTTGATGCTAAGCTCGTAGTAGCCAAGGCCGCAGATGTACGCTCTTGCGCTTGAAATCTCCTTGGTGATATCGGTCTGCTTTAAGAAATAGGGGCTCTTACGCTTTTCATACTTAGCGTAGGATATGTAGTCGCCCTCAAGTCCGTCAAGAAGTGCGGTCTCAAAGCTACCTACAGGAGAGGTGATGATGGTGCCGTCCTCAAGTGTGAGGGTCACGCGCCAGGTGTACAGGCTTGAGCTTTCAAGCTTTCCTTCAAAGGTGCAGTTGTTTCTGCCGGTCTCCTCGGCGTTTGCAAATACCGTATTGCCGTCGGCATCCCAAACGGTAAGATTGTACGCCACCTGATCTGCTCCCTGACTTAAGCGCCAGGAGAAGCGAGGATTTCTTGTGCCCACACCTATGGGGTCAACGTTGCTTTCGCAAAAAATTTTAAAATCAGCCATAGAGTCCTCCATTGATTTTATATTATCACATTTTATATTATACACTCTTTTTAACAAAATTTAAAGTACCAATATTAACTCTTTTAAGCACAATTCTAATACTTTTTGATTTTTTTGATGATTTTTCCTCCGATTTTTCCTCATTTGCTCAAAAAAACAGACCGTCAAAAGCAGACCCGCCATCTTGCAGAGAGCGATCCTCCTCCCTCAAGGGGCTCGACTCGGCAAGAGGAGCAGGGAGACTTGATCAAACAAGGCATCTTATTGCAAAATACAGTATCGCCACCACCGCGATCAACACTCCGAAATTAAAATTCCTTTTGATAAAACCTAACATAATATCCCTCCTTTTGGGATATTATATCTCGCCGCGCGTCCCATTAATGGGACAAAAATGCGCGCTCCTTGGAGCGCGCACTTTAATATTTAATTATCTTACTCAAGCGGATAGTCCTGCCATCCCTCGGGCGGGGTGATGTCCTCCTCAAGCTCGCCGTAATAATAATACAAGCCTGCCGATGCGCCAAAATAAAATGATGGTGTTTCGGCACCAAATCCGATATATGTAATCATACGAAAAGGCATCAGATCATGCATCCCGATCAGACTTTCGATGGTATAACCCGTCAACTCTCTTTTGGTTATTTCCGAGAGGTCAACGCCCAGATAATTAGCGCTTTCATCCAAAAGATAAATGTACTTGCTTTCAATACCAAGTCCGGAATCGTGGGGCAGACATGATATATTAATATGATACGTATCGCCGCCATTTATGTACAAACTAGCGTCCTCCAGCATTTCCGGTGTCCTCGCAGGGTAAAAATCCTCCATTTGCATTACGCCCTCAAGGTCTGTATAGCTTTTCTTCAGCTTTACGTTCAGCTCTTTGCCGTCAAGGACCTTTATATAGCAATACCCGTCCTTACTGTACACCTCATCCTGCAATATACTCTCTCCGTCAAAGTTTTCTACGTAATAGGTATAATGCACCTCGGGATTGCCGTTAACGTCCTTTATTCTTAAAACAGCAATAGCCTCACGCCAAAGCTCTTTATCATCCCAAATAGTAACGTAACTACCGCTCATATGATATTCTATATCATTCATTTCATCGCGCAAGCGCTCCGCCTCAAGCAGATACTCCTTTGCATTCGGCAGCTCGGGTGTGGACGTAGGGGTTTGTTGCGGCGCGGTTGACTCGGTTGAAGCAGTGGTAGCTGTTACCGATTGCTCGGGCGTGGTCGTATCCTGCGGCTTACAAGCCGAAAGAGCAAGTAACAAAAGCATCAGCACTATCACGGTTATTTTTTTCATTTCTTACCCTCCTTGTATTTTTAAGTTTCACAAGATCCTGCTACGATTATATTATATAATACAGAAATACCCCAAGTCAATATGGCAAATGCGGAATATTTGTAAAATTTTTCTTCCAAAATGTCACATTTGGCACGCTTATCCACAATTTGCGGCAAAAACCCTCTGTTTGTGTGTTTTTGCGTTCCGACCAAGGACGTTAAAGCATTGAAGTACGCTCTTGATCTATTTTTTAGATCCCCCTCCATGCACGCAACGCGCCCGATGCGGCACAGGCCGCATCAGCGCTTGCACTGTGCGCGAATGCGCGCGTGCAAGCGCGGCGCGCGAAGCCTGCGGCGAGCGCGCGGGCGCGGGGGTGGGTGGGC
>JAFXDC010000019.1 GCA_017516345.1 Clostridia bacterium | reverse complement strand
GAGGCTGAAAATGGCAGCCAAATCTTTGGCGGTAGGGCGAGTTTGCAAGTGTCAAATGTTTCGGTGGGCTTTCAGCCCTGCCAGTAACAGCGGCTTATAGCCGCAGAGCAAACCACCGGCTTTGCCGGTGGTCATGATTATGCGCAAATTACATAATTCCTTATGAATGATACGATATCCCTTTAGTGAAGATGCATGTTAAAATAGCAGTCGCCGGTATGGGTATGGACATATAAGGAGAGAGGATCAGTGCCTTTAAAAGAAAAAACGTGCCGTAACGGCACGTTTTGAACCGCGAAGTGGCGGCATCATTTTTTTAAGCATAGTGTAAGTGCGGTCAGCGAAAGGGGCAGGCCGAGTATGGGATCTGCAAGATCAAGAGTAAAAAACGCATCTATAAAGGTGATGCCGCTTGCAAATCGGTTTGCTACCAGTAATGCGTAAGACAGAGCAAGTGTCAGCGCCGCGCAGCATAACAGAGGTCTTCTGTTATCAAATTTGCCAAAGCATTTAAGGGCGTAAGCTATGCCAAGGAGAATGAACAAAACTCCCAGCACCCCCCTGAGAATACTTGTAAAGGGTGTTGTCAGTACTTTGCTTGAAAGTAAAACGGGAATGAGTGCTATAAGCCCGTGCAGGTTGAGTCCCATATACAGGCACATAAGTCCCGTGGGTATCACGGTCCTTTTGAGGTTGTTGCCCGCGATGAAAAATATCGAAAAGGCATAGAATATAAAAATTGCCGCCTCCAGCGCTGAGAGAAGAATGGCGCCGATATCGCCGCTTAAGCACTCAAAGAATATTCCGGTATAGCGCGCTGCCTGCAGAGTGGCAAGTACTCCCGAAATGTAAAACCATATATTTTTATTATCGGCCTTAAGACCTGTCTTTCCCATAAGATCTCCTTATCATTGATTTTATTGCTTGCTTTATTATATCATTTAAATAAGTTTTTTTCAATATTTTATTGATATAAAGATGATGTTTGCCATAAACAATTGCAAAAAAACAACATTTTGGTTATAATGTAGGAAAGAAGAATATGTCAATATATTGGAGGGATTCGCGTGACGCTTGATCAGCTTTTAAGGGAACAGGGAAATAAGCTTGAGGCGGCGGGCGTTTCGGGTGCCGAGGCGGATCTGCACTGGATAGTGGGCGCGGTTACTCATTTTAACAGGGTACAGCTTATTATTAATAAAGAATTTATTTTGCCCCAAAAGCAGATCGATCAAATCAGACAGTACGTGGAGAGAAGATGTAAAAGAGAACCACTTCAGTACATACTCGGAAGTCAGTATTTTTTAAATCTTAAGCTTAAAACCGATAAAAGAGCCCTTATCCCCAGACCTGAGACCGAACTGCTTGCCGAGCTTTGTATCTCCATGATCAAACGGGAATATCCTCGCTTTAAGGAATTCAGACTGCTTGATATCGGAACAGGAACCGGAGCGCTTGCCCTGGGTATCGCCAAAGCTGCAAGCAACGTAAGAGCCATCGGTGTTGATATAAGCTATGAGGCTTTGTCCCTTGCGCGGGAAAACTGTCGGGCGTGCAAGCTAGAGGAAAGGGTGGAGCTTCGCTACAGCGATATATTTTCGGGTGTGGAAAATGAGATGTTTGACGGTATCGTGTCAAATCCGCCCTACATACCTTCAAAGGTTGTGGATGAGCTTGAGCCGGAGGTAAAGGACTATGAGCCCAGGCTTGCTTTGGACGGAGGAGAGTATGGGTTTGATTTTTATTACCGTATAATCACAAATGCCGCAAGGTATCTCAAAAGCGGTGGATTTATTGCGCTTGAGGCGGAGCATTTTCAGTTTGATCCCATAAGAGATCTGCTTAAGAAAACCGAGCAATTTACCCAAGGCGTGTGCATTTCGGATTATTCGGGACAAAGCAGGATATGTTGGGCAAAAAAACTGTAACATTATTAATTAATTCGTAAATTATAATATATTTGTTAAAAAACTATTGTATTATACTGCTTACCGGGTAAGCGGAAGGGAAATAAATGGAAGAAAAACTTGAGGCGTTAGCCGTAAGATTTGAAGAGCTGCAAAATCTGCTTGCCGACCCTGACTGCATTGCAGATCAGGATAAATGGCAAAAGCTTGCGCGAGAGCATGCGGAGATATCCCAAACCGTGGAGCTTTATAACCAATATAAGGCATTAAAGGGTGCGGTGGAGGAGGCCACGGAGCTTCTTGAGAGTGATGATGAGGAGATGCGCGAGCTTGCGCAGACCGAGCTTGAGGAGTTGCGCGAAAAGCTTGAGAAGCTGGAGCAGGAGATCGAGCAGAGGCTTATTCCCACCGATCCCATGGACGACAAAAACGTAGTGCTTGAGATCCGTGCCGGCACGGGTGGTGAGGAAGCCGCGCTCTTTGGTATGGATCTTCTTAAGATGTATACCAAGCTTTGCGAGTCGATGGGTTGGAAAATGGAGCTTATATCTCTTAGTCAGACCGATATCGGAGGAGTTAAGGAGGCAGAGTGTCTTATAAGCGGCGCTAAGGTGTATAGATATCTTAAATATGAAAGCGGAGTGCATCGCGTTCAGCGCATTCCCGCAACCGAAAGCGGCGGAAGAATACATACCTCTGCCGCCACAGTTGCAGTACTTCCCGAGGCGGATGACGTGGACGTTACCATAAATCAGAACGATCTTTTAATAGAGACCCACCGTTCCAGCGGTGCAGGAGGGCAGCACGTTAATAAGACCGAGTCCGCAATAAGAATGGTGCATATACCCACGGGTATTGTGGTCAACTGTCAGGACGAGAGAAGTCAGATAAAAAACCGCGAAAAGGCAATGAAGGTAATGAAGGCAAGGGTGGCGGATTTTTATCGCTCGGCGGCGGAAAAGGAGTACAGCGACTCCAGAAAAAGTCAGGTAGGAAGCGGAGACCGCTCCGAGAGGATACGCACCTACAATTTCCCGCAGGGCAGGGTCACCGACCACAGAATAGGTCTTACCCTCTATAAGCTTGATGAATTTATGCTTGGTGATATGGAGCAGATGCTAAACGCCCTTGTACTTGCCGGTAGTACCGGCAGCTTGGAGGAGCGCGAATGAATACCCGCCTTGAAAGGATAACCGAAGAAAGCCTTGCCTTGGGTGCAGAGCTTATTAAAAGCGGAGAGCTTGTTGCCTTCCCTACAGAGACGGTATATGGCCTGGGCGCCGATGCTCTTAACGGACAAGCGGTTAAAAAGATATTTGCCGCCAAGGGCAGACCGGGGGACAATCCGCTTATAGTTCACGTTGCATCAAAGGAGCAAATGATGTCCCTTGGATACTGGAACGACAACGCAGAGAAGGTTTTTAATGCATTTATGCCCGGCCCCATCACCATGGTGCTTAAGCGCAAGATGGTGCCCGATGAGGTTACCGCGGGGCTTGACAGTGTGGGCCTGCGCTATCCCGAGCATCCCGACGCGCAACGCTTTATTTCCCTTGCGGGTCCCATAGCCGCCCCGAGTGCTAATATTTCGGGCAAGCCCTCGCCTACAAGTGCACAACACGTTTTTGATGATTTTAACGGCAAGATCCCCCTTGTGCTTGATGGCGGGGAGTGCGGAGTGGGTGTGGAATCCACGGTGATCTCCCTTGTTGAAGCTCCCATACTTCTGCGTCCGGGCGGGGTGACCCTTGAGCAGCTTGTGAGGGTGCTTCCCGATATCACGGTGCACGATGCCGTGCTTGCCAACGTTAAGCTTGACGCCGCGGCGTCACCTGGCATGAAATATAAGCACTACGCCCCAATTGCAAGGGTGGTCATAGCAAAAAACGGCGAAGGGCTTTACCGCTCTGCCCTTGAAAAGGGTGTAAAAGTGGTGTATTATAGGAAGCAGGACGATGTGACCGATGCAAGAAATCTTTTTGCAAGGCTCAGAAGGGCAGACGAGGACGGGCTTCAGCTTGTGATATTTGAAATGCCCAATAAGGAGGGTATAGGTCTGTCTGTGGCTAACAGATTGCTCCGAGCTTCTGCCTTTACCGTTATAGAAAAAGGAGAGGTCTTCAGCCTTTTGCTGGGCGGTGATACCGTTGAGCTTCAGGGCTGACGGATCGGTTGCTTTATGCTGATTGTGTGTATTTTGCGCGTTAATAACGTAGCATAAATACATAAATAACATATAAAGGAGAAATGAAAATGGACATTTTACTTCAGCTTTGGAATTCCTTTGTTGGATTTCTGCCTCAACTTCTTGCCGCCATCGTTGCATTCTTCGTTTGCTGGGTCATTAAGATCATAGTTATGAAGCTTGTAATGAAAGCGGTAAAGAAAAAATTCGACCCCTTGATGCACATGTTTATCAAAAGTGCTATAAGCATTTTGCTTTGGACCGTGATCATCGTTGTGGTTATGGGTGTGCTCGGCCTTAACACCGCTAGCATTATTACTGCTCTCGGTGCCGCAGGTGTGGCGATCGGTCTTGCTCTTCAGGGCAGCCTCAGCAACATCGCAAGCGGTGTTTTGCTCATTGTAAGCAAGGTCATTAAGGGTGGAGATTACGTATCCATCAACGGTATCGAAGGTAGTGTGGTAAGCACCGATCTTATGTTCACTCACCTTAATACCGTAGATAACAAGCACGTTGCTGTTCCCAACTCGGGAATTACCGCAAACAACATCATCAACTATAGCTTTAACGAGACTCGCCGTGTTGATCTTGAGTTCACAGTAAGCTATCAGGATGACGTTACCAAGGTCAAGGATATTCTTAACCGCATCTGCGCAACCACAGACGGCGTACTTAACGATCCCGCTCCCTTTGTCAAGGTGCTTTCCTATGACGACAGTGCTGTGCGCATGGTGGTCCGCGCTTGGACAAAACGCGACGACTATTGGGACGTATACTTTGGCATCACCGAGAAGGTCAAGAGCGAGTTTGATAATAACGGTATTACCATTCCTTATAATCAGATCGACGTTCACTTCTTCCCGCCGGTTGAGAAGTAATAGGTAAATGAATGTTAAAAAGCACTTGGCGCAAATGCATCAGGTGCTTTTTTATTTATAACAACGGGCATATCTAATGGTTAGTCTGGGGATCACATTATACGTCTTCTTACTATAATAAATGCCTCGCGGTTTTAAATCTGTTACTCATTACAAGTATTATTATGAGTCCAAATATACAAAAGCAGATCGGCAATGCCGATCTGCTTTTGTGTTAAAATTATTAAAAAAGTAGATAATAACTTAATTATCTTTTCTTAGCAACTACGATAGCGCCAAGGCCTGTGATAGCAGCAACTGCATAAGCTATAACAGAAACGTCGGCAGTATCGTTAACCTCTACAGTTACGCCTTCCATCGCGCTTGTACCATAAGCGAATACGTCGTCAATGATGAGGGCGCCGCCGTTGCTTCCGTCAACTGCACCTACATATAAGGAAATGTAGTCCATATCGCAAGGACGGATCTGAGTAGCGGGATCGATAGCACCCCAGGAGTCGGAAAGAGAGGCGAAGGGAACAAGTAAATAACCTTCTTGGTTAACGTCTATCATGAGTGCACCGTTGGCATCAAATGCACCTTCGGTTACGTTGCCGCTCATATCTACGATGTAGAAAGGCTTATCCGAAGTACTGCAGCTGAAGCCACCGTTGCCGTACCAGTGGCCTCTTAAGCCGATAGCTGCGGCAGAGGTGTTCTTAAAGTAGAAACCGTAACCTACTACGCCTTCGGCAGCACCGGGATAGTTTTCGCCTACCATGGCCATTTTTTTAGCAGTACCGGATGCACCGAACTGAAGGTTGGCTGCCCAATTGTCACAGCTTGTAAGCCAAAGCTGGTCGTTCTTATACTCGGCAGTAGCATTTGCGCCGCCGGTATAAGCAAAGGTAATTGCGCCTGGGGTGATACCATTGTAATCATCAAGAATGAAGATCTTCATGGTGTTGTCACTCCATGGAGTGGGAAGTGTTGCTGCGCTTGCAAAAACCGGAATGGAAATCATAACGATTGCGAGCACTGCGATAACGATCTTGGAAATTTTCATAATTGATCCTCCTTATTTTTTAAGATCTTGTATATATTTTACTGCATCGACTACTACTTTGTCAATGCTTTATTAGCACAAAACAGTACATTTTAGTATTGGATATTAACCGAAATTAGCACAATATTAACATATCTGTAAATAAGTTTATTTTTACGTTTTAGTTGTATTGTAAACGGCTGAGAAGATAAATAGGACAGAAACGGTGAAAATAATGATCAAAGGATAAATAACTCGTTCTGAATATTATTAAATATATAAGGTATAAAAAAGCCATCGGCACGTCCGATGGCTTTTGCGATTTATTTAAGCTCGATATAGCTGTTGCTTGACCAACCCTGCTTGCCGTCCGAGGTCTTTACCTTGTACCAACCGTTTTCGGCAAGGCCGATGACGCTAAAGGAGGTCGAGGTATCCATCGTGGTAACAAGACTGTAGGAGGTTGCGGGGCCGCTTCTCACCTTTAGAGTGTTGGCGTTTTTAAGGGCGGCGGATTGGTTTATAAGGATATAATCATGGAAGATATATCCTACAGTGCCGTCCTCAAGCTCTACCTTATACCACTCCTCGGCCTCAAAGCCGAGCACGGTTACGGTGGAGCCCTTCTTAAGCGCGCCCACCTTTTCGGTGGAGCTGGATGCTCCCTTGCGGACGTTTACTGCATTTACGCAGTTTATTGTGGCCTTGAGGGAAACGCTCTGCTCCGAGCTCAGCAGCTTGACGTAGGTGCTCAGCACGTATGCGGTATCGCCGTTTTCAAGACGGATATTATACCAACCGTTATCAAGCGAGATGATGCCCACCACGGTGTCCTTGTTTATCTTCCCAAGAAGCTTATATCCCGTTCCGGGGCCGCTTCGCAGATTGACCGATTCCTGACAGTTTGCTATCTTACCCTGCTGCTTGCCGGTAGATGCGGAGGTGTCGGGAGTGGGGGTGGGAGTGACCGATTGAGTGGGTGACTGCGTAGGTGACTGTGAAGACTCGGTCTTATCTACAGACAGATATTTTTCTATGATGTATGCCGTGTTGCCGTTTGCAAGGCGTACGTAGTACCATCCGTTCATTTGGTCAAGCACCTCGACCTGTATTCCCTTTGCAATGGTTCCCACAAGGGCGTAGCCTGTTCCGGGGCCGCTTCTCATATTGACAGAGGTCTTACAGTTGTATACGGTTCCCGTGTATTTTGCGGGTTTGATCGTAGCGCTGGGGGTGAGAGACGGTGTTGCCGAGGGAGTGGAAGTAGGAGGTGCGGTTACCGTAGCTTGAGTTACCTTTACGTATGTCTGGATGATGTATGCCGTGTTGCCGTTTGCAAGGCGTACGTAGTACCAACCGTTTTGCTTGGCAAGTATGTCCACCTTAACGCCCTTTGCAATGGTTCCCACAAGGGCATAGCCTGTTCCGGGTCCGCTTCTCATGTTGACCGATACGTTACAATTGTATATCTCGCCAACCTGAATTGCAGGCTGAACGGTTGCGCTCGGCGTGGGAGAGAGGGTAGGAGCTATTGTGGGGGATGCCGTTGCGGCGGGGGTGACGGTTACGGTCACCTCTGTGACCTTAAGATATTTTTCAATAATATATACGGTATTGCCGTTTGCAAGACGAACGTAATACCATCCGTTTTGCTCGGAGATGACCTCTACCTCTGTGCCCTTGGCGATGGTGCCCACAAGAGCATAGCTTTTTCCCGGGCCGCTGCGTACGTTGACCGATACGTTGCAGTTATAAACGGTTCCTATCTGCTTGATGGCGGTCGTCACGTTGGGGGTGGGGACGGGAGTATGTGTAGGAGTAGGACTTGGCGTGGATGTCAAGGTAGGTGTGGGAGAGGGAGTAACCTCTGCCGTTGGTGACTGGGTCACGGTCGGAGAGGTCTGCACGGGTGCGCTTGCTGACGGACTCTCTGAGGGAGCGCTCGGGGTCTCTACGGGTATGCTCGGAGTCTCTGCGGGGGTGGTATCCTCCGGAGGGACCGTGGGGGTCTCTGTCGGGGCGGTTATCTCGGGAGTAGGTGTTGGGGTGACCTCGGTGCGTATCTCTGTCACCTCAAGGAAATCGGGGCTTACCCAACCCTCGGTGCCATCCTCAAGCCTTATCTTATACCAACCGCTCACATCATCTCCGCCGATAACCGGTACCTTATCTCCGCGAAGGAGCACGGCAATGCGCTCATAAGAGGTGGCGGGGCCGGAGCGTACGTTAAGGGTGTCGTCGTTTACCACGGTGCCCTCATAGGTAACTATATAGCTGGGAGTATTACCTACGGTAGGAGAGGTGTCGGGGGTGGTGTTGGGATCGGGCGTGGTATCGCCCTGCTTGTCGGCCTTTACGTACTTGGAGTAAACGTAGCCTACCCCGTAATGTGTATTTATCTTAAACCAATCACCAAGCTCCTCGAGAAGCTCCACTCTGCTTGAATAGGAAAGTCTTCCGAGTACCTCGCTGTCGGTGGTTGCTTCCTTTCGGATGTTTACAGAGCTCATTATATCGTCGGTGATGATGGTTCCGTACCATTTGTTCGGATCCTCGGGCTTTTGCTCGTTGGGGTTTATGACCGAATATACCTCGTCGGAGATCACCGAGTTGGGGAAGTAGAAGGAAACTATTTCGTGAGCGGTCTGACCGTCGTTTGCGCGAAGCATTGCGGCACGCTGACTCATGCCTACGCCGTGGCCGTTTCCGCGCATGGAGAGCACGAAGTAGTCGTCGTGATCCTCTGCGTAGAACATAAGGTGCATGCTGATGCTGGTACCCTCTGCAAGGCTGATGGCCTTGATATCGTCGATAAACAGATCCACCGTAAGGGTGATCTCCTCGCTTCCTACGGGCTGTGCGGTCTCGGGGCTCTTATAATAAATATTAAGATAATCCGTGCTTATGTATCCGACCGTTCCGTTGCTCAGCTCCACCTTTGCCCAACCGTTAGCTACCGAGTGCACCATTACCTCTACGCCCTTTGCTACCTGGCCAAGTATAGTGCAGGAGGTGTTTGGTTGCTCACGCATATTGACCGACACGTTTACGTTGGTGATCATTCCGTATTGCTGTTTAACCTCGGGAGTAACCTCGGGAGTTATTTCGGGAGTTATCTCGGGAGTTATTTCGGGAGTTATCTCGGGAGTTATTTCGGGAGTTACCTCGGGAGTTATCTCGGGAGTTGCCTCGGGAGTTACCTCGGGAGTAACCTCTGGAGTCACTTTGGGAGTTACCTCGGGAGTTGCCTCGGGGGTTGTCTCGGGAGTAGGCTCGGGAGTAGGCTCGGGAGTTATTTCGGGAGTTGCCTCGGGAGTAGGCTCGGGAGTTGCCTCGGGAGTAGGCTCGGGAGTAGGCTCGGGAGTTGCCTCGGGAGTAGGCTCGGGAGTAGGCTCGGGAGTAGGCTCGGGAGTTACCTCAGGGGTAAAGATGCCGGCATCGGTATATATGGTTTCACAGGGGGTAAGGTTGGCGCTGTTTATGTAACCCACCTCGCCGCCTGCGGTTCTGACCTTATAATAAGAGGAGGATTTGCTCAGCACCTGAACTCTTGAACCCACCCAAATGCTTGTAAGACGCTCGTAGGAGCTTGAGGGTCCGTCGTAGAGACCGACGTTTCGGATGGCGTTGGTGACCCTGGCATATTCCGCTACGGTGGTTCCGGAGGGGGTGGCCGAATTCTGATCCCCCTTGTAGGCGTAAAGCTTTACTGCGAGGCGGAGATAGTCATATACCTTGGATTTGGCATCGTAAGGGAATCGTTGGGTGTGCATTATTGCGCTTTCAATGCCGGCGATGGTGATGTTTTCATCCAGGGTGCTGTAGCCATTATTGAAAAGGGATATCTTAAGCTCGGTCATAAGGGCCTTGCGTATGCGCCAGTCAAGAGTGGTGGCAGCGTCCCCCGACATATCCTTGGGGATGTAGAGATTGGTTACCTTTCCCTTGGAGTTATAATCGTAAATATCGTCGGTAACCGCAAGATAGGGAAGGGGTACGCTTCCCCAAGCATCTTTATTGGTTCTTGTCTGACCTCCATTGCTTGCGGCATACCATCCGCCGGCGATCTTGCCGTTATTATACGTAATTATCTGTCCTGCGGTCTCCTTTACGGCACGGATGCATTTTACCCATGCGGTGCTGTAGCCCTTATAGACCTGATTGGAGGAGGTATCGCCAAGATCGTAGGTGGTGGGAGCGGTTGCGGATTTCCTTGCGCTGTAGGCGTAAGTACGGCTGCAGATGGCCTGAGCCTTTATGGCCTCAAGATGTGAGCTTTCTCCGATCTCGCCCACTACCACGCCGGTAACGTATGTCTCCATATCAACGTAGTTTATGGCAAGCAGATAGCTGCCCGATTTGGCAAAGACCATATCGCCAAGATAATTGCACAGACCGTATTTTGAGTTATTGATATCCAGTCCCTTATAGCCCGCGTCTGTCTTATAGAGGCGCAGATAGCCCTCGGAGGATGAGTATATAACGTTATCACCCTGCTTGACGGCAACCTTGCTTCCGCTTACGTATACTGTATGGGTCTTTCCTTTCTCAAGGATCTTTCCGTTGGGCGCGGCGTATTCCCCGCGAGGAACGAAATTGAGCTTCTTAATTGACCCTATGGATATCTTTACCCTTACTATGCAGGCACTGCTCTGCGCGTAAGCTACAGAGGGAACCAGCGATGCTACTATTGGTAACAATAGCAGGGCAATTAAGATCACGGCGATTTTTGATTTCATAAGCTTGTCCTTTCGATATATATTCTGCCGTTTTCGGCGCGAATAAAGCATAATTGTATGTATTATATAAATATATAATATAAATCATTATAATAATAACAGAGTCCGCCGTCAAATGCAAATCGAAACTTGGCCGTTTTTGCTGATTATTGATGATTTTCTCTTTAATGCTCCCGTTTTCGACATATTTCATTAAATATTACAATTTTATTACGAAATTATTTTATCCGCGTAATAATTTTTGACATATCCTTCCTTATATGAATGGGGCGGTTTTTTTGTAGCTATGGTGGGGCAATATTTCCTTAATATATATATACCGCATGCGAGGCGGTGTTTTTTTGTATAGAAAAACGCCGTCTCGACTCCTTTTGCGGGTCCTTGCTTGCAGCTTAATTGTTACGGATAAAATAATCAAAGGAAACAAAATTGTAACAAATTCGTAATAAATGCGAGCATTTGCGAGATAAATGAAGATTTTTCTTTATTTTTGGGATTATTGAGGATTGCGTTGACTTAAATCATTTGTTATTATATAATCGCTTGATAATAAGCACCGTTTGAAAATCATTTTACGAGGTGGAAAATAAAATGAACTTTAAAAGATTAATGGCGACCGTCCTTATCCTGGCTGTGGTAATAGGTATTTTGCCAATTACTGCAAGTGCCGCATCGCTTAAGCTTGTAAGCGGAGATAAGGGGGATGCCGTAAAGGCCGTTCAAGCGGTACTTAAAAACGAAGGCTTCTACAGCGGAAGGATAGACGGCTCCTACGGAAGTGATACCGTGGCTGCAGTAAAGGCCTATCAGAAGGCCAACTCCCTTACCCAGGACGGTAAGTGCGGCACCAAGACCCTGACCAAAATGGGGCTTATTTCAACCGATCCCGTTATCTCAAGTGCCAAGACCACCGCGGCGCTGAGACTGCGCAGAGGGCCATCCACTACCCATCAGGAATATTTTGTTATGGCAAAGGGAACTGCGATCTCCATTATTGAGGAGAGCGGCGATTGGTATAAGGTGCGTACCGCAGAGGGTATAGAGGGCTACTCCTCAAAGAATTACATAAAGGCCGACAATATAAGCACCGAGCCCGATACAGGTATCTACGAAGGCAAGGTTTCGGGGATAATTAATTATTTAAACGTAAGAAAAGAGGCGACTTCCGACAGCGAATCCATTGCTAAGCTGACAAACGGTACCTTTGTTTACGTTTTGAAGGTGGAGGGAAGCTGGGTAAGTATTCAGACAAAGTCCGGCATTAAGGGCTACGCCCACATTAAGTATATCTCGATATCGGAAAAGCAGACAAATATCACCGACACCACGGTGGACATCCCCTCGTATACATTAAAGCGCGGCATGGACAATACCGACGTAAAGGAAATGCAGGAGCGACTCAAGGAGCTGGGCTTCTTCGACGGTACCTGCACAGGCTACTATGGCACCGTGACCTATAAGGCGGTACTGAATTTCCAAAAGGCTAACTCCCTCAAGGCGGACGGCGTAGCGGGAGAAAAGACACTTACAAAGCTTTATTCCAAGGACGTTTCGGGTAACGGCGGCGGAGTAGGCGGCGATGACGAGCTGCTCTATGATATCCCCAAAAAGCCTCTCAAGCAGGGTATGGACAACGACGACGTCGAGACAATGCAACAGCGTCTTAAGGATCTGCTCTATTTCGAGGGTACCTGTACAGGCTTCTTTGGCACCAAGACCTTAAAGGCAGTCAAGGAGTTCCAAAAGAAAAACGGACTTACCGCAGACGGCATTGCGGGAGCCAAGACCCTCGGAGTAATGTATACCACCTCGGCGATAACCGGCGAGCTCAGCGAGGATGAAAAGCTCAAGCTTAAGATAGAAAACATGATAGAGCATGCAAAGGGATATCTCGGTGCAAAATACGTTCGCGGCGGCAACGGTCCCAAGTCCTTCGATTGCTCGGGTCTTACCACCACCGTTTTCAGAGAGGCGATGGGTTATACAATGACCCGCACCGCCTACACTCAGGGCTATAACAATTTCGGTAGAGTAATAAAGAATATGGCGGAGCTCAAAAAGGGCGACCTGGTATTCTTTAACACCAACGCCAATGACAGCGACCTTTGTGACCATGTGGGCATCTATATCGGAAATAACGAGTTCATTCATGCATCCTCAAGTGAGGGAAAGGTAATAATATCCGACATCACCAAGCGTTGGTGGAAGGAGATATTCTCTTGGGGTAAGAGGGTATTTGAATAATATCTTTACTTATAAAGCAAGGTGTTTAAAAACGCCTTGCTTTTTTTGATCCTTTTGTTTACAATGCTTATATAGACGATATTTTAATTCTCAAAGGAGCTTTCGATAGTTTGTTTTGTGACCAAAAACCTAAAAAAATAGCACAAAACAAACATGAATGCCCTGTTTTTTTAATTTTTTTAATAAAAACTGCTTTTAGTTAAAAATGTGCACGGCGGTATTAGAATTGTGCTTTTATGCACTGTTGTTTTTTGGTTTTTTTTATGTTAAAATAATAGCATAAAATTATTAAACAGAAAGAGGGGATCATTTTGAAAAGATCGATCATAATTTGCAGTCTGGTCTGCTTGATTCTTTTTACTTGCACACTCTTTGCAGGCTGCGGACCCAACAATACGGTGGGCTCTACTCCCACGCCCGCTCCGTCGGAGCCTACACAGCAGGAGATAAGGCTTGAAAACGTCAAGGCGGGAGATAAGTACAGAATTCTTATCTGGAACACCATCAGAGAAAATCTTCCGCTTGAGCCCGACCAGGATGGAAGCGTTGAGCTTCGCGAAAAGGTGGATAAGCTTGAGGCTGAGTACGGTGTTGAGGTGGTATACGTTCAGGCCACGAACGATTGGCTCAACGATGCAATGCGCGCCGCCAGCACGGGTGAGCCCATCTGTGATGTTATTCATGCAGGTCAGCCCGGAGCACTTCCCGGACTTTATGCCTATAACGGTATTGCGGGCAGTGTAGTGGAATCCATCACCGCACAGGATATGGAGCATCTGTTTAAGGATGAGCAGTTTTGGAATACAGACTTCATTAATGCCGCAGGATACTATGATAATCAGATGTATTTTGTAATTCCCGAGCAGTCGGGATTTGGCTCCGTAGGTCTTAATCAGGTAACCTTCTTTAATAAGAATATGCTTGCAAGCGCGGGCTATAGCGCAGACGCTATGTATGAGATGTCGGAAAAGGGCGAATGGACCTTTGATAAGCTTCGTGAGGTGTGCATAGCTCTTACCGATCCCGATAAGGGTACCTACGGTATGTGCATGGGTGCTACCAGCATTGCAATGTGCTCCATGGTTACCTCCAATAACGGTATGTTCGTCACCAAGGTGGACGGAGTGGACAGATTTACCGCCGCTACCGACCCCAACGTGGTGGAGGCAGTAAACTTCTTTGTGGAAATGGCAAAGACCGATAAGTCGGTATATCTGGGAAACTACGTTGACGAGGAGATAAAGGGCTTCAGCACGGGTACGTACGGCATAATGCTTACGTACGCAAACCGAGCTCAGCAGCTTTATGACAAGGGTAACGAGATAGAGTTCGGTATCATCATGCCTCCCAAGGGACCTCAGGCAAATGATTATATCAGCGAGGTCAACTGGTATGACGCGTGGTGCGTTATGAAAAACACCCCCAATCCCAAGGGAAGCATTGAGGTAATGTCTGTTATGGTTTCTCCCGCCTACGGCCGTGATTCTGCAGAGAATCTTGCCAAGCTGGAAAGCAGTGCAAGCATTGTTTGCTATGATAATCAAAGCGTTCAAAACCTCATAAAGGTTCGCGATAAGAGCAAGCCCACCAACTATCAGACCTATTGCTGGCTCAGCGATAACTCCTCGGGCTTTGGCTTCGGTAACGGTATCCTTTATTGCTGTCTGCAGTTCATCGATGGCTCCAAGACTCCTCAGGTGTACTTCGAGTCTGTAACCGATGCCGCAAATGCAATTATAGATCGCTACACCGTATCCAAATAATCAAACACCTTTAGCACCTGTGCAGTATTTTGTGCAGGTGCTTTTTGTTTTCGAAGCTTATATATTTTTGAGCATACTGTAGCTCAAGGTTAGAATAGTGCAAATTTTGGTTAGTGTAGTGCATTGAAATTGAGGGCGTCATGTGGTATCATAGTTATAGATAACATTATGCTTTTAAGAAAGGAACAGGTTATGAAGATCACAAAAATACTATTGGTGTGCTGTATGGCAATGCTTATGCTGCTTTGCGCATGTCAGCCACCGCAGTCTACAGGAGGTACACAAATGCCTACGGAATCTGCAACCATAACACCTACGGAAACCACGGGAGCCGATATCACCGAGCCCGATGAGCTTACAAACGGTGAGCTTCGCAAGCAAGGGAGCGACTATGCGTATTTCTGGTGGGATTTCGGAGTGGCAAGCT
Source organism: Clostridia bacterium (assembly GCA_017516345.1). Lineage (GTDB taxonomy): Bacteria > Bacillota > Clostridia > Christensenellales > QALW01 > UMGS1338. The sequence continues at coordinate 1,199 of JAFXDC010000019.1, read as the reverse complement.
CCAAGCGTAACGCCTACGTTCAGACGGGGAATTACGGCTTTATGATGGACGCTTCCACAGCAAAGCTCAAGTATTTGGGCGGACTTACCGGGATCAGCCGCGACGAGGTGGCCCTGGGAACAAATCAGTCGGTGGAGGGGCTTCCCCAAATTAAAAATACCCGTTACGGGGTTGCTTATGACGGCGAATCCACCTATGCCTACAGCACCTCTTACGTGCACAATCCCAAATATCCCATGTCGGCAGAGTGGATGGAGGGCCCCGGCAAGGCAAACGCTCTGCGCATTATAAACGGCGGAACCTACATGCAACGCTTTGATATAATGCAGCTACTCTATAAGAATAATGACGATATCAACGGTCGCGTAGAGTACGCTTGCGTTTCGGATTACTTCACCGTGACCTATGATGCAATGCTTGCCAAGGAAAGAAAGAAGGACGTCGAGCTTTCCTATACTCTTGAGCTTGATGCATCGTATAATATCAAAAAGACCTATAACGACGGTAAGGCCGTAATATTCCGCCGCGAGGACGGACAGAGCGTGGCATTTATAATTCCCGAGGGCACAAACGCCACCCTTTCAAGCGAGGGCACCAAGGTGACCTTTACCGCCACAGTAACTGCGTATAATAACAAATGGGAGGGCTTTTCCTTTGTAATTATGCCCGGTCTTGAGCTTGGCGAGAATTGCATTCTTGACTATTACGCCTCCCGTAAGGCCGAGATAGCGGCAACCAATACCGAGCCCAAGGAGGGCAAGGCAAACGTTGAATATAACAGGATCATGGGTGCTTACGAGATCACCATGCCCAACTCCTCCGATTTTACCGACTATACCGTTGAGGAGAACAGAACGGCATACGATCGCACTCCCTTTACCATCACCAATAATACCGACAGAGATATAAGGGTGCCCCTTAATTTTAAAAAGAGGGAGATATATCCTCATGCTAACTACGGTCTGTGGGGAATGAGTCCCATGATAGTGGATCCTGTAACCAATGAGCCCACGGGTATTGCGGTGCAGTATTCCAGAAACCCCCACAACTACACCTCCTTTAACGAGGTGCTCTACGGCTCGTGCTGGGTAAATCTTATTACCTATATCGACGTGCCTGCAAACTCCTCTGTAAGCTACGACTTTGTTTGTGCTTACTCCTGCTGGGGCGAGACCTATGCCTCCAGCATCGCGCAGATG
>JAFXDC010000018.1 GCA_017516345.1 Clostridia bacterium | reverse complement strand
GCGGGTGGGACCCCGCAGGGGCGCATCACGCCGCAGGCGTGCATATCATCAATAAAGCATTGTATATCATCTTGCACCGTTATAGGAGAGGCTTATTCTGCCCATCGGGAAGGACTGGCCCGAAACGTAATAATCCATTATGTCGCTTGGATGCTCAACGGAATCGGCAAGCTTAAAGTATACCGAGAAGTTATTCGAAGTAATTCCAAGGCTCTCAAGAGGTATCACCGCGTACATTACGTTGCCCTCGATCTTTATCTCGCAGCTTCCCGACCGACTCAGCGAAAAATCCTTACCGAGCTTATCGATACTGCCTGCACCCGAGCGGTTAATGACGTACTCATAGCCCTCCCAACCCTTTAAGGAGGGGGTGCCCGTACCGATAAATATATTCATATGGCTCGCGTCGGTAAGCTCACCGATATCATTTTGACATTTTACAAGAAGATGAAGAGCCTCCCTGTCATGCGCCATCCACACGTTCTGAATGTTGACCCTGCCTGCAGTCTGCTTATATACGGTGCGCCCCCATGCCGCCTTGTAATTGCGGGAGGAATTATCACTTCCGAAATCACTGTAGGATGCCGCGCGGGACCAATCTCCTTCAAATACGGTATAGAGTGTTTTGTCCCCTATGCCTTTAAAGGCGCGCACGTTTGCCATCATCTGCATAAGGAAATTATCCCCGTATCCGCCCTTCATGGGCTCTGTATCACGGGAAAACTCCATATCTACCGCGTCGGCAAAGTATACCTCGGGCGCGATGTCGGGATTCATTATATTTTTCTGAGCGATCCACTCGTTAAAGCCGTCGATAAATACTATTTCGGGATCATTCTTAATAGCGTAATCCCATTGAGACTGAAAGAGCGTACCCTTTTGTATATCATTTTTATTATTTGACACGCCGTTCCAGCCTCGTCCCCAAATTTTGCCGTAATAAGGGTCATGCCAAAGCAGTGCGTGGCTCATAGGTGCGCCGGGGCCGATCGCGGGAGATACGCTTATAACGTTGGTGTGCTCCTTTTGCTCGTATCTGCCCCAATCTATCCACGGAAAGGCATCTGCCACAAATTCCTCGTCAGGCCATTGCGGCGCCTTAAAGTGGAAGAAATCGGATATCTCCTTGCTGAATTTACCTCTTACTACACCGCTTCCGGTGACCATACCCTCGGTATCGGGGTCGGGATAGGCTATCATATAAGGCTTTTTATCCTCGTAAGGGCACCACCACGAAAGAGGAGCATGATTTTTACTGTAGATATCATTATATAAGCTTTCCACAACTCCTTTGGAGTCAATATGGGTAAAGAAGGTTATCTGCGGGCAATCAAAGCCCTGCTCCCTATACTCCTGAATAAGGCTCATCAGCTTTTTGATGGGTCTTGGATATACCACTCCGTTGGAAAGATCGATGGCCATAAAATCCACCCCTGCTTCCGTCATCATTTCAAGGTGTCTGCGAAGCACCCACTCATCCTCGGAGTGGTAATAGCCGTAAAGGGGCTCTCCCCAAAAGTGAAACTGGTAAAGGGGGCTTTTACTCGTTCCGTTTACATTCCACAGGTCTTCCGGCGACTCCTTTAACAGCTTGGTGATGTCATATATTCCGCTTCCGTTGTGCTGTCCGTTCCATACCCAATAGAATATGCCGACGTATTTGCCCTCGCGCTCTCCGGAAATGCTGCTCGTCACTCTGCCCAGAGCATCCACCGCAACGATGGAAAAATAGCTCTTATCGGCGCTTTGAGGCAGCTTGGGGATCACAAGCCCTGAGGGTGCGCTCGGAGTCACCTCCAACGACGGCGTACCGGTTATCTCTTGAGAGGGGGTACCCGTTATCTCTTGAGAGGGAGTATTGGTTACCTCCTGCGAGGGAGTATCGGTTATCTCTTGAGAGGGGGTGTCCGTTATCCCCTGCGAGGGAGTATCGGTTACCTCCTGCGAGGGGGTATCGGTTATTTCTTGGGATGGCTTATCGCTTGCTCCCGGTGTGCCCGCTACAGTAGCGGTAGGCACGGTGGGAGTGCATCCGCATACAAGCATTGCCGCTGTTATTATTCCGGTCAGTATCACCCTTGAAAGCTTTTTCATATTTTCGTCTCCTGAAGCTTATTATGGCATCATTATATCCCAATCAAGCCATAAAATCAATATTAAACTCTATTATTCCCTTAGAAAAAAGATAAAAAGGCATTCCTTGAGCAAAATACGCTTGACAATAACGCATTATTAAGGTATTATATCGCCTGTAAAGCAATTTCGCTTTACAGAGGTGCATTATGGAGCTTGATACCACCACACGGGATATTCTGTTGCTTGACATTTACGGAGGCTTGCTTACCGAGCGTCAGCGCAATCTTTTGACCCTTCATCTGGAGGATGACCTCTCTCTTGGGGAGATCGCCTCGCTTGAGGGCATTTCAAGACAGGGCGTAAGGGATTGCATAGTTAAGGGCACCGCGGTAATGCTCAAGGCAGACAGTCAGCTTGGGCTTTTGAAGAAGGAGCTGCGCCTTCGCGCACTTTTGAAGGATATGCTTGCATCGGGTGAGCAGAGCTTCTCCCAAAGGCTTAAGGATATACTTGAAAGATCCGACTCATCGGAGGACTAAGAAAAAACATGGCTTTTGATTCTTTAAGTGAAAAACTTCAAAGCGTAATGAAAAAGCTTACCGGCAAGGGCAAGCTGAACGAGGCCGACGTCAAGGCTGCAATGCGCGAGGTTCGAATGGCCCTTCTTGAGGCCGACGTAAACTTCGGTGTAGCCAAGGATTTCTGCTCGCGCGTCTCCCAAAAGGCTGTGGGCGAGGAAATCCTTAAGAGTCTTACTCCCGGTCAGCAGGTGGTAAAGATAGTGCGCGACGAGCTTGTCTCTCTCATGGGCGGCACCAACGCCAAGCTTGCGGTCTCCAGCGCTCCCCCCACCGTGATAATGCTTTGCGGTCTTCAGGGTGCAGGTAAGACCACCATGTGCGGCAAGCTTGCGGGCTACCTTGCAAAGCAGGGCAAAAAGCCGTTGTTGGTTGCCTGCGACATCTACCGTCCCGCCGCTATAAGTCAGCTTCAGGTGGTAGCAAAGGCATTTAATATCCCGGTCTTTGAAAAGGGAACTCAGGACCCTGTAAAGACCGTCAAGGAAGCCATCGCACACGCAAAAAGCTATCAGCACGACACCGTCATAATAGATACTGCGGGTCGTTTGCATATAGACGAGCAGCTCATGAGCGAGCTTCAACGCATGGTCAAGGTTGCCCAACCCTCCGAGATCCTCCTTACGGTGGATGCAATGACGGGTCAGGACGCGGTAAACGTAGCCAAAAGCTTTGACGAGCAGCTCTCCCTCACGGGCGTTATCCTCACCAAGCTGGACGGCGACACCAGGGGCGGCGCGGCACTGTCCGTAAAGGCGGTCACGGGCAAGCCCATCAAGTTCTGCGGCGTGGGAGAGAAGATCAGTTTGGACTGCATCGAGCCCTTCCATCCGGAGCGAATGGCCTCAAGGATACTTGGCATGGGCGACGTGCTTTCTCTTATAGAAAAAGCTCAGGAGGCCATCGACGACGAGACGGTTGCCAAAATGGAGGAGCGCCTGCGCACTCAGCAGTTTGATCTTCAGGATTATCTTGAGCAGCTTCAGCAGATGAAGAAGATGGGCAACGTTTCGGATCTGCTTGATATGATGCCCGGTGTGGACAAGAGCAAGCTCCGCGAGGAGGATCTTGACATGAAGCGCTTCGACCGCATGGCGGCCATCATCTGCTCCATGACCAAAAAGGAGCGCCGCAATCCCGGCATCATAAACGGTCAGCGCAGAAAGCGCATAGCCGCGGGAAGCGGAACCACGGTGCAGGAGGTCAACATTCTGCTCAAGCAGTTTGATCAGACCAAGCAGATGATGAAGCATTTCTCCAAAATGAAAAAGGGAAGAATGAGATTTCCCTTCTGATCATCAACGCTAAGGGCCGTAAACGGTAAAAAACAAATGATATTTACGCTAAAAGGCGAAAATATAAATTTTAATCAAAAAACAACAGGAGGTGCAAATAAAATGGTAAAAATCAGACTTACAAGACACGGTGCAAAGAAGGCTCCCTTCTATCGCATAGTGGTTGCCGACGGTCGTTATCCCCGTGACGGTCGTAATATCGCCATCCTCGGCTATTACAATCCTTTGACCGAGCCTGCCGAGATCAAGGTAGATGCAGAGGAAGCTAAGAAGTGGTTGGCAAACGGTGCTCAGCCTTCGGTAACAGTTAAGAAGCTGCTGCAGAAGACCGGCATCATCGACTAATCGGAAAGATAGGTGCTTCTAATGGTAGATTTGGTCAAGTACATCGTTACCGGTCTTGTTACCAAGCCTGAGGAGGTAAGCGTTACCAGAGTGGATGCCAAGGACGGCTATACCATTCGGGTACAGGTTGCCCCCGACGATATGGGTAAGATCATCGGCAGACAGGGTCGTATCGCTAAAGCGATCCGCACCGTGGTCAAGGGCAAGAGTGCCGCTACCGGTGAAAAGGTCACGGTGGAAATCGTTTGACAAGAGTAGGACTGCGCCAGGTGCACGGTCCTTTTTCTTTTAAATTGTCCGTTTTTAACGGTTGATATATTGATAGATTGCTGTTATAATTAATAAAATATGTTTTCAAGCAGACAAGCTCTGCTAAGAGGTCAAGTATGGATTATATAAAAATAGGAGTAATAACCAAGCCCCAGGGCATAAAGGGCGAAGTAAAGGTAGAGCCCTTCACCGACGACGTATACAGGTTTTTAGACCTTAAGCACGCCTTCTTTAAGCGGGGAGGCACCTACGAGCGCGTTCGGGTAATGGGCGCAAGGTCGGACGGAAAGAGTGCTTATCTTTTGTTTGAGCGCACTTACGATCGCAATGCCGCCGAAGCACTTCGCGGCACCGAGATCTTTATAGACAGAGAAAACGCCGTCAAGCTTCCCGAGGGAAGATATTTTATAGTTGATCTTCTCGGAAGCCGAGTGCAGGACGGCGACGGCAAGACCCTCGGCACCCTCAAAGAGGTGCTTCAGCCCGGCGCAAACGACGTTTTCGTGGTAAAAACAAGCGGCGCGGACCTGCTTATCCCGGTCGTGGACGCTTTCGTGGCGGATATCGATCCCGAAAACAAGGTAATAACCGTTAACGGAGATATGCTCGCGGAGGAGGAAGTCCGTGACGATTAATATCCTTACCATACTTCCGGAAATGTTTGCCCCCCTTCAAAGCTCCATCATCGGACGGGCAGTAAAGGACGGAAGCATCACTATAAATATTATAAATATAAGAGATTTCTCTGATAAAAAGCATCACAACACCGACGATTACCCCTTTGGCGGCGGCGCGGGCATGCTTATGATGCCACAGCCCATCTTCGACGCCTTTTCTTCGATAAAGGAGCCCGGAACGCGCATATATATGTCCCCCAAGGGCAGAGTGCTTAACGATTCCTTGGCTCGCGAGCTTGCAGAGTGTGAGAATATCACCATACTTTGCGGTCACTACGAGGGTGTGGATCAAAGGGTCATAGATAATCTTATCGATATGGAGCTCTCTGTTGGGGATTACGTGCTCACGGGCGGCGAAATGCCCGCCATGATAGTGGTGGATGCGGTCTCAAGGTACGTCGGCGGAGTGCTCGGCAGTATGGAGAGCGCACACGGCGACTCCTTTGGCGACGGACTGCTTGAATATCCTCAATACACCCGCCCCGCCGACTATAAGGGCATGAAGGTCCCCCAGGTACTGCTTGACGGCAATCACGCCCTCATCAACAAATGGCGCAGAGAGCAGCAGCTGTTATTGACCAAAAAAATGCGCCCCGACCTCCTTGAGAGTGCCGAGCTCTCCCAAAAGGATCGGGAATTTCTGCTCAGGCTTGAAGAAAATGAAGAATAATTTTACTACCGCACCCATTAGGGTGCGGTTTTTTGTTCCCTCACCCACGCCCTGCAGGGTGCATCACACCGAAGGCGTGAATATCTTTCCGTAAGGAATGCACATCAATTCCGAAGAATTGCATAAATTTGAGCCTCGACGCCCCAAAAAACATAGAAAAACTCTATATCCTATCTTCTCTTATATCCCACCCAAGAACCGACACGCGCCCTCGCCCCGAAGGGGCGAAAGCGCTTGCACAAGTAGTGCGCAAGCACGCGTGCAAGCGTAAGCGCGGGTGCATCCGCAAGGATGCGCCCGCGGGCGCGGGGGACAGACAAATACGCAATTCCCCCCTTCCTTTGCACTCCACCCCGAGGACAGAAGCGCGCCCGAGGAGGCGATAGCCGCCCCGACTTGCGCGAAGGCGCAAGGCGCAGCGCGCCGATGCCGAAGGCGAGGCGCGCGGGCGCGCGCCAAGGGGGTGGGCGGACGACCCCCGCAGGGGCGCAAAAAAGCGCTCTCACGGAGCGCTTTTTAATACTATTATTTACTGTTCTTTTTGGCGATCTTTTGATATTTGGCGGTATTGTAGGGTACCGATGCAAAAACCGCAACGTATACGTCCAAAGCACCGCTCTGGATCAGCACCCTTGCACAGGCATCTGCGGTCGCACCCGTGGTCAAAACGTCATCAACAAGAAGTACTCGCTTGTTTTTAACGTCACCTATGCAGGAAAAGCTGTCTATGTACTGCTGCCGTCTTTGCTCCTTGGTAAGAAAGTGTTGGCTTTTGCCCGACCTTTTAAGGCCTATAAGCTCCCGGAACGGCACGTTTATTATTTCACTGAGGCGGGTGGCTATCTCGTAGCTTTGATTATATCCCCTTTTAATAAACGCCTCTTGGCTTGACGGTACCCCTGTCATAACGTCTACTCTGATATCATCATCCCAGATAGCGGCAATATCCTGTGCCATAATGTCGGCGGCGTGGGTGGCATCCCGATATTTCAGGGATATCACCATTCCCTTTGCACTTCCCTTATATTTATATGGCGCTATCGCCTTGGAGAACTGTCTGCCCTTGCGGCAATCCTCGCACAGACCCGTATAGTTGCTTCTTCCGCACACCGGGCACACCCTTACGTTGCGCTCCAGGGTCTTGGTGCATTTTGCGCACAGATTTCTTTGATACAGACGCCCCTCGCTCCAGCATCCTACGCACGGAAAACCCTCGGGGTATATCAGCTCCTTAAGCATCTTTATTATTCTTTTTACTCTTGGATCCTTAAGCATTGTCCTCCACCGCAAACGGCTCTTCCTCCTGTGGTATGAGTCCGTCACCGTTAAACAAAGCATCGGCGGGAAGTGCGAGCATCCTTAACAGCTCATCAAGGCAGCTGTAGCGCTTGCTGATGATATTATTTTTCACCATCATCTCCACACTCTGCCGTCTTCCCACCAGCATTACCACCTGCTTGGCTCTTGTGACCGCGGTATAGAGCAGATTTCTTGCATACAGCATGGGCGGACCGCTTATAAGGGGGATGACCACAACCTTGAACTCGCACCCCTGGCTTTTATGCACGCTTATGGCATATGCAAGCATCAGATCGTCCGCAAGCGCGCTGTCGTAGTATGCCTCCTTGCCGTCCTCGAAGGTCACGGTGACCCCACCGCTCTCCACCAATGTTACGTATCCGATATCGCCGTTAAATATGCCCTGACCCTCCTGGAGCACGTGCTTGTCGGTCAGTCTGCGCCATTTGATATCGTAATTGTTGCGTATCTGCATGACCTTATCCCCGATGCGCAGGGTGTATTCCCCCGCCTTGACCTCGGCGCCGCAGGGGGGATTGAGCTGCTGTTGAAGCAGAGCATTCATTCTGACCACTCCGCACTCCCCCTTCTTTTGGGGGCACAGCACCTGGATATCCCTTACGGGATCTATATTAAAATATCCCGGAAGTCTTTTACTGCAAAGGGCGAGCACCGTCCTTGCCGCCGTCACCTCATCCTGACAGGCCTCAAAGAAGAAATCCTTGCTTTTGTTGCTCATTTCGGGCACTCTTCCTGCGTTGATGGCGTGGGCATTGAGGATTATCATGCTGTTCTCCTCCTGACGGAAGATCTTGCTTAATCTTACCGTTGGAATGACTCCCGAGGAGATTATATCCCTCAAAACGTTGCCCGCACCCACGCTCGGGAGCTGGTCGGCATCCCCCACTATCAAAAGTCTGCACCCATGAGGCAGAGCATCAAGCAGGGAGTACATTATATGTATATCTATCATGGAGGCCTCGTCCACTATAAGGGCGTCCGCCTCAAGGGGAGCCTCTCTGTTTACCTTGAAGCCTCCGTCGGGAGAATAATCAAGCATGCGATGGATGGTCCTTGCATCGGTTCCCGTGGCCTCGGTCATCCTCTTTGCCGCCCTACCCGTGGGGGCGCACAGTGCCACACGCTGTCCGTGGCGGTAAAGCAGAGCAAGTATGCATTTTATGATGGTGGTCTTTCCGGTTCCCGGGCCGCCCGTAATAACGCATACTCCGTTTTGAAGGGCGGTACGCACCGCCTGACGCTGCTCGGGCGCAAGCTCTATGCCACCCTCGCGCTCGGTCTGCAAAAGCTCCTTTTCCTTATAAAGATTCTCCCCCGACTCGTTAAGGGAAATAAGCTTCTTGGCACACCCCTGTTGAAATCTGTAGAGCCAGGGCAGATATATCTCCTTGCCCCCATCTTTTTCGCGCAGGGTCAGCTTGCCTAAAAGCACGTCGTCGGCAATGCGCTCTCTGACACTGTCCTGCTCCACTCCAAGCAGAGCCGCGCCTCTTATTATAAGCTCATCAAGAGGAAGAAAAACGTGTCCCTCTCCCTCTGCCTCCTTTAAAAGATATATAAGTCCCCCGCTTATGCGATAGGGATCCATTTTTGCAATTCCAAGGCTTGCCGCTATGGAGTCCGCCGTGCGGAAGCCAATGCCGTCAACGTCGTCGATCAATGCATACGGGTTTGCCTTTACCCTCATCTGCACCCCGCTTCCGTAGGCCTTTATTATGCGGGCGCACATATTGTTTCCAAGCCCAAGGGACTGCAAAAACATGGTGTCCTGCCTGAGCGCCGCCACCTCCGCATAGCTTTTGGAGATCATCTCTGCCTTTGCCTTGCCGATGCCCGGCACCTCGATAAGCCTGTTGGGCGCCATCTCCATGATATCAAGAGCATCAAAGCCGAAAACGTCCACGATGGCACGCGCCGTGCTTGGGCCTATACCCCTTATGACCCCCGAGGCAAGATATTCCTCTATTCCCGCCAGGCTGTCCGGCTTTACCGCCTCGTATCCCTCTGCGGCAAACTGCAGACCGTACTGCGGATGCTGCTTCCATTGCCCCCGCACCTGAACGTATTCGCCCTCGGAAAGGGTGGCAAAGCTGCCGCATACCACCGTCAGCTCGGTCTCTCCCCCAAGCTCAAACACGGTGTATCCGTTTGCCTCGTTGCGATATATTATATTGTATACACTACCCGTCAGCTTTTCCATGCTCTTCCCTGCAAATTCATTATTATCTCTATGATTATACCCTCTCCAAATCCCCTTTGTCAACATCTTCCGTAAGCAATCACGACCACCGGCTTAGCCGGTGGTCGTGATTATTCTGTCTTAATGATGAGAATTACAGCTCGCAGCTGCCGGTGGTACGGGGGAAGGGGAGGATGTCGCGGATATTGGCGATGCCCGTGATGTACATCAACAGACGCTCAAAGCCAAGTCCGAAGCCCGAGTGGGTGGCACCGCCGAACCTGCGAAGGTCTATATACCACTGATAGCTCTCTATATCCATACCAAGCTCCTGCATGCGGGCAACCAGCTTGTCGGCATCGTCCTCACGCTGTGAGCCGCCGATTATCTCGCCAATGCCGGGAACCAGCAGATCCACCGCCGCAACCGTCTTGCCGTCGGGGTTCTGCTTCATGTAGAAGGATTTTATCTCCTTGGGATAGTCGGTAACGAACACGGGGCAGCCGAAGACCTCCTCGGTGATGTATCTCTCGTGCTCGGTGGCAAGGTCGCAGCCCCATTCTACGGGGTAATCAAACTTCTTGCCGCTGTTTTTGAGCAGCTCGATGGCCTCGGTATAGGTGATGCGCTTAAAGTGCTCGGTATTTACCACGTTGTTGAGGCGGTCGATAAGTCCGTTATCAAGGAACTGATTGAAGAAGGCAAGCTCGTCGGGAGCGTTCTTCATGCAGTAGTTAAGCACGTATTTGATCATATCCTCGGCGATCTCCATATCACCCGCAAGGTCGCAGAAGGCCATCTCGGGCTCTATCATCCAGAACTCTGCGGCGTGGCGGGCGGTATAGCTCTTCTCCGCACGGAAGGTGGGGCCGAAGGTGTAGATCCTTCCGAATGCCATGGCGGCACTCTCACCCATAAGCTGTCCGCTTACCGTCAGACCCACCTTTTTACCGAAGAAATCCTGGGAGAAATCCACGCTTCCGTCCTCGGTGCGGGGCGGGTTGGAAATATCAAGGGTGGTAAGCTGGAACATCTCGCCCGCGCCCTCGCAATCGCTCGCGGTCACGATGGGGGTGTGCATATAAACAAAGCCGCGGCTGTTAAAGAAGCTGTGGATGGCAAAGGATGCAAGGGAGCGCATACGGTATGCCGCGCTTAAGGTATTGGTGCGCTGACGCAGATGGGGCATGGTACGCAAAAACTCCATAGTGTGGCGCTTTTTCTGCAGAGGATAGTCCTGCGCGCTTGCTCCCTCCACCGCGATGTCGGTTACCTGAAGCTCGAAGGGCTGCTTGGCATCGGGGGTAAGCTCAAGTCTTCCGGTGATGATAAGCGCACTTCCCACTCCAAGGTGAACTATACGGTCGAAATCCGCAACGCTGTCCTTGTTGAGCACGGCCTGAATATTGTTAAAGCAGCTTCCGTCGTTAAGCTGAACAAAGCCTATCACTTTGCTGTCGCGAATGGTGCGAGCCCATCCCGCAACGGTTACCTCCTTGCCCGCATACTGCTCGGGGCAGGCAAAAATATCTTTAATAAGGGTATAGTGCATATTTTTCAATCCTCCTATGCTTTAACTGCTGAAAATATCGGATCTTATATTAAAACGTTGATACTGTATTGTATGCCTTTTTTGAATTTTTCACAAGCGTTTTTTTCGTTCTTTATCCAAAATACGGCTTATTCCACCTTAACAAGGCAGATACGCTGTCCTCTGGTGCCCACCACGACGGTATTTTCAAACGCCGAAGGGGTGGCCTCGATGTTGCTTCCAAGATTTATGGCGTCGCAGAGCTCGCCGCTAAGTCCGTCAAAGAGCATCATATTGCCGTCCGAGTCGCATTGGATGATATATCCCTTGCCCTCGTTGTCATATATTCCCAAGGGGGAGGACCATACGTAATGGTTAAGCTTTACCCGCCATACCTCACTGCCCGTCCTTTTATCAAGCGCCACGAGCAGACCCTTGTCAAAGCCTCCCGTACGGGCGATCGCAAAGAAGACCAGGTCCTTCAGTCCGTTCCTTCCAAGCAGACAGGTGGCCTGAACGCCGCCCGAAACACCCTCCATGGTGCCGCAATGATAGCTTCTTTGCCATATCTTCTCCCCCGTGCAGGCATTTATCTTCCACACGGGCACCTCACCGTAGCCCTTTTCATCCTTTGTAAAGTGCAGGCTTGTGGAAATATAGATGTAGCCGTTACCGTCCTCATCCTGCTCAAAAACAGGGGATGCGTTGGAGTCGTCCACCGTGTCGCAAGCCCATACAAGCTCCATTTTATTTACGTCCCAACACATCAGATTGCCACCGTTATCGGCAATATACATATAATTTTTCCACATTACACAGGAGGATTCCATGCCAAGCCAGAATTTCTCCTTGCCCGAACGGTCATTTGAATACCTTGTACGGCTTATGACCTCGGGCGCAATGCTGAAGGAGTCCCCCTCGGTCGCGCAGTTGAGCCTTGTGGTATATATTATGCCGTTTTCCGAGGGCTGAAGCACCATATCCTCCTTGGGATAATACAGCGGTGAGGAATCGTAGCCGTGGAAGCGATTGTGATCCTCTCTTGGCGCAAACGGGTCGTCGTAGCCTATCTCATGCACCTTGCCGCAGGTAAGATCCACAATAAAGCTTCGGGCGCACTTTTCTCCCATGGAATCCCCCGCGCCCGCTATAAATACGGGCTTACCCTCGGGGTGCAGTGAGCCGGTTCCCTTTATGGGCATGCCAAGCACCACCTTATCCCTTGTGGGAGTGCCGTCGGCAAGATCCAGAAAATAGATGTTGCCGTCCATGGTGGGATATATCACCTCCACAAGCTCCTTGTTTTTCTTATGCTCGTAGAGATTCATTATGCTTCTTGTCTGCTCATCCCATTTTATGATGATGGGCTGACCCGTCCATCCGCTTCCCGTCCAGTATTTTCCCCGTCCGTTGGTCTTGTCCAGCCTTCCGGTCTTTACCTCGGCAAGCCGCTTAAGCCTTTTAGTGCTTATATCCGCCCTTCCGTAAGAGCCGCCGCTGCGGTTTTGATCCCCTCTGAAGGTAATTACGCCCTCAAGCTTGGTATAATCCCCCTCAAAGCAAACGTCGCGCTCCTTTATCTCTACGTCGGATTCCCACTTAAAGCCAAGCCTCTCGGGCTTGGTCTCCTCCACGGGATGAGGAACGGCAAGGCTCAGGTTGTCCGCCTTGTCCACCGTCCTTACCTCGTTATTCTTTTCCCCCTCAATGGGTCTTTGGCACACCGCGCCGCCGTGACGGAACTGCATAAACACAGCCCCCACGCCCACTCCGAGGGCGCATACCGATGCGACGGCCTGTACCAGGGTCTCCAAAAGCTCGGGCATATTCTTACTCCTTTTTAGTGCGTTCCCGCACCGCTTATTAAGTGGTTTTTATTAATGATGCATCTCTGCTTCGGCTTACCGCTCCGCATTGGGCGCTCACCTTAGATGCATTAAACGATATCGTCAAGAAACATATCATCCGCAGAGGGCGCCGCAAGATGCTCAAGGCATACCCCCGCACCCAACGCCACACAGCTTAACGGGTCGTCCGATATGTAGCAGTTTACCCTGAAGGTCTCGCTGAAGAGCTTATCAAGCCCGAACAGCAGGCTTCCGCCGCCCGTCATGCATATGCCGTTTACGTATATATCCGCCGCAAGCTCGGGCGGGGTCTTTTCCAAAACCGAGTGCACACCCTGGGTCAGGGCGCTGAGATTCTCGCTTAGTGCCTGGCGTATCTCCTCGCTTGACACGGTTACCGTCTTGGGCAGACCGGTAAGCAGATTTCGACCGTTCACCTTGGTATAAAGGGTCTCGGTCCTTGGGTAAGCGGTGCCGATATTCATCTTTATAAGCTCCGCCGTCCTCTCCCCGATCAGGAGGTTATGCTTTTTCTTTATGTAGCGCACCACCGCCTCGTCCATCTTGTCCCCCGCCACCTTCAGCGAGGTGCTTATGACGCATTTTCCCATGGAGATCACCGCGATATCCGTAGTACCGCCTCCGATATCCACCACCATGCATCCGCGAGGCTGAGAGATATCAAGTCCCGCACCTATGGCGGCCGCGCGGGGCTCCTCAAGCACGAAGACCTCCTTTGCGCCAAGATCGTACGCCACCTTCTTGACGGCGCGCTCCTCAACGTCGGTGACTCCGCTGGGCACGCATACCATCACCCTTGCATTCTTAAGGCTTTTTCTGCCCTTCCATTTAAGGATGAACATCTGAAGCATCTTAAGGGTCACCATGTCGTCCGAGATCACTCCGTTTTTAAGGGGGCGGACCGCAATTATATTGCCCGGGGTCCTGCCCAGCATACGCTGAGCCTCAACGCCCACGCCCTTGACCTCGTTGGTGCCCTTTTCCACCGCCGCTACTGCGGGCTCGCGCAAAACAATACCTCTGCCCTTGCAGTAGATAAGCACGCTGGAGGTGCCCATATCTATTCCGATATCCACCGCTTTAAACCAATTAAACCATCCAAACATATATATCTCCGATTTTTTCGAGATTTCCCTCAAAGCCTGTCGTGAGGCTCTGCAAAAATACTTTTCCAAGTTTATTATATCACATAACTCCTTATTAATAAAGAGAAAAAACGCAAGCTTTGACTTAATTTTTGTTTTTATGTTGATTTTTATCCCTTCCGCGCACAAAAAACCCCAATTTTTATATGTCTTCCCAATTTCCTCCGCCGCTCGAGCGAAAAAAACGACAATGTGCGTGTAATTTTGTCAAAAATCATGATAATTTCGTTTCTGCTGTTGACTCTGATCAAGTTAAAGGTTATAATAAACTATGTATGACTATCCGTTGTATCAACGTTATCATCATCGTTATTATTGTTACCACTCCCGAAAGGAAAGCCAAATGAAACACTTTTTGATATTCTCCATTGCTATAGTAGTCGCTTTGACCTCATTCTGCACAGATGCAGACGCCTTGGAGCCTATGTCGACTCGCCCCGCAACCTATATAGAGTACGTAGAGGTGGTGGATTCCCGTAAAAAGCTTGCCAACCTATCACAGCACGGCGGTCCCATCTCCTACGCCTTATTTACGGTTGCTCCGGTCAGGGATAATCCCATCATACCCATAGGCGGGGAATCCTTCGGCTTTTCCGACGTTTTTCAGCAATGCACCGCTCTTGTTCCGGTTTTTGACGTCAAGACCCCTCAGATGTGCAGCGCACTGAATCAATATGCTTCACAGTATAACCTCAAGCGCTACGTGGTTGCCTCGGCATCCACGGAGGCTCTTGAAAAAGCAGGCGACTGCTACGGTAAATGGTATATTGCCGATTCCCCGGATAAGCAGGCAGTGGATGCGGCAAGCTCATGCGGTGCAAACAAAATACTGCTTCCCGCCGAGGCAAGAGCCACCGATGAGATGATCTCTTATGCCGACTCAATGGGCATCACCCTGGCTCGGCAGCATCACTACAGCCTTCCTGATGATACCGCCTCCGCTCTTCCCGACTCAACCACTCCCGCTCCCACCCCCAAGCCCACCATCGTGCTTCCCTTCGGGCTGGAAAAATACATCGCTCCCCTTGCAGGGGTGCTTCTGGTGCTTTCGGTGGCAATTGCGTTGCTTTTCAGAAAGCGCAGAGCCTAATCTTTATAATATTTTGGAGGATATATGAACATTACTAAAATTGACAATCCCATAAACGCCAAGATGGTATCCCATGCGGGCAACGGCATGGAGTGCCAGAACACCGCCGCGGGCTTTATTGCCGCGGGAAATCGCTCCTATTTCGGTATTGAGACCGACCTTCGCTTCACAAGGGACGGCCACTTCGTTTGTCATCACAACAACGAGCTCTATACCCCCGACGGTAAGCTTATTTTAGTTGAGGAGTCCGATCTTGAGACCTTGTGCTCGGTGCCCATCAGCTACGGTCAGGACAGAGTCCGCCGCGATATGCGAGTCCCCACCCTTGAGGATTATCTGGAGATATGCAAGCGCTACGGCAAGGTGTGCGTGCTCGAGCTTAAGAGTAAGTTTAACCGCGAGCAGGTGGAAAAAGTAATAGAAATAATCAGGGAATATGATTATCTTGACAAGATCATCTACATCAGCTTCTATGAGGAATGCCTCGATCTTGTGCGCGAGCTTCTCCCAAGCGCCGAGGTGCAGATGCTTCTTTCCGAGGTAAAGCCCGAGGATGCCGACCACTTCGCCGCCAAGGGAATGGATATAGATATGTTGGTGTGGAACACCAATAAGGAGATAGTGGACTATTGCCACAGCCTGGGAATAAAGGTGGGGTGCTGGACCTGCGACACGGTGGAACTTGCACAGATCCCTCTACAGGCAGGCTGCGACTTCATCACAACAAATACTCTCGAATAAAAACCCCAAGGCGCATCGCATACGCGATGCGCTTTTTATATTTTCCATCACGGCAACACCGCGCCCCGTGGCGCAGCTTGCGTTTTTGAAAAAACGCAAGCTTCACCAAAGCATACAAATACCCTATATCCTATCTTCTTTTATATCCCACCCAAGAACCTTCGCGCGCCCTCGCCCCAAAGGGGCGAAAGCGCTTGCAGCGGTGCGCAAGCACGCGTGCAAGCGCGGCGCGGGTGCATCCGCAAGGATGCGCCCGCGCCCCGCGGGGGAACAGACAAATACGCGAACCACCCCCTTGTTTTGCACTCCACCCCGAGGACAGAAGCGCGCCCGAGGCGGCGATAGCCGCCCCCTTGCGCGAGAGCGCAAGGCGCAGCGTGCCGATGCCGAAGGCGAGGCGCGCGGGCGCGCCCGCGCCAAGGGAATGGGTGGGCGTCCAACGTGCGCACACACCCTCCTTCATTATCCGTCGTATGGCTCACCGTCGCAAGCGGCATCATTTTTTACGGACGGTTAAAAATCCATGCATTATCCTCCTTTGGCATTCATATATTTCAATATCAATGCATTTAAAGGAAGATATGTCATGAAAAAGGAAATAAACAACAAGGTAACCTTCGTGGGCACGGTGTGCTCCCCTCTTCAGCTCAGCCACACTGTCTATTCGGAGGATTTTTATTCATTTCTTATAAGCGTAGAGCGCCTCAGCGGAAGCCTTGATACTCTGCCCGTCATTGCCAGCAAGCGACTGCTTTCCTCGGTCACCTGCGGCAGTCGGGTGTGCATAGAGGGTCAGCTTCGCTCCTACAATATGCTCCTTGAGGGCAAAAACCGTCTTGTTATAAAGATCTTTGCCCGAAGCATAGAGCCTATAAACGAGGAGATAGAGCTTTGCGACCGCAACGAGGTACTGCTTCAGGGCTTTATCTGCAAGCCCCCCATCTTTCGCACCACCCCGTTTTCCCGCGAGATAGCCGACGTTCTGCTTGCCATCAACCGCTCGTACGGCAAAAGCGACTACATACCCTGCATCTGTTGGGGCAGAAACGCCCGCTTCTGCTGTGATATGCAGGTCTCGGACTTTATGTCGGTTTCGGGCAGACTGCAAAGCAGGCTCTATCAAAAGCGCCTTGCCGACGGCACGGTGGAGGAGCGCACGGCATACGAGGTCTCGGTCAACCGTCTGAGCACCGAGCCGCTTGATGCGGAGAATACCTATACCGACGGTTGAGCTCTCTACAAGAGGTTTATATTTTATTGATCATTTCAACTAAAAAGCTATTGATTTTACCGATCAAATCTGCTATACTATATTTGAAATTTGAAGAAAGGAGCGTTAATATGAAAAACACAGTCAACTATACCTTAATACCCTTACGCCCCTTTTCAAGCAAAGGATGATCTGCTTTTGTATTCAGACTCCTGCTCCGATCGGGCAGGAGTTTTTTGCTTATCTACCCTTTATCCCAAGGAAAACCAAAGCTAAAAGAAAGGATCCCCTCGGGGATTAACAGTCTACAATGAAGGAAAAAATGCCAAGGGCGATTTTAAGCGCCTTGGAAAAGGAATCAATAGAGCCCGTCGCATGGGCATATGCCGACCTTACCTGCGACGGCACCCTGGAGGGCTCGGGCCACTCCACGGCAAACACCTACCTGGTGCTCAGCGCCACCGAGCTTGTCCTGCTTAGCTCCAAAACGACCTCTTCTGTTAAGACCTATAACGGTTATTTTGAAAAGCGTGTGCGCGCTAAGGCCGCCACCCTGCCCGAGGTGGTGGACTCTATCCGTCGCCTGAGCCTTGCCGATATCTCATCTCCAAAGGTGGAAAACCTGGTCTCGGGAGGCTGTTTGTTAGTCACGGTAAACGATGCAGAGCGCATTTTGTGCGTTTTTTCGGGTCAGTATGTGCACCCCATGACCGACTTCTGCCGCGAGCTTGAGCGCGCCACCAAAAAGGACGACACGGACGGCGCAAAGGGTCCCGAGCACGACCCTCACGCTAACGCTCACGAGGAGGAGACTCGCTGTCCCAAGTGCGGCATGCTCTATCCCGAGCGCGACCGCAAGATCTGCCCAAGGTGCATGGATAAAAAATCAATATTTTTAAGGGTGCTTAAGTATTTTGCCCCCTTTAAGGGCAGGATCGCCATTATGATGCTTGCCGTGCTTGCGGGCACCGCCATGACGCTGGTGCTTCCCTATATAAGCGGTACCGTGCTCTTTGACAACGTTCTTGCCAAGGACGAGGCCGCAAGCGCATTCCTTGAATCCCTGGGCATCCCGGGTCAATTCGTCACCGCGCTTTGGATACTTGCCGCCGCCCTTCTGCTCTCCAAGCTTTTGCAGACCCTCTTTTCCATAATTCAGGGCAGGACCGTGGCGTCCGTAGTCCCAAGGGTGATGAAAAGCATCCAGACCTCTATATTCGACTCCCTCGGAAGGCTGTCCATATCCTTCTTCTCCCGCCGTCAGACGGGCGGACTTATGACCCGCATCACGGGGGACGCCAACGAGGTAATGGGCTTTTTTATCGACGGACTTCCCTACATCTTTACCCATGCGGCATATATAATCTGCTCCATGGTGATAATGTTTACCATCTCCTGGGAGCTTTCCCTCATCTCTCTTGTGCTGATACCCGCCCTGTTTACCGTGGGCTTTATGATGATGCCCACCCTCTGGCACTACTACGGCAAGCGCCACCGCGCCAACCGCTCCATGAACGCCAGGATAAACGATAACCTCACGGGCGCAAGGGTGGTAAAGGCATTTGGCAGGGAGCAGGAGGAGATAGCCCGCTTTGATAAGATCAACTCCCGCGTCCGCCGCTCCGAGCTTGATCTTGTGGATTTCGACAACAAATACCTTGCCCTCTTCACGGTGGTGGAGCAGCTTGCCCAGCTTGCAGTATGGCTTGTGGGCTCCATATTGCTCCTTGGCCCCGAGCAGGGCATCACCTACGGAGTGCTGGTCACATTCGTCGGATACGTTACGGGGCTGAGCAATCCTCTTGATTTTATGAGCTACGCAATGCGTTGGTGGACAGACTCCATGAACAGCGCACAGCGCATCTTTGAGATACTTGACGCCGTTCCCGAGGTCACCGAAAGGGAAAACGCCATAGAGCTTAAGGATATCAAGGGCAAGGTGGAGCTTGAAGGGGTAAGCTTCTCCTACGAGCCCAACAAGCCGGTGCTCAAAAACGTCTCCCTTGTGGCACAGCCCGGCTCCATGCTCGGAATAGTGGGACATTCGGGCGCAGGAAAGAGCACCATAGTAAATCTTATCTCCAGGCTTTACGACTGCAACGAGGGAAGGATACTCATCGACGGCATAGACGTTCGGGACGTGACCTTTGCCTCCTTACGCAAAAGCATCGCCATGGTAAGCCAGGAGACCTACATCTTTATGGGCACGGTGGAGCAAAACATTGCCTACGCCCGACCCGACGCCACCAGCGCCGAGATACTTGCCGCCGCCAAGGCCGCAAGCGCGCACGAGTTCATAATGCGTATGCCCGACGGCTATAATACGGTCATAGGTGCGGGAGGAAGATCCCTCTCGGGCGGCGAAAGACAGCGCATAAGCATTGCCCGCGCCATTCTTGCCGATCCCAGGATACTCATTCTTGACGAGGCCACCGCAAGCGTGGACACCCAGACCGAGCGCAGTATTCAGGACGCAATAGACAAGCTTATAGTGGGCAGGACCACCATCAGCATCGCTCACCGTCTCTCCACCCTGCGCGCCGCCGACAGCCTTGTGGTAATAGAGCACGGCGAGGTGGTGGAGCGAGGCACTCATGCCGAGCTTGCCCGCGCCAAGGGAGTATACTTCAAGCTTCTTCAGCTTCAGAGCAAGGCTCTTGCACTTAAGGGGATAAGCGACACCCCCAAGGACTCTTAAGGTCCTCGCGGCGCTTCGCCGCACCGCCCCGATAACAATAATTATCATTATAATGACAGAGGTAATATAAATGAATACCGAAATTAAGGATGAAAACAAGGAATACGAGCAGATAATCGCCCAACAGAACCAAAAGGTGGAGCAGATGTTCTCCATAAGCTTTTTGACCAAGGAAAACACCACGGTGGAGCGCACCGAGGGCGGGCTCATGTCCGCAACGGTGGACGGCACCTTTTATAAGCGTGTACGCCCCGTGCGCTGCTTCCCCTTTACCGATCCGGATAAATACATCTCCCTTCGCGAGGGAAGCGGCAACGAGAGCCGCGAGATAGGCATGCTTCTCAACATCGGGGATCTTGGCGCGGAAGCGGAGGCCATTATCCGCAATCAGCTTGATCTTATGTACTTTATGCCCATCATCAAAAAAATACTCTCCATCCGCGAGGAGTACGGCTATTCCTATTGGGACGTGCAGACCGACCGCGGGGAGCTCCGCTTCACGGTGCGCATGGGGGGCAACAGCATAAATAAGCTCAGCGACACCAGGATCATCATCTCCGACCTTGATGCCAACAGGTTCGAGATCCCCGACACAAGCGCTCTTAGCGCCAAGGAGCTCAAGATGCTGGATCTGTATCTGTAACGGCAGAGCAGAGTTAAACGATCATTCAAAGGAGAAAATATTTTGAACCTTTTATTTACCCTGCCTTCCCGATCGGCGGAGGCGCTAAAGACTCTGGACGACTCCGAGCTGTGCTATTGCGTGCCCTGCGACATAATCTCGGGGCAGCTTGCCAAGGCATATCTTGCAGTCACCGCTAAAAGCGTAGTGCTTTTGCTTGATGATAAGGCAATAAAAAGCATAAAAATATCCCAAATAACCGACGCCACCACCCTTGTAAGCAGTGATTGCGCTCAGCTTATCCTCACCGATACCGACTCGGTAGAGCACCTCTTCTGCACGGTAAGCATGCATCACGCCTCAAGATACGCCTACGTCGCCCGCGGAATACGCATGCTCATCAAGGGAGATCGCCGCCTGATACGCTCCGAGGAAACCGAGCGCATCTGCCCCAAATGCGGCAAGGCTCTGCCCGGCACCGCGGTGTGCCCCAAATGCGGAGATAAGGGCAGAATGCTCAGGCGCATCATCCGCCTCATCACCCCATACAGGTGGCAATTCATCGCCGCGGCATCCCTTATGCTGCTTGCAAGCCTGCTCAACGTAGCCATGGGCTTTGTAAACCGCGAGCTTGTAGATAACGTGCTTAGAAGAGAGGGCGCCACCGTAGCAGACGCACTGGTCATAATAGCCGTGCTCGCCGTGCTTATAGCCATGATGATCCTGACCTACATCCTAAGAAACCGAGTCTCGGTAAAGCTTGGCTCCAGCATAAGCCTGGACCTTCGCGAAAGGATGTATATAAAAATACAGCAGCTTTCCATCAGCTTTTTAAACAGACGTACCCCCGGCGTTCTTATGAACAGAATGACCCACGACACCAATCAGATACGTGCATTTATGCAAAACACCTTTGCAAATATGTTCAATCAGCTGCTGACCATGCTGTTTTCCCTCATCGCCATGCTGGTGATGGACTGGAAGCTCACCCTGATGTCGGTGTGCCTTGTGCCCTTCGTGTTTATAATATCCACTATAAGCCGCAAATTCTTCGGCAGGATATTCCATAAGCAATGGATGAAGAGCGACGCGGTACACGGCAGACTTCAGGACGTGCTCTCGGGCATCCGCGTGGTAAAGAGCTTCGGCATGGAGCAGCGCGAGAGCGAGCTTTTTGAGAAGGGCAACGAGGAGATCGCGCGCCTCAGCGAGAGAAACGAAAAGGCGTGGAGCACCATCACTCCCCTGTTCAGCTTCTTTTTCTCAATAGGCACCCTGATAATCACCCTCTACGGCGGAGTCGGCATACTTGAGGGCACCTTCACCGCAGGCGATATGTCCATGTTTACCTTCTTTGCTACGGCGCTCTACAGTCAGCTTTTGTGGATGGGCAACCTCCCCCGCACGGTGGTTCAGATGCTCACCAGCCTCGAGCGCGTCTTTGATATTCTTGATGAGCACGAGGAGCTTCCCTCTGCGGATAAGCCGATAGAGCACGCCATCGAGGGCAACGTATCCTTTAAGAATGTGGGCTTTGGCTATAAAAGCTATGAGCCCGTGCTTGAGAATTTCTCTCTTGATGTCAAAAAGGGCGAGATGATAGGTCTTGTAGGCGCATCGGGCGCGGGAAAAAGCACCCTTATAAACCTGGTTATGCGTATGTACGACGTGGACGAGGGCAGCATTCTTGTGGACGGAGTGGATATAAGGGATATCGACAAAACAAGTCTGCACCGCCAGATAGGCGTGGTGCTTCAGGAGCCCTTCCTGTTCTCGGGCTCAATAGTTGATAATATCCGCTACTCCAAGCCCGAGGCCACCCTCGAGGAGGTAATGCTTGCCGCAAAGCTTGCAAACGCCCACGATTTCATCGTGCGCTTCCCCGACGGCTACAACACAAGGGTGGGAGAAAACGGCCACAACCTCTCGGGAGGCGAGCGCCAAAGGGTGGCAATTGCCCGCGCAATACTTAACGACCCCAAGATACTCATTCTTGACGAGGCAACAAGCGCCCTTGATACCGAGACCGAGTATCAGATTCAGGAGGCGCTGGGACGCCTTATAAAGGGACGCACTACCTTCGCCATAGCCCACCGTCTCTCCACCCTCCGCGGCGCCGACCGCCTGGTGGTAATAGATAAGCACACCTGCGCAGAGGTGGGCACTCACGAGGAGCTGCTTCGCAAAAAGGGCATCTACTACGGCCTTGTAATGGCTCAGCTCAATATGAATAAGGTCAACCCCGCGCAGTAACCGACCCGTTATATACCTCAAAGCCACACTCCGTGTGGCTTTTTTGCCCTCGCGCCCGCGCCCCGTGGCGCATCTTGCGTTTTTGAAAAAAACGCAAACTTCACTTGCCAAGCAAGCTTCACTGCCGAAGGCAACTTCACTTGCGCCCTTGGCGCAAGCTTCACTAAAGCATGCAAATACCCTCTGGACATTTCTTTTTATCTGACCCCTCAAATACCAACACGCGCCCTCGCTCCGAAGGAGCGAAAGCGCTTGCAGAAGTGTGCGCAAGCACGCGTGCAAGCGCGTCGCGGGTGCATCCGCAAGGATGCGCCCGCGGGCGCGGGGGGAACAGATAAATACGCGATCCCCCCTTCCTTTGCACTCCACCCCGAGGACAGAAGCGCGCCCGAGGCGAAGCCGCCCCGACTTGCGCGAAGCGCAAGGCGCAGCGCGCCGATGTCCATAAGGACGAGGCGCGCGGGCGCGCCAAGGGGTGGGCGGGACCCCCGCAGGGGCGCATCTTGCGTTTTTACAAAAAAACGCAAACTTCACTTGCCAAGCAAGCTTCACTGCCGAAGGCAACCTCACTTGCGCCCTCGGCGCAAGCTTCGCTAAAGCACGCAAATACCCTCTCCCATCTTCTGTTATATACCACCCAAAAGCTTTCGCGCGCCCTCTTTGCCCGATATCTCCGCAAAAATTCACATCTGCAAAATAATCCTTTACAAAAACACCTTCTTTTTATATAATATAGTGTGAAGCTATGTGTTTCACGCTTTTTCTGCCGTTTTTGGCATAAAAGCCTCAATATATTTTATAAACCTTATGATCGGGACAGGCATTGTACGCCCACGCATCAAAGAGAGCCGCAGTCTTGGTGAAATGCGGCATGCACGCGCACAATAGTATCACCCGTGAAGGGAGCAGGCGAAATGCAAGTAGTCTGCTACGGGTCTGCCCGATTACAGCAGGAGCGTATGAACGTACGCAGCTCTTAATGGTCAAAGTGCCCCGCGCCCTTTTTATGAGCTCGGGGCTTATTTTCTAAAAATAAATTTTAAACCAATCAATGAAAGGCTGGTAGAATTATGCATAACAAGGTTGATACCTCCCTTAACTTTGTGGATCGCGAGCGCGCCATCACAGAGTTCTGGAAAAAGAACAAGATCTTCGAGAAATCCACCGCTAAAAACGAGGGCGGCAAGGACTTCGTTTTCTTTGACGGTCCCCCCACCGCCAACGGCAAGCCCCACATCGGGCACATCCTTACCCGCGTTATGAAGGATATCATTCCCCGATATCAGACCATGAAGGGCTGTCACATCGAGCGTAAGGCGGGCTGGGATACCCACGGTCTGCCCGTAGAGCTTGAGGTGGAAAAGCTCCTTGGCATCAACGGCAAGCCTCAGATAGAAGAATACGGCATCGAACCCTTCATTGAAAAATGTAAGGAGAGCGTTTGGAAATACACCTCCGAGTGGGAGAGAATGAGCGACTCTGTCGGCTATTGGGTGGATATGGAGGATCCCTATATCACCTATAACGATAACTACATCGAGTCCGAGTGGTGGGCGCTTAAGACCATCGCGGACAAGGGTCTGCTCTATAAGGGTCACAAGGTAGTGCCCTATTGCCCCCGTTGCGGAACCGCCCTGTCCTCTCACGAGGTGGCTCAGGGCTATAAGGACGTTAAGGAGACCAGCGTTTTCGTTTCCTTCCCCGTAAAGGGCGAGAAGGACCTGTATCTTCTTGCATGGACCACCACCCCCTGGACCCTGCCCAGCAACGTGGCTCTGTGCGTTAACGCCGCAGAGGATTACGTTTACGCTGCTCATGAGGGCAAGACCTACATTCTTGCAAAGGCATTGCTCAGCGTGCTTGGCGAGGACGCCGAGGTGGTCAAGGAGGTAAAGGGCTCCGAGCTTTGCGGAATGGACTACGAGCCTCTGTTTGATTTTGCCAAGGACGTTAAAAAGCGCGCCTGGTACGTTGTTGCCGACTCCTACGTTACTCTTGACTCGGGTAGCGGTATCGTTCACATCGCTCCCGCATTCGGCGAGGATGACGCCCGCGTTGGCAGAGACAACGACCTTCCCTTTGTTCAGATGGTGGACAATCAGGGTAAATTCATCCCTGAGGCCGCTCCCTACGAGGGTCTGTTCGTTAAGGATGCCGACCGTCCCATCATTGAGGATCTTAAGGCCAAGGGTCTGCTTTTTGCCGAGCTTCCCTACGAGCACAGCTATCCCTTCTGCTGGAGATGTGACACTCCCCTGCTTTACTATGCACGCTCCACCTGGTTTATCCGCATGACCGCCATGCGCGATAAATTGGTTGAGAATAACCGTAAGATCAACTGGATGCCCGAGACCATCAAGGAGGGCAGAATGGGCAACTTCCTTGAAAACGTTATCGATTGGGCACTCTCCCGCGAGCGCTATTGGGGTACTCCTCTCCCCGTTTGGGAGTGCGATTGCGGCCACTTCCACGTCGTTGGAAGCCGAGAGGAGCTTAATAAGCTCACCGGCGCACCCCTTGATACCGAGCTTCATAAGCCCTATCTTGATCCCCTTACCATGAAGTGCGAAAAGTGCGGCGGCACCATGCACCGCGCTCCCGAGGTCATCGACTGCTGGTTCGACAGCGGCTCCATGCCCTTTGCACAGTGGCATTATCCCTTTGAGAATCACGACAAGTTCAGCCACAACTTCCCCGCTGATTTCATCAGCGAGGCAATAGACCAGACCCGAGGCTGGTTCTACTCCCTGCTTGCCATCTCCACCCTGCTGTTCGACTGCCCGCCCTTTAAGAACTGCATAGTTCTTGGTCACGTTGGCGATAAGGACGGAGTAAAGATGAGCAAGCACAAGGGCAACGTAGTGGATCCCTTCAGCGTTCTGGACGTTCAGGGCGCCGACGCGGTACGTTGGTACTTCTACACCGCAAGCGCTCCGTGGCTCCCCTCCCGCTTCTACGCCGAGGCGGTAAGCGAGGCACAGCGTAAGTTTATGGGTACGCTCTGGAATACCTACGCCTTCTACGTGCTTTACGCTAATATTGATAATTTTGATCCCACCGCATACAAGCTGGAGCCCGAGAAGCTCTCGCTTATGGATAAGTGGATACTCTCCAAGCTTAACTCCCTGGTGGATTACGTTGATAAATCTCTTGCAAATTACGTCATCACCGAGCCCGCCCGCGCAATGCAGGCCTTCGTTGACGAGCTCTCCAACTGGTACGTTCGCCGTTGCCGCGAGCGCTATTGGGGCAGCGAGATGACTCAGGATAAGATCAACGCTTATATGACCCTTTACACCGTGCTCACCACCCTCGCCAAGATAAGTGCACCCTTCGTGCCCTTCATGGCGGAGGAGCTGTATCAGAACCTTGTTTGCAACGTGGATGCAACCGCCCCCGAAAGCGTGCACCTTTGCACCTTCCCCGAGTGCGATCCCTCCCTTATCGACAAGGCTCTTGAGGATAACATGGAGCTTCTGCTTGAGGCAGTGGTTCTTGGCAGAGCTTGCCGCGCAGGGGCAAACATCAAGAACCGTCAGCCCCTTAAGACCCTGCTTATCCGCAGTGAGCGCATTCTCCCCGCAGAGTTTAACGACCTCATTGCCGACGAGCTCAACATCAAGAGCGTGGAGTTCCTCTCCGACGCGGGCGAGTACACCAACTACGTCTTAAAGCCTCAGATGCGTACCCTTGGACCCAAGTACGGTAAGCTGCTGGGCAGGATCGGTCAGTTCCTTAAGGATTGCGATGCCGCAAGCGTGGTAGCCACCGTCAAGAAGGGCGAGGCGTACAGGACGGTTATCGACGGCACCGAGATAGAGCTTTTCGAGTCCGATCTTTTGATCTCCAGCACCAACCGCGAGGGCTTCGTTGCAGAATCCGACGGCAAGATAGTGGTTATTCTTGACGTGCAGATCACCGACGAGCTCAGACGCGAGGGCTACGTTCGCGAGATCATCAGCAAGGTACAGACCATGCGTAAGGATATCGGACTTGAGGTAACCGACCACATCATCCTCACCGTTACCGCAGAGGGCGAGCTGCTGGATGCCGCCAAGGACGGCGCCGCACAGATAGGCGCGGGTGCTCAGGCGGACGAGGTGCTCTTCGGCGCGCCCGCGGACAACGCCAAGGAGTGGGACATCAACGGCAAAAAGTGCACTCTGTCGGTCAAAAAGGCATGATCAGAGTAACGGTCGACAATATTTGACATAAAGCATCAATAAAGACAAAACGAGGTGAAAATTTTGTATCTGGCTCAAGATTGGAAGGACTACGAATGCATAGACTGCGGTCAGGGAATGAAATACGAGCGTTGGGGGGATATCTACCTTCTGCGCCCCGATCCGCAGGCAATTTGGGACTATTCCTCTCAAAAAATGAAGCCGGATGCAAAATATTCCCGCTCCAATACCGGCGGCGGCGCGTGGGAGTATTACAGTAAGCTCCCCGAAAGCTGGACGGTGTCCTGGCGCGAGCTCACCTTTATGATAAAGCCCATGGGCTTCAAGCACACGGGACTTTTCCCCGAGCAGGCGGCAAACTGGGCGTGGATGATGGAGCTGATCAGAAACGCAGGACGCGATATCAAGGTGCTCAACCTCTTTGGCTACACGGGTGGCGCTACGGTTGCCTGCGCGGCGGCGGGGGCATCGGTATGTCACGTGGACGCGGCTAAAAATATGGTTGCCCAGTGCAAGGAGAATATGTCCCTTTCCGGTCTTCGCGAAAGGCCTGTGCGCTATATAGTGGACGATTGCGTTAAGTTCGTCAACCGCGAGATACGCCGCGGCAACAAATACGACGCCATCATAATGGATCCCCCAAGCTACGGGCGCGGCCCGGGCGGCGAGGTGTGGAAGCTGGAGGACGAGCTTTACGGCTTTGTTTCCCTGTGCTCTCAGGTGCTCTCGGACAAGCCTCTGTTCGTGCTCATCAACAGCTACACCACGGGACTTCAGCCCATCGTGCTTAAAAACATTCTCACCAAGGTCATTGCATCCCGCTTCGGCGGCCGCGTCGAGGCAGACGAGGTAGCACTCCCCGTCACCCGCGGCGGCATCGTGCTCCCCTGCGGCGCTTCGGGAAGGTTTGTTCTGAAGTAAAAAATCAACCCCAAAAACACCCGAAAAAGCCACAAAAACACCCGAAAATCAAGCAAAAATCAAGCAAAAAATCAACCTTTTTTTCAATAAGGCGGTAAAA
This sequence comes from Clostridia bacterium, assembly GCA_017516345.1. GTDB lineage: Bacteria > Bacillota > Clostridia > Christensenellales > QALW01 > UMGS1338. The sequence continues at coordinate 10,791 of JAFXDC010000018.1, read as the reverse complement.
AATCATGCTAAACGTAATTTACGAGGACAACTCCATAGTAGTGGTGGTAAAGCCCTGCAACGTGCCCGTTGCGCCCGACTCCAGCAAGGATGCCGATCTTCTGGGCATGGTAAAGCAATACATAAAGGAAAAATACAATAAGCCCGGCGAGGCATTCATCGGTATGGTCCACAGGCTGGACCGTCCCGCGGGCGGACTTGTAGTCTTTGCCCGCAACAGCAAAAGTGCCGAGCGCTTAAGCAAGCAGATACGCGACCACGAGGTAAAGCGCACCTACTACGCCGTTGTACGCGGCTGTCCGCGCAATAAGGAGGGAAGCCTTGTAAACTGGCTGGTAAAGGACGAAAAGACCAACACGGTCTCGGTGGTTCCGCAGTCCACCGAGGGGGCTAAAAAAGCAGAGCTTGACTATAAGGTGCTTCAGACCGTCACAAGCGGCGAAAAGAGCCTCTCCCTTGTGCAGATCCATCTTCAGACCGGCAGAGCACATCAGATCAGGGTGCAAATGGCCCATCTGGGATGCCCGCTTTGGGGGGATCAGCGCTACGGCGCAAGCGTCAACAAGCGCGGTCAGCAGCTCGCTCTTTGGGCGGTAGGACTTTCCTTTATCCACCCCATCGCCAAGGATAAGCGCACCTTCCTCTGTCACCCTCAGACCGAAAATCCGTGGCAGCTGTTTAACATAGACCTTGCCCCAAGCTGTAAGGATTGATCTTGCCGATATAAAAGCTGATATGATCTTGCCGATATAAAGGCTGATAAATAATTAAAATAGACGGGAACGCCTTAAAATGCAGGCTTTCCCGTTTGCTTTTTTAATCACCCTATACAACAAGCCGCTAACCCTATAAAGCCACGCCTCTGACGCGCGGCTTTTGTATGCAAAAGATCAGCCGAGGACCTCTCTGCCTAAGGCGCATTGCATCGCCTGCCTGTTTGAGTATCACCCGAAGGATCGACAGGTCTTCTTGCAGCCAAACACAAAAAGCCGCCCAAGCAGGCGGCTTTTGATGATCTTATATTGTATTATTGTATTTCTGAATACTCTATCTTGGTACCCCACGCCTTGACAGCCTCAAAGCCATCTACGCTTATACCGCCGAATCCGGCAAAATCGAACCGATCCAACGGCAGGCGTATCGTTATCTTATAATGACCGTGTAACCGCTTATAAACGTTAAGCCTTACCTCATTACTTGCAATCCTCCATATCAGCTTGTGGTCTTTGGCTTTAACGCCATCGACCTCCAAGATCTTTACATTTTGATAATTCTCTGTGATCTCCCGATACAATCCCTTTATTGTATTCAGATCAATGTTCTGGATCGTATCAACAGTCAACTGTGCTTCGCCTTTATTTGACGCAATAATATCTATACTGCTTATCTTATCAATTGACAATCCTGAAATTTTAAAATCCTCGAGAATACTTGAATAATCATCCCGCGAAACAGCTTTACTGTAATATCTACTAACACCGGCATTAGCTGCTTGTGCGGCTCCTAAGCATATCCAAAACAACAACACGATACACGACAATATAACCAACGCCCAAAATAATATCCTTCTTATTTTTATACCGTCCATTTTTACACCTCGTTATACTTCATATCCAATCAGGTGGTATACAGAGCGTTTATCTGTTCTATTCTGCCATCCCAAACCAAACCGTTTGCCTTCTTTCTCAATAATAACGATCATGTCGCCGTCATCATTGTAAATGTCCTCATATACCGTTATGTCATACGAACCATCTGCATTGACGATGCTGCTTTTAAATCCGTAATCGACGTTATTTATCGTAGCGAGCCAATCATAATCGTATTTTGTTGATTCAAAACTAACGCGCATACCTGAATCCTCGTAGTTCAATATGTATGCTTTTAATAAATGATAATTCTCTTCATTTATATAAAACATCACATAATTACTTATCTCATCAGCAGCAAAAAAACACTCAGAATGGCATATAAATTCTACATCAACATAATCGGGAATAGAATAAAACTGTTTCAGCTCCCGCTCCATGCTTTCCGAAAAAGATTTACACTCATAAACTCCCGAAGTCTCATAATTTATAAATTGAGTAAAGCTGTATATTAATAATATGGTTAATATACTACCTATCGCAATAATATGACCATACCTTATGCCGAAAGTACGCTTCTTCTCTTCTTTTTCCATACATACTCCTTTTAAAATTATTATAAATTTTCTCCGTTAAAGGTCTCTCCCGCAGTCCATTGATAATAGCACGATGTCTGACCTATTCTCCACCGTCAATCCGCTTGCATCATACCCCTGCATCATTTTACTGAAAAGCAAGGTTTTCTTAAGCGATTCCGTAATAATAACCTTCTTACATAAATATCTGTTTGGTCTGTACTAACTGCTTACGAGCTTATATTAACACAGAAAGTACATCTGTGTCAACACTTTTTTAAAGCATCATCGCAAAGGCTTCGGGGCGGAGCACATTTAAAATACGTATTTACTTTTTGAGGCATTTATGTTATTATTGTATTGTTTGAACAAAGTATAAGCCGCAAATGCGGTTTTAAAGGAGCCATTTAAATGAATTTTGACGTTATCATAATCGGTGCGGGCCCGGGCGGAATATTTGCCGCATACGAGCTTGCACAAAAAAAGCCCTCCCTTAAGGTTGCGGTCTTTGAAGCGGGCAACGAGCTCAGCAAGCGTCGCTGTCCCATCGACGGAGATAAGATAAAGTCCTGCATAAGCTGTAAAAACTGCTCTATTATGAGCGGCTTTGGCGGCGCGGGCGCCTTTTCCGACGGAAAATATAATATCACCAACGATTTCGGCGGTACCCTATACGAGTATATCGGCAAGGCTCACGCTCTGGAGCTGATGAAATACGTGGATAACATCAATCTCGCCTACGGCGGCGAGGGCACAAGGCTGTATTCCACCGCGGGTACCCGCTTTAAGACAGAGTGCATACAAAACGATCTTCACCTGCTGGATGCCTCGGTGCGCCACCTGGGTACCGACAAAAACTACGTGGTGCTGGGCAATCTTTACGAATTTTTAAAGGATAAGGTGACCTTCTTCTTTAATTCCCCCATCTCCTCTGTCGCCGCTCTTGAGGACGGCACCTACGAGGTCCGCTGCAAGGACGCAAGCTATTCGTGCAAAAAATGCATCATAAGCGTGGGCAGAATAGGCAGTAAGTGGATGGAGCAGGTCTGCCGCGAGCTTGATATTCCCACCAGCTCCAACCGTGTGGATATCGGCGTGCGCGTGGAGCTCCCTGCAAGCGTATTTGCCCACATCACCGATGAGCTTTACGAAAGCAAGATCGTCTACCGCACGCAAAAATACGGGGATAAGGTGCGCACCTTCTGCATGAACCCCCGCGGCGCCGTGGTAAACGAAAACACCAACGGCATAATCACCGTAAACGGTCACAGCTATGAGGATAAGTCCAAGCAGACCGAAAACACCAACTTCGCACTGCTTGTTGCCAAGCATTTCTCCGAGCCCTTCAAGGATTCCAACGGCTACGGCGAATCCATCGCCCGCCTTAGTAATATGCTGGGCGGCGGGGTCATCGTTCAGCGCTTCGGAGATCTTATCCGCGGCCGTCGCTCTACAGAAAAGCGTATGCGCGACGCCTTCATCACACCCACCCTCAACGCCACACCCGGCGACCTGAGCCTGATACTTCCCAAGCGCATACTTGACGGTATTATTGAGATGATCTACGCTCTTGACAAGGTGGCTCCAGGCACCGCCAACGACGATACTCTTCTTTACGGCGTAGAGGTCAAGTTCTATAATATGGAGGTGGCTGTGGATTCCCACCTCGAATCCCGTCACAAGGGCCTGTACGTTATAGGCGACGGAAGCGGCATAACCCACTCCCTTTCCCACGCCTCGGCAAGCGGCATCCACGTCGCCCGCGATATCGCAGAAAATATGTAGGATCAGCTCCAAAAGCCACCGCGCAAGCGGTGGCTTTTTTATGTTTCAAGGCGCGCATCCCATCGGCAAACGCAAGAAACACTAAAGCATGCAAATACCCTCTGTCCTTTTTCTCTCATATGCCACCCAAAAACCTTCGCGCGCCCTCGCTCCGAAGGAGCGAAAGCGCTTGCAGCAGTGCGCAAGCACGCGTGCAAGCGTAAGCGCGGGTGCATCCGCAAGGATGCGCCCGCGGGCGCGGAGAAAACAGGCAAATACGCGATCCCGCACTTCCTTTGCACTCCACCCCGAGGACAAGGGCGCGCCCGAGGCGGTGAAAGCCGCCACGACTTGCGCGAAAGCGCAAGGCGCAGCGCGCCGATGCCGAAGGTGAGGCGCGGGCGCGCCAAGGGGGTGGGTGGGGCGCCCCCGCAGGGGCGCATCACGCCGTAGGCGTGTCCATCCATTCCGAAGGAATTATAAAAAAGGCGCCCAAGGGCGCCTTCCTTTATGCTTTTTCTATTCCTACTACCTCGTAGCCCGCGGCATCTATTACCGCCCTTATCTCACCTTCATCCTTGTCCCCTTGGATAACGGCGCGCTTATTCTCAAGCTCAACAACGGCCTCCCAGCCCTTTTCCTTCAGAGCCTTTTCCACTCTGCCCGAGCAATGGGTGCACATCATTCCTTCAATATAAACTACTGTCTTCATTTTACTGTCTCCTTTATCAATTATATTTTCAATAATATTTTTATTCTCTCCGTCAAGCTCTTGCACCTCCTGAGCGCCGTGATCACTGCTTTTAAACAGACGCAAGCGAAGAGCGTTTGTCACAACGAACAGAGAGGATAGGCTCATTGCCGCCGCTCCTATCATGGGGCTTAGCAATATCCCAAGGCTCGGATACAGCGCTCCTGCGGCAACGGGTATGCCCACCGAGTTATAAAAGAATGCCCAGAACAGATTTTGCTTGATATTTTTTATCACCGCGCTCGAAAGCTCAATGGCATTTGCCACGTCCGAGAGGCGATTTTTCATCAGCACCACGTCGGCGCTGTCTATTGCTATGTCGGTTCCGGCTCCAATGGCGATACCTACATCGGCACCGGCAAGCGCGGGAGCGTCGTTTATGCCGTCCCCCACCATGGCGACCTTGCCCTTTTTAGCATACTCCGCTATTATCCGTTGCTTATCCTGAGGTAAAAGCTCAGCGATATAATTGTCTATCCCCGCCTGCTCGGCAATGGCGCTTGCGGCATCACTATTGTCTCCCGTCAGAAGCACGGTAGTGATCCCCATCCTGTGAAGCCGCCTTACCGCCTCCGCGCTGTCGGGCTTGATCCTGTCTGAAAGGGTGATGCATCCCAAAAGCTTGCCCTCCGATGCAAAGTAGAGCGGGGTGGCTCCCTTTTCGGGAAGGATATCGGGGTGGATATCATTTTCCTGCATATACAAAAGATTTCCGCATATTATTCTTCTTCCCTCCACCGTGGCGGATATTCCTCTGCCCGCGGTGGCAACAAAATCGGTTGCCTCTAAAAGGGTAACGCCGCGCGAAAGGGCATATTGTACTATTGAGCGCGCAAGCGGATGCTCGCTCTTATTCTCGGCGCTTGCCGCCAAGGTAAGAAAACGGTCAAGCTCAATGGCAGTATCCACCCGCACCACCGACGGCTTGCCCCAGGTAACCGTGCCGGTCTTGTCAAGAAGCACGTATTTGACCTCGTGCAGGGTCTGTATGGCCTCGGCACTGCGGAAAAGCACCCCCATCTGCGCCGCCTTGCCGGTTCCCACCATGATGGCGGTGGGCGTAGCAAGTCCAAGCGCACACGGACAGCTTATCACAAGCACGCAAATGGCACACGAAAGCGCATGGCCAAGGTCACCCAAGGCTATCATCCATATTATAAAGGTGATGGCGGATATCCCAAGCACGGTGGGCACGAATATCCCCGCAACCTTGTCCGCAAGCCTTGCTATGGGCGCCTTGCCCGAGTTTGCCTCGCGAACAAGCTCCACTATCCTTGCAAGGGTGGTGTCACTTCCCACCTTGGTGGCTCGAAGGGTCACAGAGCCCGAGCACACCGAGCCGCTCATCACGCTGTCCCCCTCCTCCTTGTCCACCGGAAGGCTCTCTCCGGTAAGGGCCGATTCATCAAAGGTACCGCTCTGCAAAAGCACGCCGTCCACAGGCACCCTTGCACCCGGGCGCACCATTACGGTATCGTTTATCTTTACCTCGCTTACAGGAAGCTCCAGCTCCTTACCCTCACGGATGACGGTGGCGGTGTCGGGCGACATCTCCATAAGCCGTTTTATGGCATCTCCCGTCCTTGCCTTGGAGCGCCCCTCAAGATATTTCCCCACCGATACCAGGGTAACTATCATGGCTCCCGACTCAAAGTAAAGATCCATGTGATATCTGTGTACAAGCTCGTGATCTCCGCTTGAAAGCCCCACAAGCATGGCGTAGAGCGCAAATATACCGTATATCACGGCGGCGGATGAGCCTATTGCCACAAGGGAGTCCATGTTGGGCGCTCCCTTGAAGAGATTTTTATATCCCCTGGTAAAATATCCTCGGTTCAAGTATAGCACGGGCAGGGTGAGTAAAAGCTGGGTAAGCGCAAGCACGGGGGCGTTTTGAGCTCCCTGCAAAAAGCTCGGATGCAAGCCGAGCATGCCTCCCATGGAAAAATACATCAATATAACAAGAAGTATGATGCTGGCAATAAGCCTTCCGAGGGAGTTGTCCTTCACCTCGGGCTCGGGTGCCCTCTTCTCTCCCCTTACCGATGCGCCGTAGCCCGCCTTGGTCACGGCGGCTATAATGTCCTTGATGTCGGTATCGTGAGTCACGGTCATGGAATTTAAAAGCAGATTGACGCTGACCTCGTGTACGCCGCTGAGCTCGCGCACGCATTTTTCCACCCGCGCACTGCAGGCAGAGCAGGTCATCCCGCTTACGTTAAAGTTGGTTTTCAAAACGCTCTCCTTTCACCTTGTTATTATCATTATTATTTCCCTTCTGCTCCCGCCTTAAGCTCGAGCAGCTCGCATACCATATAAAATATGTCGGAATTTTTTATCCTATCGCGCTCCCCAAAATACGGAAGCGCCGCAATATTGGGCTCAAAGCCGTGCCAGAACAGCTTCACCTCGTCGGTGGTGTGATTTGTGGAGGTATATTCGTAGGCTATCTGCTCCCCTGTTATGGGCGAGAAATAACTGTTTTCCGCCTCGGGATCAAGCACCAGACCCCCCGTTTCATGGTCGGCAAGCACCATCACCGCGGTATCGGTGCGCTCTCCCACCCACTCCATGACACGCTCCACGGTGCTGTTTAGCATATCCACGCTGTGCACCGTCCTGTCAAAGATATTATCATGGCAGAACTTGTCGATGTGTGCCTGCTCGATTATCATTATAAACTCCCCCTTGGCATCAAGGTGATCAAGCGCCGCAACGGATAGCTCCGCAAGGCTTACAGGCTCCACCTCGGGCGAGGTCTTCAGGGTATCAAGCTGCCAATACTGCTTTTTAGACGGCTCGGCATCGATACCCGATATATCATCACAGTAATAATACCCCGCCTGAAGTATCTGCTCTCTATTCGCGGCGCAAATTGGGTCGGGCGCCCCGCAAAGAAGGTCCACGCCTGAGTCTATCTGGGAGTCAAAGACCTCCTGAGGGTCAAAGCGATTCTTAACGTGCGCGGAAAAGCCCGCGGGAGTGGCGCCAAGCAGGGTCTCGGTGGTAAGTATGCCCGTAACCATCCCCTTTTGCCTTGCAAGGTCAAGAAAGGTGGTAAGCACCGTCTCGTCCTTGTCCATGCCCACCCTGCGTCGCAGGGTAAGCACCCCCGTAGCCATGGCGGTCGCCGCCGCGGCGGAGTCGGTAAGCACGCTCGCCTCCCCCTGCTCGTTTATGGCGTTGGTGTTTATTAAGGTGCTGTCCCAATCGGTAAAGCCGTAGTGTCTGCCGTACACCTGCTGGGCGGCGGAAATGTGCGCTTGCCCCATGCCATCACCTATGATGATTATCAGATTCTCAACCCCTTTGGACTCAGCCGTGACGGTGGGGGTGACGGTGGGGGTGACAGCGGTGCTCAAAGTGGCCGTGACGGTAGGCGCTTGGGCGGTGGCACCGCCCGTGGCAGGAGAAGAGGTGGGCGCGCACCCCGAGATAATAACGGTCAGCAACAGCACAATAATACATTTGCTTATCCTCTTCATTTTTCCACTCCTTTACCGTCTTTTTATATTATATATAAGGTATTTTTCCGTATTATAAGAATATTTTACTTAAAAATCATCCCGATGTCAACAGAACTGCATGCAAAAATATTGACTTGTTTTTGCGCAAAAGGTATAATAAACAGGTAAATATCAAGAACCCTCCTTGTTGTATCAAAAGAATATAAAAAGAGGCAAAAATGAAGCTTTTTATTGTGATGATAATTTGTCTGATGCTTTGCGCCTGCTCGGTCGCTCCCCCCTCGGGCACTCAGAGCGCACGCCCAAGCGCCCAAGCCGACGCTACGCAGTTTAACACGAGCACCTCTCCGAGCTTTAAGCAAATACAGGTGGAGAATCCCGTTGCCAAAAGCGGCGCCGATCCATACGTTATAAGGGACGGCGACCTATACTACTACTGCTACAGCACGGGAAACGCTCTTTGCGTGGGCAAGACCGACAGCCTCGCGAGCTTGGGAAGGGTGCGCGGCAAGAGGGTGTACACCCCGCCGAGCGGAACAAGCTACAGTCACGAGTACTGGGCGCCCGAGCTTCACAAGATAAACGGCGAGTGGTACATCTACGTTGCCGCCGACAACGGCTCAAATCATACCCACAGAATGTACGTTTTAAAATGCAACAGCTCCGACCCCATGGATAAATACACCATGCTTGGCAAGATAAGTGACAGAAGCGACAAGTGGGCGATAGACGGCACCGTGCTTGAGCATAACGGTCAGATGTATTTTATCTGGTCGGGATGGCCGGGGGATGAAAACGTGGTGCAGAACCTTTACATAGCAAAAATGAGCGACCCCATGACGATATCAAGCAAAAGGGTGTGCATCTCGGTGCCCGAGTACGACTGGGAAAGGCGCGGAGGCGCCATAAACGAGGGTCCCGCCATCCTTAAAAGGGACGGGGAGATATATCTTGTGTACTCTGCAAGCGGAAGCTGGACCGATAACTACTGTCTGGGTCTTTTGCGCCTTATGGGAGACCCCATGTCCCCCGAGGGCTGGAAAAAATCAAGCTCCCCCGTGTTTAAAAGCACCGACTCTATCTTTGGCCCTGGGCATTGCAGCTTTACCACCGCCGCGGACGGCTCTCCGTATATGGTGTATCATGCAAACCTGGTCTCGGGAAGCGGCTGGGGCGGCAGAAGCGTATGGATATCCCCCGTCGGCTTTTCCTCAAGGGGGGATCTCATTTTGGGCACTCCCCGAAAAAGCGTCAAGCTTCCCGTCCTTGAATAAAAATTTTTTACCTTAAGGAGATAATTATGAAAAAGAAAAAAGCACTTATAGTCACCGCCTCCGTGCTTGCGGTGCTGCTTATAGCCTACGCCGTAATGGCGCTCATCCCTCCGACAAGAAATTTCGAGCAGGAAAACCCCATGATGAAGCAGGAGCTTCCCATCCTTATAGCCCACGGCGGCGGCAACAGAGAGTTCCCCGACAACACTCTTGAGGCATTTTATAACGCCTACAGCGTGGATCCCCGCGTGATGATGGAGACCGACGTGAGCATAACCAAGGACGGAGTGGTGATACTCTCCCACGACGTGCGTCTTGATCGCAAGACCAACGTCACCGGCCTGATATCCGATTGGAATTACTCCGATCTTATAAGTCAAAGGGTGGATTTCGGTTATACCAACCCCACAAACGACAACGATGAGCTTGACGGCGAGCGCAAGCACTTTATCGGCGCGGACGGCCTCGAAAAATACCCCACCGACGTCACCTATCCCGAGGGGGTGGAGCCAAGGGATAAGGAGGTCTTTTTGGCAACCACGCTTGAGGAGCTGCTTGTCGCCTTCCCCGAAAGCAGAATAAACGTGGAGATAAAGCAATCGGGGGATACGGGCAAGCGTGCGCTTACAGAGATCCTTCGTCTGCTTGAAAAATACGACGCCTTCCACCGCGTGGTGCTGGCAAGCTTCCACGAGGAGCTCTATAATGAGTTTAAAGCGCTTCGGGCAAGCGATAAGGTGCCCGATACTTTCATGTTTTCCCCCGCATACGGCGGTGCTATAACCTTCTACGCCATGCATCTGCTCGGCATCGACGGTCTTTTTGGGGATAAAATGTGCGTTTTCCAGCTTCCCATGGAGCAATTCGGTATCGACCTTGCCACCAAGGAGTTTGTGGCCAAGGCAAACAGCCATAACCTCGCGGTACACTATTGGACCGTGAACGATGAGGATGATATGCGCCATCTTATCTCCATCGGCGCCGACGGTATAATGACCGATTACCCCCACCGCCTTAAGGAGGTCTACGACGGGTACTCCAAATAAAATATAAACAAAAGCGTTGGATCTGCACTCCAACGCTTTTGTTTTCTCACCTCGCGCCCCGTAGCGCAGCTTGAGACGCAAGCCTCACTAAAATATACAAATACCATCCGCCCTCCTCTTTATCTCACGCCCCAAGTACCGGTAGGGGTACGCCACGACACCCCAAAAAACATAGAAACACTCTATATCCTATCTTCTCTTATACGCCATCCGCGGACGCGGGGGACATACAAATACGCTTGTTTTCCCTTTCTTTGCACTCCACCCCGAGGACAAAGGCGCGCCCGAGGCGATAGCCGCCACGGCTTGCGCGAAGCGCAAGGCGC
>JAFXDC010000017.1 GCA_017516345.1 Clostridia bacterium | reverse complement strand
TCATTGCTGACTTTTATTATTGTTGTTGTCTCTCATCAGAATTACTTTGTGGTATTGAATTCTTAATTTCTTTACCTCTCGTTTTTCTTCACTGTTCAGTTTTCAAAGAGCTTCTTATGCTTCCCTTAAAAGATCCCGTCCCTCAAGGGTGCCTTGTTATAATACCAACTTTCGCGATTTTTGTCAACCGATTTTTTTAATATTTCTAATATTTTTTTCAATCGTTTGCTTCGCTCAGCCGACTTTTCCAATTATACTTATTTAACCCTTTTTGTCAACCACTTTTTGCGGTTTTTTGGAACTTTTATTTTTCACACCACGCAGCAGGGCTGTGAGACCTTCCCGCCCGTAAAATTATGAAATGATTTAAGCGGCGTTATTCCGACTCCGCCGCTTAAATCATTCTGATAATTACTTTGCGCTTTTACGGATATATCGCAGCGCAGCGCTCGGGACTATTTCTGATCCCCGCGCTTTTTCCTTACCTTTACAAACGCTGTAATACCGCAGGCGGCAAGTGCCAGCGCTCCGACGCACAATCCGATGATTGCCCACGGCGACCCGGATTTTTCTCCCTGTATCTTGGACCATTGTGCCGTCAGAACGACATCTTTCTCGGGCATTACATACTCTGAGAGCTCAACTATCGTTCCGTTATATGCCCAGCCCATAAACGTGAAGCCTTCCTTAACCGGGTTCTCCACCGGTGCAGGCTTCTGCCCGGCTGCGATATACTGCTCCTCCGGCGCAGGCTCTCCGCCGTCAACATCAAATTCCAGCTTCCATTTAATATCATTGACATCTATCGTGCCGGCCATGTCCAGCGTGCCCGCCTCTGCCAGCGTAATGCAGTCTATATCCACTTCGGTATTATAGCTGAAGATGCCCAGAGCTGCCGCCGACAACGGTTTTTTATCTTTAGCCGTCATTATCAGCTGACCATCGAGATAGAGTTCCAGTATGCCCTCACCGGAGCGCAGCCCGAAGGTATGCCACTCGCCGCCGCTGAGCTCCAGCTTTTTGCGCGCCGTTTTTCTCTCTTCTCCGCCTGCGAATCTACGAACCGAGAACTCCTTTGTCACCATATCATACTCAACATAATACTGCGTTCCGGAATTTGCGCGGCATACCGACACCGCAATGTTTCCCTGCGAACCGTATGCCACCTTACCGGTGCGGATGGCAAACTTCAGGTCAAAGTCGCGATAGGTGCCGTTCATCATAAGACTGTGGATTCCGACCTCTCCCGTCGGCTAAGTCAGGTAAGTATTGCCGTCCTGGGAAGCCAGCTTCCATGTCTCGTAATCAAATGTCGGCTCCGTGCGCCTCTGGAAGTCCTCTGTAAAATACTTAGGATATTCCGGCTTTTGAGTATCAACATTGGCATTGTCCAACACGATCCGGCCGTTCTGCGTCATTTCCACTCCCAGCCTGATTTCAAAGCCCGTAACATTGGAAAACTCGTACGATATCTTCGTAGCCTCCCCGGCCTTGAGCTCCTGACGGAACAGTTCCCCGCCTGCAGCCTCGACAAACACAAAGCCCGCGCCGCTTTCAAGAGTGGCTTCCATGGTGAAAACATGCTTGCCGGGCTTCATATACAACCCCTGGAAGATCCGTCCCGCGCTGGCAATATAACCGGCATGACCTCCGTCTTTTTCAGTTACGCCCACTTCCGGGTTGCCCGAAACCGACCAGTTCGTAAGTCCGGATACCCAGCCTTCCTTGCCGTTTTTCCTCTCAAAATCCCCGTTCAGGAAGTTCTCCGCGCTGTGCAGGCCGCAATCCGTTATGAAATTAGTAGCCTTCAGAGCTTCCAGGTCGCACAGTCCCTTATATTCATTATCATGCAAATAGACATCCTTTACAGGGGAGAAATCATTCGTTTCGCTGTTGTCGAACGGCTGCTTGCCGTAATAGGGATTGTCCGGCCACGAGCCCACCGACATAACTCCGCCGCCCAGAACGCTGTCATAAACCTCTATATTCTTTATCTCCTGCTTGGACAGGTCAGGTGCGTCCGTTCCCCACGGAATAAACGTTATTCCGTGTCCGCCGTGCAGGTTGCTGTGCGCAACCACTATGTTCTCCACGCAGTTGTCGCCGTCCGGGTTTGCATGCCACCATACCAGTCCGCGCGGGTCGTTATAAGTGGAGCACAATGTCACGGCATCATCGTTTGTATAAAGCACGCAGCGGTCTATCATCATGTTCTTGGTTCCCACCGTAGCGGAGATACCGTCGCCCGAAGCGCATGTTACCTCCTTCATCTCCACATTGCCGATATAAACCTTGTTGCAGGTGCGCATATTGATATGATAGTTATTGGTGCGCGCAAGCACAACATCGGTTATCTCGACGTTCTCGCACTTCCAAAAACCGATAGGCACAAGATGGATACGGCTCTCGCATCCCGTCCAGATGGTAATGTAGTTGACCGAGTCGAGGTTCTCGCCGCCGGTATCCAGGCTTCTAATGGTTCCGCCGCCCGTAATACGGACGTTTTTCACATTGTCTCCCTGAAGCAGCGGATAGTTATGGCAGGAAGCCGCATGAGTCCAGTTGACTCCCGGAATAGACACATCGTGCCCGAAGGCGGGCTCATAGGCATAATCCTTAACGCGGGGAGACTGCCACAGCACCGCCCCCTTTTCTATCCTCAACTCAACATTGTCCTTAAGCTTAATATTCGTTACGATATAACGCCTGCCGTAATAAGAATCGTCTCCGGGCACGATAACCGTTCCTCCGCCCAAAGCCGATATCTTGTCTATAGCCTTCTGGATCGCCTCGGTATCGTCCGTATATGCGTCGCCTTCGGCCCCGAATTCCGGGTCGGTGACCGTCGCCGTCATTTCGGGCAGAGTAAACTTATAGGGGTTATCCGTAAATTCGCGCCAGTTTTCCACCATGAACCGATCGGAGATCTTGACCCCGTCCACCTCGGCCATAAACAGCGACGACAGCCTGCTCACCTTGGCTCCCATAAACGGAACCGTTATGGTAAACTTACCGTCAGATACCTTGGCGCTTGCTATGGGTTCAAGGCCCTCAAAGCTCTGAGAATAATTTTCCGTTTTCAGCTCGTAGAGGCGTACCTCCTTGCCCTCATATTGCTCCTCAACGCGGCCCTGTACCACCACATTGTTCTTATCTGCCGTGCAACTTATTATTTCTCCCGCATAGTCATAAAAAGCCTTCTCCCTTTCAAAGGTAACGGATTTTATGCTTATGCTGCCCGATTCTGCGCCAATCGGCTCAACTCTGAACCCGCGCAGATAGCCTTTTGCCCCCGCAATTCCCGAGAAATTGAAGAAACACGAATGCCATTTCCCGTCCGCCGGGACTTCAAAAACGCGGGATTTCTCCTCGTTATATGTTCCGTCCTGCGCAGTGATAAAGTACACCCGGAATTCATCTGCCCCGGTATTATTCATCAGGCGCATGAACACCGTGTTTTTAACCGACATCTCCGCGCTGTATGCGGTGCCCTTGGCAGCCTTTATAACTGGAGAAGTAAGGTATCCCTCTCCCGTCAGCGTATACTTTAATGCGCCTTCGGAATAACCTATCTTCCCGTTTTTCGCAGTAAAACCTTCTGTAGAGGATTCCTCTCTGAACTCAAAATCGTATTCCATTGCACTCTCCTGCTTGTTGTCGCTGGGTGTGGGCGTGACCCTGCTGAATTTAATGTTTTTCAGCTCCGCGTTGGTATAATAGGTCTGAATATAACAGCTTCCGCCCGTCATTTTATCATCCGCAGTATAGCGTCCCGCCGCCACCAGCGCATCGTTTATGTACAGCTCCACGCATCCCACGTCAAACACTATCTTAAAGTGATGCCATTCGTCCTTGGGCAGCTCCAGGCTCTTTTCGTCCCCCATCTGCTCGTCAATGCCCGTGCCCAGCCGCCGTATCCTGGCCAGCTTAGAAACCGTATTGTATTCAAAAAAATACTGTATGTCGCCTCCGGTTTTATAGGCAGCACCTACGTTTCCATCCAGGCCTTCTGTTACATTCTTTATAAGAAAGTCAAATTCCAGACAGTTGCCTCCGGCCGCGCCCTTGGAATAAAGCACATTCAGCGAATTCTCCTCCGCGCTTGCCAACACCTCATCGCTCACTTTTGTCCACCCGGTAGTGTCCCATTGCTCAAACGGCCCGGCGGCAAAAGCCGCAATCGGCAAAAGTGACAACAGCAATATCGCCGCCGTCAAAAATGCAGTCATGCGTTTCATACATCCATTCCTCTCTTTCTACCCATTTTATGCTGACTTATTTACTCTGAAAGGCTTTCCTTTCAATAAAAATCAGCCAAATTCACTCTGTATCCTGTATTCTACCATCGTACAGATGGAAAAACAATATACAAGATGCACAATTTCACCGTGCCCCAGACACCCTTTATCAGCGATCCTCCGATGTATGAATGTATTATTGTAAACCCCGCCCAGCCCGACCGGCATATATCAGGCACACCATCGATTTTCGCCCTGTCATTCTTATATTAACGATTTTCTGTTTTTCAAGCCATACTGATCCGTATCATTATCTTTAAGACAGAAAAAATATGCACCTCCAAAAGTGTCCGACTTTTGGGATGCATATCATATATCGTCCTTCGGCTTTCTTATATCATGTGCGCCCCCCGCACATCTTCCCACGCTTTAATCAGGTATTGCTCCCGGCCGCCATGTGCCGAAACCGTCATAACGCCAACTGGGCGCCATATAGCTGCTCTCGTGAACCTTGCCGTCGGCGTCTATTTTGTGATATATCTGCATCATGTTCTCAAAGAATACCCCGGTTGCGATATCCGCAAAGGCGTTTCCGCAGAACCTTACCCCGACCCCGTCATATCCTGCCGGAAATTCAAAGCGCGGAACTGTGATATAGTCCTGCGGATCAAACGTAAACAGCGTGTGAGATATTTCGCCCAGAGCGGTTGTTATGCTTAAAGGCAGCGGTTTTTGCGCGTCAACGGTATGCGCCGACAAAAAGTCATCCGTGCAGCTGTCGGAGAAGAAATAATGGGTGTAAACCGGCCCGCCCTGTTTGGACGGCTCGGGATTGATTTCAATTTTATTCACCTGCTCTCCGTGAATATTCAGACACAGCACATACGGAGGCGCGGCTTCGAATCCCCTTTGAGACACAGCGTCTGCCGGAGCAGCGATGCCGCAGCCCCGTTTATCTCCTCGCCGTAAAAAGGCGCTCCGCAGTCCGCAAAATGCTTTGCAAACCAAAGCATATACCCGAATATAAGAGGCATCTCGTCCTGCGCGCCGCCCGGCAGCATAGGGTTTGGCGGATAACCCTGCCGCAGCCACGCTATGCTACTTTGTTACCCTGCTCATATTCAGCTGCGCCATTACCAGCCCGTAATATATGCCTTTTTTGCGTAAAAGCTCCTCGTGTGACCCTATCTCCGCACAGGTATGCTTATCAATAACCACTATCCTGTCCGCCCCTCTCAGCGTGGAAAGACGGTGAGCAATGGCAAAGGTCGTCCTTCCCTTTATCAGCCTTGCAAGGGCCTCCTGTATCTGATACTCGGTCTCGGTATCCAGCGCGCTGGTGGCCTCGTCAAGTATAAGTATCTTAGGGTCGTTGAGTATGGCGCGGGCTATCGCTACGCGCTGGCGTTCCCCGCCGGAAAGATTGTGCCCGTTCTCCCCGACTCTGGTGTTGTATCCGTCATTTTGTCATATCTTCACTTTTTTTAAGCTTATATTTGACTTTTAAAGACAGTTGCAATATAATTTTCATGCTCGATACTGCTTATATTATAATAAGAAACGTCGGAACCGTCGAAAAACGCTTATATACAATGGATCCGACACGTTTTTCATCCCGATATATCACTTGCGGCGCTTGCCGCACGAAAGGCGGTAAAATATGCTTTTGTTTTATGTTCTGCTCGGCGCAGCGGCAACCGTAGCGACCGCGCTGTGCTCCTGCTTTAACGGTCTTGAATGGCTCTGGACCCTCCCAATGCTCATCGGCTACTCCCTGGGACTCATCATCCTTCACTTCTTCATTCTTTTTATTATCTCCCTTTTCGTTGATAAATCCAAGGATCAAGCCTCCAATAACCGTTTCTTCAGGTTCATCACGGTGTATTCCATGAAGATGGTGCTGGACCTTTGCAACGTGCACATCAAGGTGGAGGGCCTTGAAATGGTTCCGGAGGGCAGATGGCTGCTTATAAGCAATCACCGCTCGGCATTTGATCCCTTTATTCAGATGTGGGCTCTGCGCAAGCACGAGCTGGCATTCATCAGCAAGCCGGAAAATCAGCGCATTCCCATTGCGGGGGCATTCATGCATAAGTGCTGTTATTTGTGTATCGATCGGGATAACCCCCGCAACGCCCTCCGCACCATACTTAAGGCTGTGGATCTTATAAAAAGGGACGTGGTGTGCATCGGAATCTATCCCGAGGGCACGAGAAACCGCAACGGCGGCCTTCTCCCCTTCAAAAACGGCGCATTGCAGATAGCCCAAAAGGCCAAGGTGCCGATAGTCTCCTCGGTGCTGTATAATCCCGAATCCATCAGCAAAAATGCTTTTGTGCCCTGGAAGCGCACCGAGGTGGTGTTTAAGATCCTCTCCGTGGTGGATGCCCAAACCGCAATAAGCGAAAAGTCGGTGGATCTTGGAGATAGGCTAAGAGCCGAAATAGAAACCGCCTGGTATGAGCTTGACAAAAAATGATCTAAGCAACAAAAGGACGTGCATTGGGGCACCTACCGTAAAGCAGTTTTTTAACAATATCAAAAGGGACGAGGTTTTCTCGTCCCTTTTGCACACTTCCTTGCCCGCAAGGTATAGTGTGTTATACTATGTTTTATTTTTGGGTGGTAAAGGAGTGATGTTTTTGCTTACGCAAAAGTGATGTTACTCACTTCGTTCGTAATGATGTTGCGCCCGTTGGTCGCAATGATGTGATGTTTGCCCACTGTGCCGAAGGCACAATATCATTGCCGTAGGCTACATCATTAGGCGAAGCCGACATCACTTGCCCGTAAGGGCAAACATCGTTCGGCAGACCTGCTTTATCGCAGGTTGCCGTGGCGCGTCCTTTTTGCTTTTAATATCCTACCTATTTAAGATATGGCTTACTTCTGTTTAGACAATAGTAAGAAAATCCGCAAGGCTTATCTATAATCTCCCGAGCAAATATCAGCAAGGCTATAAACGACGGAGAGGGCTCAAATTGATACACGGTTTTCACCTCATCGTCAAGCTCTATTTCCTTTGGATATATCATGCCGTATTTTGCAAGTATTGCCAACGCCCTCTGCGCGCCTTCGGGGCTCAAGCCCGCATTCTTAACAAGATAATTAGGTGTAAATGCCTTTTTATTTGCCCGCTTATGCAAAATAACGCAGGCATTAAACACCTCCTTGTCGGAAAGGTCATTAAACAGCTCGGGGTAGTCAATACCGTTAAAAAATGCCTCCTCTGTATCCGCCGCTTCGGGAACGATCAAAAAATACTGCAAACGATTGGCGATGCCCATACGCGTAAAGCCGTGATCGGTCATTATGGACGAATACAGCTGATCTCCTTGATCTATTCTCTTTTCATATTCCTCAATACTGCTTTTATCGCCGTCACACGGCATCAGCGCGCGTTCCATATCCCAACAGAAATTAAATACGCGCTTTATCTTCTGCTCATACGGGCAATCGTCGACCTGTCCCATCAATGCCGATTGCAGGTCACCGTAATCGGTAATACTGCGCCCGAACAGAGAATCCACGCTCACCGAAAAAAAGTCCGCGATCAACGGCAAAAGCGCAGTGTCGGGCACTCCGCCGTTTTCCCATTTGGAAACCGCCTGCACGCTTACCCCAACGCATCTTGCAAGCTCCTCCTGCTTTATATCCCTCTCCTTGCGCATGGCAGCTATACGCTTGCCTATCATTTCAACACCCATATTGATCTCCTTTTAAATCATGAAATTTGAAAGCGCTCTCATCATGCACAGTATATCACAAATATAAATTGACTTCAATGGATAGGTTATTGATAAAATCAAACCGCAGTTGATTTTCCGATGCATCAAGGGCAGACATTAATATAAATGCGCACCCATTAATGCGGGTGCGCATTGGTTTTTTAATAGTCTATAAGATCGGTCTGCTCAAGGGCCGCATCCTTATATAGATAGGTCGCGACCTGCATGGATCTTAAGCTTACCTCGCTACTGCAGTCGGGCAGGGTCACCACCGCGCTGCGAGCCCCGTCGCAGGGGTTAAACAAGCGCAGAATGTATCCGCCGTTAAGCGCGGGCTTAAACGCCATAAGGGTCACCTCTCCGTCCACCCTGAGCACGGTATCCACCGTTTCACCCTCACCCGAGGGATATACGTTAAGGGCATACGGGGGATGATTCAGCCTCTGTGCCATTCTGTCGGCCTCTTGTCCGATATCGGCGCAGTCAAACGCCCTAAGAGTAAAGCTTAAGCGATGCTCGCCCATATCGGCACGGGGAGAAAGTCTGTCCTGCGGGACCAAGAACTCTCCGCCGGGATGCGAGCAGTATGCACAGGTGCGTACAAGTATCTGCGCAAGCTTGCCACCGTCACAGCTGCAGCCGTAGCAGCCGTCGTTTGCAAGCACCACAGCCCTTTTATTGTCGGTAACGCTTATCCATGACAGCGCCACCGCCTCGCGTCCGTCGCTTATAAGATCCTCCACGCCGCAAGCTACTCTTCCGCGGAATCTCGTATCCTTAAGATTGGTGGGCACCTCAAGCTTATAGCAGGTATCCCTGTGCGAGCAATATAAGCGCACCTTGATATCTATATCCGAGCTGTGATTGGGTATATAATACCTTACGCACGCCCATGAATCCTCGTATGCATATATGCCCTCCACCACGGTTCGCACCTCACCGCTTTCAATTATGCGCAAGGGCTTAAGCTCCTTAGCCTTGACTCCCGCAAGCCTTGATGCCGTAACGAAGTTTACAATTGTAAATTCACCCTGAAGATCATCTATACGTTGGTTAAAATAGCCCCACGAATCCTCCGAATCCTTATACGCGCGCAAAACGATGGGAGCCTCAAGATATTCCTTGCCCTCCACCTTATATGAGCAAAGAAGTCCCTGCTTGTTAAAGGCCACCTCGGTCTTGCCCGCTTTAATGATGCCGTCCGCAGGCATTTCGGGATTTTTCGGCTTCTCTCCGCCGTTTGTATAGCAGGAGAAGCGGGTCACCCTCATAGGCTCCAGATGCGCGCGGAATACTATGCGCTTGCGCCAGTCAAAGGGAATGTTGCTGTCCTCCTTTTCAAGCTGGACCGGAAGCCTCGTTTCTCCGTCGTACACGGTGGGCAGCTGCCATCCCTTGCCGTCGTTTTCATAATAGAGCATAAACTCACAGGTTATATCTGTATCAATGGCATATGGGTAGGGATTATACACCGCTATGGGATATTCTCTGTCCTTTACCCTTTCAAGACCGTCACAAAGGGCAAAATAAGCCTTGATGTAAAGCTCCGAGAGACTTCTTACAGCCCTGTCTATGTGAGCGATGGAATCCTCCACGGCATCCTCTATGGAGCTGCCGGGAAGTATATCGTGGAATTGATTAAACAGGACATCCTCAAGCGCCGCGTCAAGCTCTGCGGCGGGATATTCCATCCTGCCCGCAAGGGCGGCGGCGGAGCATATGCGCTCGGTAAAATAATATTCGCTCTCGGCCTTACGGTACTTTTTCTTAAGACGGCTCTGACTTGCGTAGGTGCCAAGCAGGCATCTTCCAAGGGTGGTGTCTACCTCTATTGCCTTAAATTGCTCACTTGCAACCGAAAAATATTGCTCGGGGTAGGAGTGCAATATCTCCACGTCCTTGCAGTCTGCCTTAAACGCGTTTATATCGTTGATATCCTTCCTGGACGGCCCGCCGCCATGGTTACCAACACCCCAAAGCACAAGCTTGTAGTCAAGGTCATTCGAGCTGTCAACGTTGGCACGCAGATCAACCTGATCCCCATCCTCGGCGGCCTCCTTTTTCTCAAAGCACGCCTTTATCTTGTCCACAGCGTGCCCCATGCCCGAGCCGTACATGGCATCCGAGCGATGCACCCTGATGGATGTACCGTCAAAGCCGTTCCAGGTGAAATCCTCGTTGCCCTTAAGGTCAAGATCCCACGGAGAGGGGCGACAAATAAGATATCCGTCAAAGCCTGCAAGCCTTAAAAGCTGAACCATGCCCTTGGAGTGACCGAAGGGATCAAAATTCAGAGCTACGCTTGGCTCGGAATCGAAATTATTTTTAAAATATCTGCGGCCCTGCTCCATCTGACGGACGAAGGACTCACCGCTTATAAGGTTGCAGTCGGGCTGAAGGTACCATCCGCCCATAATGCGCCACCTTCCTTTTTTTACAAGCTCCTTGATGCGCTTAAACAGAGCAGGCTCATATTTCTCCACCCATTTATAGAGCACCGCCTCGTTATGGCAGAAAATATAATCCTCAAACTGCTCACACAGGTCTGCCGCAGTCCTGAAGGTGGATATTGCACAGGCAACACCCTCCTGCCATTGCCATTGCCATACAGGGTCAAGATGTGCGTTGCTTACAAGAAAGATCTTTTTCATATAATATCTCCTTATATTTTAGAATTCTTGCACTTATTGATTCATTTTATCATATATTTGTATAATATTCAATCTATGATTGATAGATTTTTTCATTATCTTGATTTTTTACAGCTCAAATGCCCGCCGCTGCAAGGATCGGGCGGGATCCCTCCTTGCGCGACCTTATCACGCAAATGGGCTATAACCGCCTGATACCAAGGACGGCACCAAGGTCACCCGCAAATAATGCAATTTTCGACACAAAAAACAAAACGCGCGAAAAAACATCTGTTTTTTAATGCTTTTTCGCATAAAAATTATGTAAGAACGGCCACCGCTTTTGCGATGGCCGTTTCTCTTATTTACTTATTCTCCCCATTCCTGCTCGGGAATTGTCATAACAATAACTTAATAAAATACTAAATTAAACAAGCCGTAGAATTTATACATAAATGCATAATGAAGTACGGTTTCCACCAAATAGGCAATGGCGCACGACCCCAAATACAACGACCCAAACCTTAAAACAGTATGCAGGGTTTCCCTTAACCGTTTATATCCCATCACACCGAAAATTATACCAAGCGCAAGTGGGCAAAGCCACGCATATACTGCCAAGCACACGTTAAATGCCACCTTCACCCAATTATCAGAGGAAAATGTTTGTTCAAAAAATGTATTAAGCTGTCCGGTCACAAGCATATAGCTCCAGTCTATTCCTCGAGATAAGCATATACCGCCAAGTACGCTGAACAATACGGTTCTTTTCTTCTTTTCCATGCTCACTCCTCACCTAATGCCCTTATAAACTCTCACGGCATACCCCTCAGAGTTAAATTCAATTATATAAAAATCACCGCTCGGAAGATCGTATCCCGGTGTGCCGTATTCCGATCTTTCAAGCCTGCCGTAACGCTGCTCGATCTGCTGCTCGGTCTTGCCAATTATCCATTTATCATTGTACTTTATGCTGTATGCATGACAATCCCTAAACGACCTCACTCCAACAATAACAGCAAACGATGCTATTATAAGCAAAATCATTGTAAACGCTTTTTTCATATATTACCCTCCGTATTCGTCTCCATGGCATGCTTCCTGCTCATTAACAAAGTACCCATCAAGATCATAATATAATGAATCTATTCCGCCTGAATCCGTTTCTTCGCCTAGAGCAACATCAGCAATCAACGCATGTTCATACGACTCGAACGCATCCCCCAGAAATGTGCCTTCGGGCAAATTGGTCAGATCTAAAAATAAAGCATGAACCTTAACCTCTGCTGCAAATGAAAAATAATTAACACAACCGGTATGCATAGCTAAAATCGCACATTGTTCATAATATGTCAAGTTTGTAACATTATTAAAAACTATTCTGTTGTTCTCAAAAACATCATATCCGGCATTCTCGTTAATTTCTACAAGCGCATTAGGAACACGTATTAAACTATCAAGTCTTGCTTGCAACGCAACCTGTATATCTTCGCTTTCCACATCAAAAATTATATCATTTATATCATCTATAGCCTCTAATATTTTATTATATTCCGACGTGGCTTCAATAGAGTTGGTCGTACTATGTAATTTGGCTATAAAATCAATATAATTTTCAGCAATAAGATACGAACCATCATTTTGTGCATCAATAAAGTATTCTCTTAATTGGGTATTATGCACCCCTCCTCTGCTAGGCTCACAGCATATTCGTATCGTATTTTCCAATAATGCTTGGGACTGTGTAGACGGCGCATCTAAATAATTAGTCATGCTTGTTGTATCAAATGAAATAAACGAAACAGAAACACCTGCAGCATCGCCATCAAATGTATGTTCGGCTTCATAATCATGATCATTTTCCTCTTCCCTCATCTTATAAAGACCATATACTGATGAATCATCGACATCTACACAATATACATACCAATCGTCGAAGAATCCCTGTATGCCACCTACATATGGCTGCATACTTACTGTATTATAAACACCATTCTTGTTTAAAATATCTGCTATTGATTTTGTGCAAATGTAAAATCCGTCGTCGGTATATTGAATATCAGATGGCGTAATATCTCCACGTTCTAATAAATAATCAAAAAAATCCGGTACTATATATGCATTGAATACTTTACTTCTTCCGGTTACCTTATGTGTCGCGGTAATTGTTGCCGTTCCCGAGTTCAGCCCTGTAATACTACCGGTTTCATTATTGATGCTTACTATGCCGCTCGGACTTGCTTCAAATGTAAAGTCACTTGGTTCCGCCCAAACAACATTTGTTCCTATTGGAGTTTTATTAATAACCGGTTGTTTTGTTTGTCCAACGTCAAGTGACAATGCATCTATGGTAAATGCCGATGTTAGCTCTCGCATGCTGTTGCTTGACGACGAGCCGTAATCACTAACAGGCACGCATCTCCAATACATATTCATGCTTGCTGCACTTGAATACGGCATTGCAATAATATCGCCAAGGCTCTCACACAAATACCAACCCGTTCCTACGTTACAAATAACAACTCCGTTATTTGCATAGTATATAGCCCACAGACAACTATTTGGTACAGTACCCGTCACCGTTTGTATGCTTACGTCAGGGTTCATTGTTCCCGGAGTAGCCGCAAGATATTTTGTTGCGTCATCAATATTACGAATGACGTAATTGTCGCCCTGTGTTCTTGTTATTTTCCATTTTGATACGCTACCCATAGAGCTTACTGTTCCCGACGCTGCATAGGCATTGCTTACGTTTCTCTTCAAGAATTTTCCGGAACCGATATTGTTTAAGTAATAATCATCATTTTCAAATTCCTGATCTTCCGAGCTGACTCTATTTCCGTCAGCGTCATATATAAACCAATGCTGTTCGGGATTGCCGGTATATTGGGTTAAATACACATTGCCCGCAGAGGTGGACGTTGTACCCGATGCCGTCCCGTTTGCCGTTCCATATGTAGCCAGCGCGAGGGACATATTCGTTCTCGGAGATATTCTAAAACCCAAGCCAACCGGTATTATTACCCATTCCTGCGCTATTGCATCTACGTTGGTATATATCTGTACGTTACAGCCGCTAACAACGTAACCGTTACTTTTTACAATATCAAGCACTCGGTTTGTTCCGTTTGAACTACAGTTTGCTCTTATAACACAAGCACCGCTGTCCGTGGTTTGTATTCTGAATTGTTGTTTTGTTGTATTATCCTTTGTTAACTGACAAACGTTGGTACCGTTCGCGTCCGTGCCACCGTACACCGACAAATATTTGGAGCTTCCCGCATTCTGCAAAGTATACACTGCGTTATTGCTTAAACAGGTAGGCTTGAAATAACTGTAATATATTCTTATATACGGACGGCTGGATTTTGTACCATGCTCCGTGCTGTAAAATGCATTATAATCCGGATTTGTTTTGCTCTCGTCAACGTAACGGACCATATATCCGAAATTTGTACCGGAAAAATGCTCCGGATAAAAGGAATTGATCTCGCTTGTTAAAGAGAAAGTATTTACAAGGTCATTTGCGTCAAACGCATCGGTTGCAAGCATTGCACCTATTCCGGGCTGATTTGCATATGTAATGGTGCTTGGATTCCAAGCAGAGGTTACCTTATATACCCCAAACGTGCGACCCGTGCTTGAGCCGTTGGTGTTGCGAAGCACAAGCTCTACGCCTGTTATGGGCATACTTTCGGGTATAGTTGGTAACGCGGTTATCTTTATATAGCTTCTGTGAATTTTTCCGCTTTTGATTCCTGCGTATATTTTTTGCTCGCTTGAATGTACTGCGGTATCGCCTTCGGCTACGTAGGTATCTATTATACCCGACTGATATTCCGTGGTGGTTATAGCGGGGTCAAACAATATCGGATACACTCTGTCCTGCGAATCAAGCCAACCGTATGCGGGAATATAATCTATCCACAGCTTGCCATCCTGCTGTGTGATCTCCACGGTAAAGTCGTTAAGCACGTTGTCTGCCGCATCGCACATATATGGCGGACTTATGTTGAATACCTTTGTATCTCCGTCAAAAAACGAAATGCTGTTATCTTTATTTACTACTGCAGTCATATCCGCTGCGTCCATTACCATGCGGAAGGAGTCCACACTGCCGGGCTCTTTAATGATTATATCCTCTTCCAGCTTGTTATGCATTACAGTATAATTTACCGAAATATTCTGTATTCTGCCGAATGCTTCGGAATATTCAATTGCACTTACTGCTTTTTCCGCATTTTCCATGGAAAAAGAAGCTCTGTCACTAACCGCTATTTCCGCGTTTTTAGATCCCGATATTATCATATCGTCCGCGATAGCCTTAAGCGACCACGCAAGCTGCTTGCCCTTGCTTTCTATGCTTACCATCTGCTCATTATTAGCCGATGAAAAGCTTACCGGAAAGCTTTCACTTGCGCTTGTATATGTTCCTGCGGCAATTGACAGGGTATTGTCTATCTCCTGCCATTCTCCGTCTATTTTTTCATGTACAGCCTCAGGATACGCTATCGCCATATATGAACCGTCCGACATCAAAAAATGCTTGGAAAATTCACTCCTTAACGACGTATCCTCGCTGATTATTATTTTACTGTTCTGATCTGTCTCATTTGCAAACGAAATTGCAGGCATTAAAGCTAGTAACATTGCTGTAACTAATAATGTACTGACAAAGCGAGTAATAAATTCTAATACGTTTCTTTTCATGATTATCACCTTTCGTTTTTAATTTTTTAGAGACCTTTTATTATGATCCTCAGACCATGCAATACCTCCTTCCATTTTTTGTCTCTGTCTGCATTATATCATGGCGAATATACCCATGTCAATACCCCCCACCGGTATTTTTTACAAAATCACTTTTTCATCACCATTCTTATATTCCATCATCAAAATACCGCTTATAATTATGCATTTTGATCAATAATTATGCAAAAATCCGAGACAAAATAAAACAGCGCGAAAAAACACCTGTTTTTTGATGCTTTTTCGCGCTTTTTTTTCACTTTTTTACTGCTTTTTTAATGGCTTTTTCGCCGTGCATTTTTATGCACGGCATTTTGCTTGGTTTTTATATTAAATTTCCCCGCGCAAGCAGACCTGCTTTATCGCAGGTTGCCGTGCGGAGCCGTTTGTGTTTTAAAACACTATGCATTCTATGGCGGGGTCAAGCAAGGACTTAAGCTCCCCGACCGCCTGAGCATCCGCAACCGAGGGAATATCCCCGTAATGGGTGGGAATTACCTGCTTTGGTCTTATGGCATTTGCCGCCATTGCCGCCTCGCGTGCATCCATGGTATAAGTGCCCCCTATGGGAAGCGCACAGATGTCGCACCTTATCTCCCTCATCTCGGGGATAAAGTCGGTATCCCCCGCAACGTAAAGGGAGGCTGTGCCGTCATCAATTATATATCCAAGCCCTCCGTGCTCGGGCTTGTGGAACTGCTTACCTATATTATATGCCGCTACGCGGGTTATTTTAAGCCCCTCTATCTGCTCCACCACGGGCAGAACGTCGGTCTCCATGCCCTTGGGGCAAACCATTTTAGTGTCTTCTCCCGAAATTTTTAGTATATCCTCGGGGCTGAAGTGGTCGTAATGCGAATGAGTAATAAAAATATAATCCGCCTTAAGATGGGTATCGGGCGGTATAAGATACGGGTCGAAAACCACGCATCCCACCTTGCAATCAACCACTACGGTATTATGAAGCAATCTTTTAACCTGCATAATGCATACTTCCTTTTATAATTTATCAAAGCTTTTCAAGCAAAAGCCTGAGGTCGTCAAGGGTATTAAGGGCATTGATACTGCCTCTGAACGCCGCGGCGCCCCGCATTCCGCGAGTGTAGGAGCAAACGTGGCGACGCATCTGACGCATGGCAATGTCCCCTTTAAGCGCAACAAGCTCGGTGGCATGCTGCATGATCACCGCCTTTTTCTCCTCAAGCGTGGGCGGCGTATAGGGTCTGCCCTCAAGATAAGCAAGTATCTCGGCAAATATCCACGGATTTCCCTGGGCGGCTCTGCCCACCATGATCCCCGCGCAACCACGCTCAAGCATATCAAGCGCACTTTTTCCGTCCACGATATCACCGTTGCCTATTACGGGAATGTCCACGCTTTTGGCAACCAGAGCGATCATCTCTCTGTCCGCCACCCCTCTGTAGCCCTGCTCCTTGGTGCGCCCGTGTACCGTCACCGCACTTATGCCCGCCCTTTGTGCAAGCTGCGCCATCTCAACGGCGTTTTTATGATCCTCGTCATAACCGGCACGTATCTTTACCGTAACAGGCACCTTAGCGGCAGACGCCACCTGCTCCATTATTCTATAGGCAAGGCTTGGACGAAGCATAAGCGCACTGCCCTCGCAATTGCCCGTGATCTTCCGTGCGGGGCAACCCATGTTGATATCAATAAGAGCAAAGCCGTCCAGCTCCCCCGATGCCGCCTGCTGAGCCATTACCTCGGGATCGCTCCCGAAAAGCTGTACCGCGCACGGAGCGTCCGAGCGACTTATAAGAAGCTGACGTGTATTGGCGTTTCTGTATGCAAGCCCCTTGGCGCTTACCATTTCACTGTAAACGAGCCCCGCACCCATGGCAATGCATTGGTCGCGGAACGGACTGTCGGTCACTCCCGCCATGGGCGCGAGAAAGACGTTGTTTTTTAAAGTAAGATTGCCTATCCTCATATACCATTCCCTTTCGTTGATATTGTACCTTAAAAACCGCTGTTTGAAAAGTGGTATCGCATATCGGACAGAAATTTTTTCACCTTGGTGCGCATGTATTGACCTTGAAATAAGCTATAGTATAATAATTATACCGATTCCAAGCTATAGACCCCGATCGCAACGGTCGGTCCGCTAAAAGGGAACCGATAATAAATAAACCAAAAGCGCGCTTTTACTAAGCGCGCTTTTGGGGTGATATTTATTTGGGTGATATTTATTTTGCAAGAGGATTTTCCAGATACGTGCTGCTTACCACGCCCGCCTCGTTGGTGTATTCCCCGCCGTCCACCGTAATGGTGCTTTGGGGAGTGTAATACTCCACGGTGATGCCGTTGTTGTCAAAGACAAGGCTTCTCCAGCCCCACATGCACTCCTTGACCGTCACGTTCTTGGTGTAAGCATAGTTTCCGAAGTGGAACAGCATCTTGCCTCCCCATCTTCTGTCTAACTTCACGTTGCGGTTGTGATGCTCGTGTCCCGAAAAGAGACAAACTATCCTCTCATCATTTGCCACAAGCTCTCTGAACTCATCGCTTTCCTTTTCCTTGTTTATGTGATGCGCCGCAATAATTACAGGCATGTCGGGGTTCTCCGCCATGACCGTCTTTATGTACTCAACGTCAGCGCCGCTGTAGGTGCCGTCAGAGTGAGTGGTGGGATCAAGATTCTTATTAAAGGTATCAAGCAAAATAAACAGCCATCCGCCGATCACGGTATAGGTCTGTCTGTCGTTGCCCGTGATCTCCTTCCACTTCTCGTTGGAATATTGCTCGTGATTGCCCGGGATCATCAGATAATCCTGACAGTCAAGGTCCTTAAAATAGCCCTCGATAAGATTTTTTGTGTTGCTTACCCCTTGGTTTATCCAGGAGCCCTTCTCACCGTGCTGCCAGAAATCAAGGGAATAATCTCCCATGAAAAGAATGTTGGAATAGGGATTTTCCTTGTTGTAGGCGTTAAGATCCTTTACCATTTTTTCCATTCTGTACTCAGAGGTGTGTCCGTTCCAGCTTAAGTGGCACAAATGCAGGTCCGACATCATGATTATACGATGCTTGGTGTCGGGTGCCTCTGTGGGCACTTCTGTGGGCGCTTCTGTGGGTGCCTCTGTGGAGGCGTCGGGTGTTGCGGTGTGCTGCACCTGAGGGGCGCATGCGCTTACCGTGATAAGCAGTCCTACAAGACACAGTATCATTACGGCTTTTGATGCTTTTTTCATATTCTCTCCCTTTCTCGCTTGCCATGTTATGCTTATGGCGTTTTATCCTTAAAATTATTATACCAAATCAGCATTACAAAATAAACCTATTTATCGTGGATTTATACTGTTGACATTCACAAAAAAGCACCCCAACGGGTGCTTTTTCTCGTATTTTAAGAATTACTTAAAGCTCATTTTTTTGTCCTTTGCTTGATCATTTGCCTGTGCGCACCCGCTTGAGCATCTGCCGGCACAATTCCTTACGCCGCACTCACGGCAGGCACTCTTGCCTCCCGACGCGGCATCATCCCTTTTCGCACATCCCTCGCATCCGCAGGAGCACACCCTCCTTTTGAAAAGGGAAGCCACAAGCAGGCCGATAAATATCACGAGCCCTATCAGTATTATAATGGTTGCAGTGGGGTTCTCCCCCAGCCATTCAGGCATCAAAGCACCTCCGTTTTTACCTCTTCACCCTCTTGCTCAGCTTATCGGGACGGATAAGCATAAACAGAGCGAATATCACCACCGCGATGGCGGCTATCAGACCAAGGGCGTCAGCGCTTCCGTTTATCGCAGAGCCCACCTGGTATATCACAAGGGACACCCCGTATGCAAGCATACACTGATATGCAATTGCAAACGCCGTCCATTTGGCACTGTTCATCTCTCTCCTTATGGCACCCATTGCCGCAAAGCAGGGGGCGCAAAGCAGGTTGAAGGCAAGGAAGGAGAAGCCGCCCAGCTGTCCAAGTCCCGTAAACTCGGTAACTCCGAACACCGCCACCACCTCTTCCTTTGCGATAAGTCCCATAATGGTGGCAACCGCCGCCGTGGGGTTACCAAAGCCAAGAGGTGCAAAGAGCCACGCAATGGCGCTTCCCATCATATCAAGCAGGCTCTGTCCGCCCTCGGGCATCTCAAGGTAAAGCCCGAACACGCCGTCAGCAACGCCAAGAGAGGTGCCAAGCCATATCACTATGGTGGAAAGCAGTATTATGGTGCCCGCCTTCTTGATAAACGACCAGCCGCGGTCCCACATTCCTCTCAAAAGATTTGTCAAGGTGGGCATATGGTAAGCCGGAAGCTCCATTACAAACGGAGCAGGGTCGCCCTGAAACATTTTGGTCTTTTTAAGCATGATGCCGCTTATCACCACCGCGGCAATACCCATAAAGTAGCATACGGGAGCCACCCACCAGCCCGCGTCTCCCCCAAAGAGAGCACCCGATATCATGGCGATTATGGGAAGCTTTGCCCCGCAGGGGATAAAGGAGGTGGTCATTACCGTCATTCTGCGGTCACGCTGATTCTCTATCGTGCGGCTTGCCATTATTCCGGGCACACTGCAGCCCGTTCCCACAAGCAGAGGGATAAAGGACTTGCCCGACAAGCCGAACTTGCGGAATATTCTGTCCATTACAAAGGCAACGCGGGACATGTATCCGCACGCCTCAAGGAAGCCAAGGAGCAAAAACAGCACCAGAAGCTGAGGCACAAAGCCAAGCACCGCGCCTACGCCCCCAATTATGCCATCCACAAGCAAGCTGTTGAGCCACTCGGGAGTGCCGAGCGCCACAAGGCCGTTCTGCACAAGGGTCGGAATGCCGTCCACCCAATGCCCGAAGATGCTGAAGCCCTCGCCAAAAAGCCCCTCGTTCATAAAGTCGGTCGCCCAGGTTCCCACCGTGGTTACCGATATGTAATAAACAAGAAACATTATAATGGCAAATATCGGCAAAGCGGCAAAACGATTGGTCACTATTCGGTCTATCTTGTCCGATACCGTAAGTCCGCCCTTATTCTTCCTTTTATAGCAGCTCTCCAGCATCCTTGTAACGTAGTTATATCTTTCGTTAATTATGATGCTCTCCGAATCGTCGTCAAGCAGCCTCTCCGCCTGGATGATGTCCTGCTTTATGTGCTCCCAGGTGCGCGGCTCTATGCCAAGCTCGGCAAGCACGCGCTCGTCACGCTCAAAGAGCTTTACCGAATACCAACGTTGGCGGCTGGGCTCCATTTCGTGAAGGGTGGCCTCCTCGATGTGGGCAAGCGCATGCTCCACCGCACCCGAGAAAAATACCGTGGGCGGAAGGCTCCCGCTTTTTGCCGCACTCTCCGCGGCGGCTATCGCCTCGTTTATGCCGTCACCCTTTAGTGCCGATATCTCCACCACCGCACACCCAAGCCTTTTGCTCAGCTCAACAGTGTCAATTTTATCCCCGTTCTTGCGCACCACGTCCATCATATTGATGGCTATTATCATGGGGATCCCCGTCTCCATTATCTGGGTGGTAAGATACAGATTTCTCTCTATATTGGTTCCGTCCACAATGTTGATTATCACATCGGGGCGGTCGTTTATCAGATAATTCCTGGCCACTACCTCCTCGGGAGTATACGGCGAAAGGGAGTATATGCCGGGAAGATCGGTAACCGTTACGTCCTCTCTGCCCCTTAATTTCCCTTCCTTCTTCTCCACCGTGACCCCGGGCCAGTTTCCAACGAACTGGTTTGACCCCGTAAGGGCGTTAAAAAGCGTGGTCTTGCCGCAGTTTGGGTTGCCCGCAAGGGCTATCGTTATGCTCATGTTACTTCCCTCCCGTTACTCGACCTCTATCTTTGCCGCATCCTCCTTGCGCAGGGACAGCTCGTACCCACGCACGGTCAGCTCTATCGGATCTCCAAGCGGCGCATACTTGCGCACCGTCACCTTGGTCCCCTTGGTGATGCCCATGTCCATTATCCTTCGTCTTATCGCACCGTCACCGTAAAGCTTTATCACGGTCACGGTCTTTCCTATCAAAACCTTATCAAGCGTCATTTCGTCTCTCCTTCAGAAGTTAGCCTACGCTAATTTTATATACTTTTATGATTTTTGTCAACTTATTATTAATAAATTATTGCTGATTTCTCATCATTATCGCATAAAAAAACAGCTCCGCTTATTTAAAAGCAGAGCCGCTTATTTAATCATCCTCCAAAAGCTTTGACGGAGCCACGTTCAACACCTGCGCCATCTTGAACAGTGTCTCAAGGGATACCCCGCGCACGGTGCCGGTGCCCTCGACCTGACCGACAAAATTCACGCTCTTGTCGATCAATTCCGCAAAGGTCTCCTGCGTATAACCCGCCATTTTTCTGTAATAGGCAATTTTCAAACCCATTCTTATATATTTTTCAGGAAATTCCGTGTTCATTTCGTTGCCTCTTTTCTTTACAGCTATATTTTATCTGAAAATGAGGCATTTTATAACTTTTATAAAGTAAATGTTCATTTACTTTAAATCAGTAATATTGTATAATAATTAAAATATCATTTACTTAGGAGGAATAAAAAATGGCACCCAACGTATGTTGCTTTATCGGCAATAAGAATATGACCCCGACGGACGAGCTTATAACCATGCTTACAAAAAGGATAGAGGCCCTTATAACCGAGCGTGGCGTGGACACCTTTCTCTTCGGGAGCAAAAGCAGGTTTGACGATCTCTGCCTTGAGCTTGTCACCCGCTTAAAGCAAAAGCACCCACACATAAAGCGGGTCTACGTGCGGGCGGAATATCAATATATAGATGATGAATATACGTCCTATCTTCTCACCCTTTACGACCACTCCTACTACCCCGACAGAGTACATCCGGGCAGAGCCGCCTACGTTCAGCGGAATCAGGTGATGATAGACTCAAGCGATATCTGTATTTTTTATCATCATCCCTCAAGCGCGCCAAGCGCGCGCAGAAGCGGCACCTCCATCGCCCTTAATTACGCCGTTAAAAGGAAAAAGGAAATAATTCTTTTCCCCAACGAGCTCACCGAGGGCGCAGAGCAAGAAAACCAATAATCATGACCACCGGCAAAGCCGGTGGTTTGCTCTGCGGCTATAAGCCGCTGTTACTGGCAGGGCTGAAAGCCCACCGAAACATTTGACACTTGCAAACTCGCCCTACCGCCAAAGATTTGGCTGCCATTTTCAGCCTC
>JAFXDC010000004.1 GCA_017516345.1 Clostridia bacterium | reverse complement strand
GCGCCTTTGCGCAAGCGCATAGGCTTCGCCTAGGGCGCGCTTCCGTCCTTGGAGTGTCGCAAAATAAAGATGGTAAGGGGGGTATTTGTCCTTTTGCGTATTTGCTATCCCGCGCATGGAAAGCGAGAAATGCGGCTTTTTTATTTCATGAAGCACTAAACAGAATAAAAAAAGCCCGACCCCAATGGGTCGGGCAATGAATTAATCAGCTTGTCTTTACAAGACGGTAGGTATAGGTGGCATTGGGATCGCCGTTATGCTCTACGTTGTAGGTGATCTCGTAGGAGTCGGTCTCGGGATCGTAATAGGTCTGCCAGAAGTCGTTGCCGACGTTGGATTGATCGATGACCTCCCAAGCGCTTCCGTTCTGTTTCTCGAGCTTGTAGCCCTTGTAGGTGTCAAGTCCGCGGAAGGTGATGGGTAAATAGCTTATTCCGCCCTTAACGGTGATCTCGGCTACAGTGCCCTCGTTGCCGTCAGCGGCAATGGCGATGGGATAATTTCTTACCACACTGCCCTTGGTGGCGGTAACGGTGGTCTTATCACCCATCGCATAGCGGTAGGCAAGCTTCCAGGTATCGAATTCTTCGGCGGGGAAGCTGTTAAGGATCTCGCTCTTTGCATAGATGGCGCGCTTAATGGGGGGAAGATTGATGTACTCAACAGCGCCCTTAACGGTGCTTCCTGCCTTGACGGTGTTGCCAACGCTTTCGGGAGGACAAAGCTCAACCAAAGTGGAATTACCGCAGAACATTTCGGTGGAGCGAACGTTGAAGGCGGGCTTTGAGTAGTGCTCGCCGTTGAGGGTGGCATCAAACTCAAGCAGGCTGATCATTCTGTTGGCGTTCTCGGCATCAAAGTAGTCCGAGTTTACCTTGGGATAGCTATCGGTAAAGGCAACCCAAAGACCCTCGCCGGGAACCTCGATGCGCTGCATCTCGTCGGTGTCGCCGATGTAGCGTGCGGTATCGTAAACCGGCATTTCTGCCTCTGCTCCGTACTTAACGCCGTCGATCTCATACTCAATGGGGCCGTCGTTGTTACCGATGGTCAGACCGTGCCAACGTCCGCTGTTATGGCGATCGCCGCCCAGCTGATAGAACGCCATACGCTCAAAGGTAACGTCCTTGACAAACTTATACTCAAAGGTATGGGTGGCGCGGGATACGTCGTTGGTTCTTGCGATAACGGTGGTGAAGGTGAATTCTACGGCATCATCCTGAGTAACGCCGCTGAAGATGACCTCTGCCATGTTGGGTGCGTAGGTCTTGTAGAATATCTTCATGTTCTTGTATTCCACGGTCTTGATATCACCAAAATTATTGGTTCCGTTCTGACCGTACCAAATGAAGTTGCCGCCGCCGTTGTTGCAGCCCCAGACGTATTCCTGACCGCGATTGTAGGGGTCGAAGCCTACGCCGCGAACGTCATTTATGAAGCCGTAGCCGCAGGTGAAGTCGGGATCGTAGCAGAAGGACTCACCCGCAGAGCCGATGGTGCTTGTGTGCCATATCTGGTGAGTGGACCATGCGGGCCATCCGATGAGGCAGAGCTGACCGTGGCTTGCAACCGAAACGTTACCGTAGTTGTTAAATACGTTCATGTATTCATAGGTAACGGTTGCGTATGCGGGAACCTCAAGATAAGTAATATTATGATACCAGCTTCCGTCAAGTCCGTAGTACCACTCGTTTCTGTGATCGCTCGTATAGGGGTGCCAGTTCTTGGATATCTGCATCTGAAGACCGATAGGCTCGCCGGTTACGGCATCGCGGATCATGGGACCGAAGCCCTGAACGCAGGCGCCTCTGTCCTTGTTAAAGGAGAGGGGGATCTTAACTGCGGTGGGGGAATCGTTGGTAACGGTAAAGGATACTCTGTCCACCGGGTTTTCCTTGCCATTTTCCTTAAACGAAGGAGCTACGGTGGAGCTCATACCGTTGGTGTCAAAAATCCATACGCCGCGGTCGGAATCAAAGGAGACCTTGGAGGCCTTGCCCTCCTTAGGAGCAATGGTGGTGCCCGATACCTGAACTTTGGTGATGGCCTTGTAATAATCGATATCAGCCTGCGAGGGTGCGGCGGAGGGGATGATTATTGCAGACAGACCGTCGGTGCTGTTTTTCTTTTTAAAGTCAATGCCTTCTTCAACGAACGTGAGGGCGTTGTTTTCGTATTTTAAGTAGCCCTCGGGCATATAAACTCCGAAGCCGGTGCCGTCCGAGTAGGAGACTATGGCTTCCTTTTTATCCTCTGATATGGTAACGCTTGCATCGGTAAGATTAAGGGAGAAGGAGATGGAAACGCCGTCGACCTTAGCCTTAAAGAACATCTGATAGTTAAGCGCAAAATACTTGGGTGTGGCTTTGATCTCAAGGCGACCTACAAGGTCCTTATTCTCGGTGCCGCTTGCGTCATTAAATACCATGGCGCCTGCCTCAAAGGACTGCATATACTGTCCCGACTCAATTATTCTGATGGGGGAGGTGCTGTATTCTGCATTATTGACCTTACCCGAGAAGGTATAGGTGGCATCGGTGGTTACGGTAGCGGAGACCGATAGCTTGGGAAGGTCCTTTAATACGCTTTGATTCTGCGACAAGGCCTGGGTCTGAGTATACTCGTTTTTAATATAGCCAAAGCTTACCGGCATACCGTTTGCGGCGGAGAAGCTCATGCCGTAGTATCCTGTTTGAACGCAGAAATTATGGTTTTCATCCATAATGGGGGCGTCAGGCCACCAGGAGTAGGTAAAGTCACGAACAGAGGGCTTTTGTACGTAACTGCCCAGATCTACTACCTCTGTCCTTTCGGGGGTTGTTGTGGGTTCGGGATCACCTGAGCCCGAGGGGGTAGTTGTGGGGGTGGAGCAGGCACATAATGACAGAGCCAACAGACACGCCGCACAAGCTGTGATGATCTTTTTCATACTATCTTCCTTCCATAATAATATTTAACTTATTATATCAAATTTGATGACTGAAATCAATAGTTAAATATAAAAAGAATGAGGTTTATATTAAAAGTTCGTTATACTATCATAATTATTATAACAAAGCTATAAAAGACTATAAGCCATATAAAAGACATTTTAAGGGAGAAAACCGCAAAAAAAGACGGCAAATGGAAGAAAGAGTATTATTTTTGCGCGCGGGCGCGCCACCTTTCCTTGCGGAAAGCGGCTTGCCCACAGCGCTATTGGGGCGACCTTCGGCCGCCTACGCGGGCGACTTCCGCGCTTCGCACTTCCGCCGCCCGCGCTAAACGTACTTGAAGGTAAAAAAATCCATCAACCGTCGGTTGATGGATAATTTGTTTTATTGGGTCCTTGCATTACATAAGGCTTTTGAGCTGTTCCAGGGTGTCCTTAAAGGAGTCGAGAGCCGCCTTTACGGTGTCGGGCTTGGACATATCAATGCCTGCAAGCTTTAAAAGCTCGATGGGGTGGTCGCTACCGCCGCTTGAGAGGAAGGTGAGATATTTCTCGGCAGCAGACTGACCCTCGGAAAGGATCTTGCCCGCAATGGCAACCGCGGCGCTGAAGCCGGTTGCATACTGATAAACGTAGAATGCGCGGTAGAAGTGGGGGATCCTGGACCACTCGTAGGAGATGTACTCATCGGTATCAACAGCATCACCGTAGTATTTTTTGTTAAGATCGGCGTAAGTGGTGCATAGCCAATCCTTGGAGAGGCTTTCCCCCTTCTCTGCCTGAGTGTGGGTAAGATACTCAAACTCAGCAAACATGGTCTGACGGAAAAGCGTGGTACGGAACTGCTCCAGATGAAGCTCCAGCAGATATTTCTTCATTTGGACATCATCGGTATTGTCCAGCAGATAGTGAAGCAGAAGAACCTCGTTTACTGTGGAAGCTACCTCTGCAACGAAGGTGCGGTAGCCCGCCTTGGAGAAGGGAAGTGCGGCATCCGAGTGATAGGAATGCATGGCGTGACCCATCTCGTGAGCAAGGGTAAAGGCATCGTCAAGACGGTCCTGATAGTTGAGCAGGACGTAGGGATGAGTGCCGTAGGGGCCCCAGGAGTAAGCACCGCTGGATTTGCCCTTGGTCTCGTAGATGTCGATCCATCCGTCCTCAAACGCGCTTGCAAGCACCTTGCAGTACTGACTGCCTAAGGGCTTGAGAGCCTCAAGAACAAGCTCCTTGCCCTTTTCAAAGGGGGTCTTGCTCTCTATGGCGCTTATCATGGGAACGTACATATCGTACATAGCAAGATCGGGAAGATCCAATGCTTTGGCGCGAAGGGCAACGTAGTCGTGCATTACGGGAAGTGCGTCGTGAACCGCGCTTATAAGGGAGTCGTAAACCGCCTCGGGGATGGCACCACCAAAGAGGGAGGAGGCGCGAGCCGAATCATAATGGCGGGACTTAGCAAAGAAAACGTCCTTCTTTACCGATGAGCTGTACAGGGCGGCAAGAGTGTTGATCTGCTTTTTGTATGCCTCATAGTTTGAAACGTACGCCTGCTTGCGAACCTCTCGATCTTCATCCTCAAGATACAGACCGTAGCGGCCGTGGCTCATGGGAAGCTCCTCGCCGTCCTTGACTACGGGTGCGAAGGTCATATCCACGTCGCAAAGCATGGTGAAGATATCATCATAGGAGTTGCCAACCTCGCCTGCAAGAGCAAGAATGCGCTCCTCAGCATCACTTAAAACGTGGGGCTTGTTGCGGCTGATCTCCCTAAGCGAGAAATCAAAGGGATACATCTCTTCCTTTTGTGCCCACGCTTCCAAGGTGGCACTGTCTATCTTGGAGAGCTCCGGCATGATGTAGCTTGTAAGCTCCTCCAGGCGGATGATGGCGTTCATAGCCTTGCCAACCATGTCGTTATACTCAGCATTAGCGTTATCTGTATCTCTGTTCATGCGTGCATAAACGAACAAGCGCTCTGCCATGTGGCTAAGACGGTCCTCCTCGTAAAGCATTTCCTTTACGGTCTCATAGTTGTCTAACTTGCCACGGTACTGCTCCATGGAGGGGGTGTCGGCGATGAGCTCATCCAGCTCTGCCTGCCACGCCTCCTTGTTGGGGAAAATGTGCTCAAGACACCATTTGTCTTTTTGAGGAATGTCCTCACGGTTTTTTAATTCAGCCATGATAAATCTCTCCGTTTAATTATTTTGTTTCGCATTAAATGCAATATTGTCAGTTCAATGAGTTATATACTATTAGTTCTTAAGACTGTGCAGAGGTGCGGGAATTATGCCTCCGCGGGAAATAAGCTTGGAGCAATCGGCACCGTTCACCGGCATGATGGGAGCCTCTCCGAGCAGTCCGCCAAAGGAGACGGTGTCGCCAACCTTGCCGCCGACCACGGGGATGACCCTTACCGCGGTGGTCTTTTGGTTTACCATTCCGATTGCCGCCTCGTCGGCAATAATACCGCTGATGGTGGAGGCGGGGGTGTCGCCGGGGATGGCGATCATATCAAGACCTACAGAGCAAACGCAGGTCATTGCCTCCAGCTTTTCGATGGTAAGTGCGCCTGAGCGAGCCGCGGCTATCATGCCCGCATCCTCGCTTACCGGGATGAAAGCTCCGCTTAAGCCGCCCACCCTGGAGCTTGCCATGACTCCGCCCTTTTTAACTGCGTCGTTAAGCAGAGCAAGCGCCGCGGTGGTGCCGCAGGAGCCGACGGAGGAAAGACCCATCTCCTCAAGAATGTATGCAACCGAATCTCCAACCTCGGGGGTGGGTGCAAGGGACAGATCCACTATTCCGAAGCGTGCCCCCAGCTGCTTTGATGCCTCGGTGGCAACAAGCTGACCCATTCTTGTAATTTTAAACGCGGTACGCTTGATACACTCGGCAATTTCGCCAAGA
The DNA here is from genome assembly GCA_017516345.1 of Clostridia bacterium. Classification (GTDB taxonomy): domain Bacteria; phylum Bacillota; class Clostridia; order Christensenellales; family QALW01; genus UMGS1338. The sequence goes on along the minus strand of JAFXDC010000004.1, from coordinate 20,133 downwards.
TCGGCATCCTTCATATCCTCAAGCGCGCATTTTACAACGCCGGGACCCGATACCCCCACGTTTATTACGCAATCTGCCTCGCCGACACCGTGGAACGCACCCGCCATAAAGGGGTTATCCTCCACGGCATTGCAAAATACCACAAGCTTGGCACAACCTATCGAGCCGTTGTCCGCCGTGAGGTCTGCTGTTTTTTTGATTATTTCGCCCATGGTGCGCACCGCATCCATGTTGATGCCCGCCTTTGTTGAGCCGATGTTCACGCTTGAGCAAACGTGACTTGTACGCGCAAGCGCCTCGGGGATGCTGCGGATCAAAGCGTCATCCGAGGGGGTATTGCCCTTTTGCACAAGGGCGGAAAAGCCACCAAGAAAGTTTACGCCGCATTCGCACGCCGCACGCTCAAGGGTAAGAGCAAAGGGCACGAGATCCCTTGTGTTGCAGGCAGCGGCAACAAGTGCAATGGGGGTGACCGAAATGCGCTTGTTAACTATCGGAATACCGTAAGTGGCGCTTATCCTTTCGCCAACCTCCACAAGATGCTTTGCCTTGGTGGTTATCTTATCGTATATTTTTCTGCAGCATGCCTCCACCGAGCTGTCGGCGCAATCAAGCAGAGATATCCCCATGGTGATGGTGCGGATATCAAGGTGCTGATTGTTTATCATGCTTAAGGTTTCGTTTATTTCGTATAGATCAAGCATTATTTACTACCTTTATGTTTTTTATACTATTAAGTGATATTTATACTCTGTGCATGGAATGGAAAATATCCTCGTGCTGAAGTCTGATGTCCTCGCCGATGCTTTTTCCAAGCTCGCAGAGAGTACTTTGCAGGGTGGCAAGATCCACGGTGCATGCGGCTGTGTCCACAAGCATCATCATGGTGAAGTATTCCTGCATGGTGGTCTGTCTGATATCCAGTATGTTTACTTGAAGGTCGGATAAGCAGCCCGATACGGCGGCAATTATGCCCACCTTGTCGGTTCCGACAACTGTTACTATTGCTTTCATTTGCTTTCCTCGTTTATGCTTTAGTTTTTGCTGTATGCTGCGATGTAGTTGCGATACGTGCACACCGTGACCGCTTCTCCTTGGGTAAAGGGGCATTCTGCCTCCAGAAGCAGCTCGCGCTCGTATTCCCTGCCCGTTTCGTCCTTGCCAACAAAATACAGGGTGTTGTAGAGGGAAAAATCCTCGCTTACAGGCTCCCCCTCGCGGCAAAAGATCAGGGTCTCGGTGGTGGTAAGTCCGCTGTGAATGTCGCGTGAGTGGCGGTATTTTGATGCGGGCTTGGTAAGCAGTAGGATCCCCGCACTACAGCAGATAAGTGCGCCGACAATGCCGATAAGCAAGGTGAGCCACTTTTGCTGAGGCACGATAATGCTGACTGTAAACCCCGCAAGAAAAACAGCGCAGATGAGCGCAACGTAAAATACGTGCAGATAATATTTATTTTTTATGGCTTGATGATCGTATATTTGTACCATTTTTAAGCTCCGTTTTGTTAGTAGCCGTTTATTGTGCTACAGTAATGGACTCAAAACCGTTTTCAATGCACCAGGAGTGGGCATAACTGCCCTTCTTGACCGTGATCTTCTTAAGCGAGGGGCACTCTGCAAGGGCGGTCTGATCAATAAAGGTCAGGGTCTCGGGAAGTGTTATCTCCTCAAGCGGGGTGCAGGCAAAGGCAAGCAGACCAATGCTGACGGTGTCTGTAAGATGGACGCTCTTGAGGGACTGTGCCTTAAAGAAGGCGCTTGCGCCTATGCTTGAACCGTCAAAGGTGAAGCTCTGAAGATAAGCGTTCTCCTTGAATGCGTCGGTGCCGATGGTGTGGACGGTGCCTTCGACCGTTAAGGAGATATCCTCCTTCTTGGGGGGATATACCAAGAGGGTATGCAGCTTGAAATCGTAAAGAATGCCGTCCCTTGCGGCAAATTTGATGCCAATGCCGTTTATGGCTATGCTCTTTACGTTGCTTCCGATAAAGGCGTCGGGGGTGACCCTGGTGGTACCCTTGGGAAGGGTAACGTCAGTCAGGGTGCTGCCCTTAAAGGCTCCCTTTGCAAAGCCCACAATGGGATTGCTGTTGTATATCTCGGGAATGATGGCCGTCGTAGCGCTTCCCTTATATTCGGTGATGGTGATCTCCTTACTTGCGGTGGAGTAGGTAAAGCCCGTCATGTCGGTGACCGTGGTGGGCTCTGCGGCACATCCCGCAATGAGTAATAATGCCATTATGGCGCATAAAATGATGCTGTGCTTTTTCATATTGATCCTTTCGCTTAAGCATTGCTTAAATTACCGTTAAGAATTGTAAGTATGTTTAAAAAGGGATAAAACAAAGGGCATTACCGTCCACGGGCTTTCCCGTGTAGGCAATGCCGTGGTTTTTATTAGCCGAACAGGGAGGCGAAGATAACGCCGCTAAGCTCATCCTTTTCGCACACAAGCTCGTGAAGAACGGGTGCCATGTGAAGATATTTGAGGGAATCGGGCTGATCTATTCCAAGCTCCTCAAGGCGGATGGCGGCATCAAAGTCGTCAAGCTCGGACTGCTCGATGGCGCTTACTACGCTTGCGGGGAACTTGAAGGGGCTTGCGGTGGATACCACTATGGCGGTGGTCTCATCTCCGGTCTGAGCGCGATACTGCTCCAAAACGCTCTGGGCTACCGCGGTGTGAGTATCCATTATATAGCCGTATTTTTCAAAGGTGCTCTTAATGGTGGCCTTGGTCTGCTCCTCGGTGGCAAAGCCGCCGTAGAAGCTTCCCTTGAGCTTTTCAAGGATGGAGTCGGTAACCGTGTATTTGCCGTCAAGCTTGAGCTTTTCCATAATGGAGGCAATATAGTCGGAGTTGCCGTCCGCAAGATGATACAAGAGTCTTTCAAGATTGCTGGAGATAAGTATATCCATGGAGGGGCTGATGGTCTTGTGGAACTCTCTGCGCGCATTGTAGCAGCCGGTGTTGATAAAGTCGGTGAGCACGTTGTTGCTGTTGGATGCACAGATGAATTTCTTTACCGGAAGTCCCATTTTGCAGGCGTAATATCCCGCAAGGATGTTTCCGAAGTTGCCCGTGGGAACCACAAAGTTGACCTGGTCTCCAAGCTCTATGTTGCCGCACTTGTAAAGGTCGGCATAGGCGGAGAAATAGTACACTATCTGAGGTACGAGCCTGCCCCAGTTGATGGAGTTGGCACTGCTTAAGCGTACGCCGCGACCGTTAAGAAGATCGTTGAAGGACTTGTCAGCAAAAATGCGCTTTACTGCGGTTTGGGCATCGTCAAAGTTTCCGTTTATGGCACCCACCGTTACGTTGTCGCCGCGCTGGGTCACCATCTGAAGCTTTTGCATAACGCTTACGCCGTCGTTGGGGAAGAATACCGCAATGCGTACACCCTCAACGTCACAGAAGCCCTCAAGCGCCGCCTTACCGGTGTCTCCCGAGGTGGCAACAAGTATCATGATATCGTCGCTTATTCCCTGCTTTTGCTTGGCTGTAACAAGAAGATGGGGGAGAAGCTGAAGCGCCATATCCTTAAAGGCAAGGGTGGGGCCGTGCCACAGCTCCAGAACGCTTTCGTTGGGGCAAAGCCTTGTTACCGGGGCGTTACTGCGATCGTCAAAATTTCCTCTGTTATATGCGTTATTTACGCAGGAGAGGATCTCTTCTTCCGTGAAATCGGTGAGGAAGCGGGAAAGTATCTCGTATGCTCGCTCGCTGTAGGAAAGATCCGCAAGGGATGCTATCTGCGCAAGAGAGAGCTGAGGGAAGGACTGAGGAACGAAAAGTCCTCCGTCGCTTGAAATGCCCTTAAGAAGGCATACCGATGAAGGGACGGACTTGGATCCGTCCCTTGTGCTTGAATAGTTCATTAAAGTATCTCCGAATTTTTGCAGTTTAAGCTTTAGTCATCAATAAAGTTGCAAATGAAGGGAGGGATCTCCTCGCGATCCTTGCTGATGGAAAGATAAATATCGATGCCGTATTTATCGCTGAAGGCTGCCATTTTGGTGAACAGATCCTCAAGCTGAGTAATATCGCGGTCCATATGCTTAAGGAAGCCGTCGATGTAAATAACCTTAAGATCGAAGTTGGAAGCGGACAGACCGTCAAGGAAGCCAAGAAGCAGATAAGCACCTACTACGTTGTAGTCGCTTGTATTGATAAAGCGGACCTTGTGGTTGAGCTCGTACATATAGCTGTTGTCACAGTTCATAAAGTAAACACTGCCGTCGCAATGCTCTGCTGTGGTGTTAGCGTGGTTGATGATTTTCTTGGTCTTGCCGGAGCCTTTCTTTCCGCAAAATACATGGATCATAATTAAGTACCTCCTGGGTTTTTAATATTGGTTTTTACCTATCTATATTGTAATACATTTTTAGTGAAATTTCAATACCTATTTTGAAAAATTTTCAATTCGTTTAAAAATTTTTCCTGTTGTTCCCTCTTGCAGAGCTGTTTGTCCTCTCTTGCGGAGCCATAATGAGAGAAAACATGGGCAAAAGGGGCGATGCTCACCCTTAAAGGGCGGGCTTTGCGGCATTTTTTGCAAGGGTGTGATGCATAAAGATAATGTGGGTCTCGGGATCGAGGGCGCGAAGCATCTCGTCAAGCTCGAAATCTCCCATTACGGTGTTTCTGCCCTCTGCATATTCGGCATCGACAAGCTCCTTCATTTTTGCCACGATGGGGTGCTTCTTGTCGATCGCATTTTCCTGGGGGAGCTTATAGTATCCGTTTATCCAGAACGCAATGCCTGCAAGTCCCGAGTGAGCATCCACCGCCACGGTAGCGGGACGGTTGAGCAGCTTTGCGGTGTTGAATATGTTGTAGATCTCCTCGTTTTTAAGCAGTCCGTCGGCGTGTATGCCCGCGCGGGTGGCGTTAAAGGAGCGTCCGACAAAGGGAGTTCTGGGGGATATCTCCTGATCGAGAGTGTTCTCGAAATATTCGGCGATCTCGGTTATGGCGGAAAGATCCATTCCGTCGGTGGTTCCCCTAAGGGAGGCGTACTCCATGCACATTGCCTCTACGGGGGTGTTGCCCGTGCGCTCGCCAATACCAAGAAGCGAGCAATTTACGCCCGAGCAGCCGTACAGCCATGCGGTGGAGGAGTTTGATACCGCCTTGTAGAAGTCATTGTGACCGTGCCACTCAAGCTGAGAGCTGGGCACCTCGGCAAGGGTGTTAAGGCCGTAGATGATACCCTGAACGCTTCGGGGAAGGGTGCTTCCGGGGTAGGAAACGCCGTAGCCGAGAGTATCGCAGGCGCGGATCTTTATCGGAATACCGCTCTGGCGGGAAAGCTTCATAAGCTCGCTTGCAAAGGGTACCACAAAGCCGTAGAAGTCGGCGCGGGTGATATCCTCAAAGTGACATCTCGGAACAATGCCCTGCTCAAGGGCGGCGCGTACTATGGTAAGGTACTTATCCATTGCCTGCTTGCGGGTAAGATTCATCTTTTTGAAGATGTGATAGTCCGAGCAGGATACCAAAATACCTGTCTCCTTTATCTCCATCTGCTTAACAAGCTCGAAATCCTTGGGATTTGCCCTTATCCAGCTTGTTATCTGAGGAAAATCGTACCCTAACTTACGGCAAAGCTCCACGGCATTGCGGTCCTTCTCGCTATAGAGGAAGAACTCTGCCTGGCGGATGATGCCCTTGGGGCCGCCAAGCTTGTGAAGAAGGGAGAAAAGATGTGCTATCTGCTCTGCGGTAAAGGGGGAGCGGGATTGCTGACCGTCACGGAAGGTGGTGTCGGTTATCCAAAGCTCATCGGGGGTGTACATGGGCACGTTTCTATGGTTGAAGGTGACCTTGGGTACCGAATCGTAATCAAACAGGTCGCGGTAGAGCTGAGGCTCTGCTACGTCCTGAAGCTGATAGTGGTATGTAGTTTGCTCCAAACGGTTGGAGCGTTCTGTTAACTTTATCATAATATCCTCCTTATAAGTAAGGGTATTGAGGTCGCTTGCTTGCGACTTATCATACAAGGGAGGCTACGAAGGCCTCGATGCGATCCATTCCCTTGCGGATGCTTTCAATGCTTGTGGCGTATGCAAGGCGGATGTAGCGCTTATCGCCGAATGCCTCGCCGGGGACCACTGCGGTGTTGTGCTTTTCAAGAAGCATGTCCGCAAAATCCATTGCGCAGGTGATCTCCTTACCGTCGCATTTCTTACCGAAAAGCTCCGAGATGTCGGCAAAGACGTAGAAGGCGCCCTTGGGAGTGGGTGCGCTTATGCCGCTTATGGCCTCTACACGCTGCATCATATAATCCTTGCGCTTGGAGAACTCCTTGACCATCTCAAGCATAGGAGTCTGATCTCCCTCAAGAGCCGCTATACTTGCTGCCTGAGCGATGGAGTTGGGGTTGCTGGTGGCGTGGGACTGCAGGTTGCCCATTGCCTTGGCAATTGCCGCGTTGCTCGCGGTGTAGCCGATACGCCAGCCCGTCATTGCATATGCCTTGCTTAAGCCGTTTACCACGATGGTAAGGTCCTTAATGGCGTCGTTAAAGGATGCAATGGAGGTGTGGGTGGCGGAGCCGTATACAAGAGACTCGTATATCTCGTCGCTTATGACGTAGATGTCGTTCTTTACCGCATAGTCGGCAATTTCCCTAAGCTGCTCCTTGGAGTAAACTGCTCCCGTGGGATTGCAGGGGGAGTTAAGTATAATGGCCTTGGTCTTATCGGTGGTTGCCGCCTGAAGCTGAGAAACCGTGGCAAGGAACTCACTTTCCTTGGTGGTGGTGACAAGCACAGGGGTGGCGCCTGTCATCTTTATAAGCTCATAGTAGCTTACCCAATAGGGTGCGGGGAGTATTACCTCGTCGCCGGGATTGCATATGGCGCTGAGTGCGTTAAATAAAGAATGCTTTGCGCCGTTGCTTACAACTATCTGTGCAGGCTCGTATGTAAGGCCGTTGTCCCTTTTGAGCTTTGCGCATATCGCCTTGCGAAGCTCCAGGGTTCCCGAGGCGGGAGTGTATCTGGTCTTGCCCTGCTTCATTGCCTCTATGGCGGCATCTATGATGTGCGCGGGGGTGTCAAAGTCGGGCTCGCCTGCGCCGAAGCCCACAACGTCGCTGCCTGCGGCCTTGAGCGCCTTTGCCTTTGCATCTATTGCCAGGGTGGCGCTGGGTTGTATTGAGGTTATACTTTTAGATAATTCTTTAGCCATTTTCTTTCCTCTTTTATATAAAAATATTGTAAAAATTTTTTTGATCTGTACTGTTTTATTGCTCCTGCGCGTCGGCTTTTTCGTCCTCTGTTGCCCTTGCCTTGCTTTTTTCACGGTATTCAATGAATTTCTCCACAAGACCGCTCAATATCGCCACGGCGGGAGCGCCTAAAAGCATACCGGGCAGACCGAACATTGCACCGCCCACTATTATGCCCACAAATATCCAAAGCGGGCTTATCTTTAGCTTTTCTCCAAGGATATAGGGCCCGAGCAGGAAGTTGTCAAGAAGCTGAAGTGCGACCAGGATGATTATTACCCACAGCGCGGTAACCGGGCTTTCCAAAAGGGCAAGCACCACCGCGGGGACGGCGGCTATCCATGGGCCGATATAGGGAACAAGGTTCAAAATGCCCACTAACACGCCCAGAAGCAGGAAATAATCCATTCCCGCAATTGCAAAGCCGATGCACGCCGCAAGGGTGAGCAAAAGGGTCTGCAGCAGCTTGCCGCTTACGTACCTTCCCATCACAAGGTCTGCCTCACGGACAAAATCAAGCAGATTTGCATAGCTTTTGTCGTTTGGCATTATACTGCGCATTGCACGCTTTGTAAGGTGCTTATAGCGCGAGGAGTCTGCAAGCAGATATATCGCAACCACCATGGCAATGAAGAAATCAAACACCGCACTGCCTATGCTCAGCAGCAGATTGCCCGCATAGGTGATTATATCCGCGGAGTTATTGTTTATAAAATCAATAAGGGATTGCTTAAGCCCAAGCAACATCTCGCTTGAATTTTCCGGTATGACGATGCTCAGTCTGTCTGCAGTATCCTTGATAAAGGAATATATATCCTCAAGATATCCGGGCAGAGCCTGCACAAGACGTACGATATTCTGGTAAAGCTGAGGGAATACTATTACGCAAAGAGCAATTATGATACCCACAAACAGGGTGACCGATATCACTATAGCAAGGGTTCGCGCCCATTTTGCCTCACCCTTTGCCTTGGTGATGCGCTTAAGGAGCCTCTGGAGAGGATTTACCGCAAACCGCAGCAGATAGGCTATGACGAACCCGAGCAGAAACGGCCCTATAGCGGCAAGACCTGCCTGAAGGGTGGGCACCAGCCAGTTGTCCAAAAGCCGTGAAAAGAGCATTAGCGCAACGGCAAGTGCAAATATTACGGTAATGAGCCTTTTGCTTTCCTTGTTCATATACTTATCTCCAAAATTAAAATGTTGATATGTACCAAGCCAATATACCCTATTTGTCTCAAATGCGCATGGAACAGGAGCTGCTTAATTATTTCTTGCGTTGTTGCGCGCGGCGCGGTAGCGTTGGGTGGAGTCAAGTATCTTCTTACGGATCCTTATGCTTGCGGGAGTGATCTCGGCAAGCTCGTCCTCGGAGATGTAATCAAGCGCCTGCTCAAGACTCATCCTGATGGGGGGAACAAGGCGGAGTGCCTCGTCGGTGCCTGCGCTTCGGGAGTTGGTAAGGTGCTTTTTCTTGCATACGTTTACCTCGATATCTTCTGCGCGGGAGCACTCTCCAACGATCATGCCCATGTATACGGGCTGTGCGGGCACTACGAACATACGGCCGCGATCCTGAGATTGGAAGATGCCGTAGGCACATGCCTCGCCGGTCTCAAAGGCGATAAGAGAGCCGTTACTGCGGGAGGGAATGTCACCCTTGTAGGGGGCATAGCAATCAAATACGGTGTTCATAACTCCTTCGCCGCGGGTGTCGGTAAGGAATGCGGAGCGATATCCGAAAAGACCGCGTGAGGGGATGGAAAACTCAAGTCGCATGGTGGCCTCGCTTAAGGCGTGCATGTTTACAAGCTCGCCCTTGCGGCTTCCCAGACGCTCTATTACCGTGCCCATATATGCCTCGGGAACGTCAATGAATACCTTCTCCATGGGCTCGCATCTGACCCCGTCAATGGTTTTATAGAGAACCTCGGGCTTGGATACCTGAAGCTCGTAGCCCTGACGGCGCATGTTTTCAATTAAAACCGACAGATGAAGCTCGCCTCTGCCCGAAACGCGGAAGGCGTCGGCGCTTTCGGTGTCCTCCACGCGAAGGGAAACATCGGTCTGAAGCTCGCGGTAAAGACGTGCGCGCAAATGACGGCTTGTAAGATACTTACCCTCCTTGCCCGCAAAGGGGGAGTCGTTTACCGAGAAGGTCATGGCAACCGTGGGCTCGCTTATCTTAACAAAGGGCAGGGGCTCTGCAAGCTCGGAGGCGCAGATGGTATCACCAATGTTGATGTCCTCGATGCCGCTTATTGCAACTATATCACCGTAGCTGGCGCTTTGCACGTTTACACGCTTAAGTCCGTCAAAGGCGGCAAGTGTGTTTATGCGCACGCGCTTGTGCATATCAGGATCGAGATAATTGCACACCACAGTATCCTGACCTGTTCTTATTGTACCCCTTTCCACCTTGCCGATACCTATTCTTCCGACGTATTCGTTATAGTCGATGGTGGATATAAGCACCTGAGCGGGAGCCTCGGGCTCGCCCTCGGGAGCGGGGATGTATTTTAAAATGGCGTCAAAGAGCTGAGTCATATCGCCGTTGGGATCAAACTCGTCAAGCGTGGCAATGCCCGAGCGGGCCGATGCGTAGATAAAGGGACAGTCAAGCTGAGAGTCGTCGGCGCCAAGCTCGATGAAAAGATCAAGCACCTCGTCTGCAACCGCCTCGGCGCGTTGGTCGGGTCTGTCCATCTTGTTTATAACCACCATTACCTTGAGCCCGAGCTGCAGAGCCTTGTTTAAAACAAAACGGGTCTGTGGCATGGGGCCCTCAAAGGCGTCCACAAGGAGCAGAACTCCGTTTACCATCTTAAGCACGCGCTCCACCTCGCCGCCGAAATCGGCGTGACCGGGGGTGTCAACAATGTTGATCTTGGTGTTCTTATAATGCACCGCGGTGTTTTTTGCAAGAATGGTGATGCCGCGCTCGCGCTCGATGTCGTTGGAGTCCATAACGCGGTCTGCTACCTGCTGATTTTCACGGAAGGTACCGCTCTTTTTGAGCATTTCATCCACCAGGGTGGTTTTGCCGTGGTCAACGTGGGCGATGATGGCTATGTTGCGAATATCCTCTCTTAACATGCTGATATCTCCTAACCTTTTTAAAATATTGATTTAAAATATACAAATTTATAAAATCGTACTCTGTCTGTCTGCCCTGCGGGGAAAATTGCTGTGATAATTGCAAAATGACACTTTTATGAAGGCAAAATTGCACTTTTATTGGTATGATAGCTTAATTTGTCGCATAAAAATACACATCTGCACAAAAAATGAAGCAGACAACCTAGTATCTTTCATTTTATATTGTAGCATAACAGATATTTTTATGCAACCGATTTTATATATAAAAGTATTGCTGATTTTACGGCCGCGCTTGTCGCAGCGCCATAGCCTCGCGCTTAGGCGCCTGCCGTTTTCCTATCCGTACAGACCGTGCCTGTATCCTGTCGAGCTCTGCCTGCACAGGTCAAAAAAACATATTATTTTGCCAAGGGATATTGCAATTTAAGATCAAACTTGTTATAATATAGAAGGAAAACTGTTTTTGCCCTTTCAGGGCAAGGGGTAGGTGATAAAATGAAAGGTATACAAACCGTAGGCAGTCAGATGTATTTCAAGGGGGACCATCGCTCCTCCTCGGTGCTTTGCTTTGCAACGCCGCATCTTGGCATGGCGATCGCCTTCGCGTGCCCGGACAAGCTGCTTTTAAGGGCGGGGGACCGGGAGCTGAGGCTTGGCATGAGCCGTCAGCTGCACATCAACAACAGGGTCTACAACGGCGGCAAGGGGGATAAGGATAGCATCACCTTTACCCATAACGGTCTTTATTACAACCGCGCAGACATCCTCTTGGAGCCCTTCATCTCACAAGGTGAGGCGGCACCCGCCCGGGGCAGACTTGAGGTCTCGTGCGTGGGAGATATAATAAATATTGCCTCGCTTTTTAATATGAAGCTTGACACCGACGTTGCGGTAGCCGTGATGCGACTCAACGGCGGCGAGCCCAAGCAGGACGGTGACGCGGCGTATTACGAGCTTGGGGAGCAAAGGATATACGTTTACCCCATGCACGGGGGATTTATCGAGGTAAGCGGCGACGAGCTGATAGTCAAGCAACCCATTATGAACGTTTCGGGCGACGATTGCTCGGTAGGCTTGAGATTTACCGCCGCCCCGACCCTGCTTATAACAAGTCCGCCCCTTGCGGTGTGCCTGGAGGCGAGGCGGGGGGAGCGAGCCCTTCGCAGTGAGCTTGACCGCGCACATAGCGTCTATACCGTAAACGATGAAAACGGCGAGGGGGACGTAAAGCTGTATCTGGAGAATCCCTTTGATGAGCCTATATGCATGCCGGTGCTCTATACAAGACGGTCGGACAGACCCGTGGGCGCCGTGCTCAAAAGCGGAATGGCGCAGACCGGAGTGCCTGTGCAGATAAGCTGTGAGCGCATAAGGCGCCAAAGCGGAAGCGTTTCCTATTATGATTTTATATTTGCTCCCGTGATCGAGCCCGGCGTGCGGGTTGAGTATGACCTTTGCTTTATTAATAACAGTGCATGCCATCTATGGACCCACGGCCAAGAGGCGCAGCTTATGCGTAGCGAGCTCGTGCTTGGTAAGGGGTGCTGTGTGGTGGATCCCTCACGAAGCCTGAGGGGTGCAATGCTTCCCTATCTTAAGGGGGAGGAGCACGCTGAGGCAAGAGAGGCGGATCTGTTAAGGCTACAAAAGGATCAGTCCCGCACGGAGCTTTCCCGCATAAGGCTTGCTCAGCTCTATTGCGGGGATCACGAGGTGTCGGCGCTCTATCAGGGGTGTACTCCCGACAGAGGGCTAAGCACTCAAATACGCACCTCCATGCTAAGGACCACCGACTATACCAGGGTGTTTGTAAATATTACCCTTTCTGCAAGCACGGATCAGGAATTTGACGAGATATCCCTTCTTACCATTGAGGGAAATAATTTTTATATGGGGGATGAGACCAGCGTCAGCTATATCTATCCCATCCCCGGAGACGGACTCCGCCTTGTAAAGAGCCTTGAGCAGGATGGCTTTGTGGGCTTTGATTCCATCGGAGCCGTGCTTCGCTCGGCAAGCGGCGAGAGGGTGGTGGCAAAGCTGTATTCCTGCGAGCAGGGCAGAAGCCTCTCAAGGGTCAGAGTGTGCCTTGAGCGCAAGCGGATATGTGCGGGGGAGAGGCTGGAATTTGAGCTCGTGCTCTGCCTGCTTCCCTCCGATGACTCCCACGGCATGACCGACGGTCAGCTTATGCGCAGAGAGGCGGCGGCAAACAAGGTCACCACCGTGGCGGTGGTGGGGGACGGAAGCCGAGAGATAACCGTCAAGGACGATGTGGCTGAGGTCATCCAGCGTGGCGGACTTGGCGGCGCCGCGGTAAGGCTTAAGGGCATAAAGACTCTTAAGGGGCGCTCGGTGGTGCTGGATAACGGATATAAGCTTCCCCTGCAGGTGCTTCTTGATAAGGATATGACCTATAGCCTGCTTGCTTATTTTGAAGCCCCCGAAAAGCTCGGAGAGCGCAGATATCTTCTTAAATGATCCTGCACGCCCATCGGGCAAGGGCTTCCAAATGCCAATTTGCCGATTGGCTGAATCGTACAATTTAATGATCGTTTTTTACAATAAAAACCCTTCTGATTTTTATAAAATATCCTTAAAGTAAGCATCGGATACAAAAAATATTTGGAGGAGCTAATATGAGTGAGGTCACAACCTATGCCGGTTGCTTTGTACCGGTAAGCGCAAGCCGTGGCGAGAATCTTTCGGTAAAGGGAAGAGTGATAAACGACACGGACGTTATCTATGATGGCAATATTACCCGAAACAGACTTATGCCCAGACGCTTTAAGGCATACTGTAATACCTATACCACAATGAGGGAGGGCGCAAGGGCGCATATATGGTTTAAGGGCAGCACACTTTCCCTTCGCGCGGCAGTAGAGCAAAAGGAGTGCACCGTCAGGGTGCTTCTGGGAAAGGAAGAGCTTGTCACCGAGGCGCACAGCGGAATCTTTCTGCAGACCGATAAGCTTAGCGGCGAGCAAAAGCTTGAAATAGAGGTGCTTAGCGGCGAGCTTCTCTTTGATTGTGCCATCATCGGCGGCAGAGGAGAGGTCACCTTTATTGGTGGAGCAAATCCGGGATACGTAACAAATACCGCAGGCTTTACGCGCAAGGACTTTGGTATCGTGGGCGGCGCGGGCGAGCGTGCGGAGATATGGGCGCTTGGCAAATGGGCGACCCTTACCTTAAACGGCGAGGGCAGAGTGGCGGTGAGCACCGCAAGCGAATGCCGTCATCTTAATATCGATTGCCAAAGAAGGGTGCATTTTAACCTTGCAAACGACGGAAAATTCAATTTTGTCCGCATCGAGGTGGAAAAGGGAAGCATAGAGCTTGAAAGGGTGGAGCTTAGCGACACCACCACGGTGGTGAGCCTTATGAATAAGCACACCGATTCCGAGCTTGACGATATGCACAAGGGCACAAGGGGATATATACACCCCGACACCTGGAAGCCCGTGCATTGCTACGAAATGCCCAAAAACGGCGTCACACTGGACGGCGGAGTGCTGAAAAAGTGCTTTGATAAAAATATAACATATCTTAAGGATAGCCTTAAAAAACCCAGATGGGTGGACTTTAAGGATGACGACCGTATCTGGATAGATATGCTGGTCGCCTCCAACGAGGGCAGAATGCTGGTGGGCATGGGCAACACCTTGCGCTATAGGGAGGTGCCCGAGTTCCGTAAGGCGGTGCGCGAGATGCTCGATGAGGTGGAGCGCCGTCAGTTTACCAACCGAAACGGCTATTGCTTGCCCTACGAGAGCAGTCTCATGGCACTGAGCAACGAGACCTGGCCTCACTTTATGCGGGATGAAATAAAGAACTACGACCGCACCATGTTCACCAAGGGCCTCATCGCCGCGGGCGAGGCGGGCTTCGAGGATGCATGGGATATCATAAGAAAATTCTACGATTGGTTTAATAATTGCGAATATCTTCCCGATATGCTGCTTGGTGCCATGGGCATACAGGGCAGCGCCGCGGGCCCCAGGGTGTACCACTCTCCCGCAGGCAAGCCCGAGGACATCATCACCAATATGAAGTATTACGATATGGATTGGTGGCTTGAATACCTCGCGCAAGGGATCCCCGAGGCGGTATGGCGCTTTACCTTGAACCGTCCCCATAACTATAAATTAACAAGCATCTGCGCTTTGTTTGATATCTATAAGGCCACGGGCGAGAAAAAATATCTTGATGCCGCACTTGGCGCCTACAGGATATATAGGGATTACTTTATGCTCCCCGCAAGCTTTATCACAATCTGCGAGCACTTCGAGTGCAGACCCTGGACTCACTTTATCTCAAATCTCCCAAATTCCATCTTCGAGACCTGCGCCGGCGTCTTCTGGTGCGACCTTGCAAGCAGACTGCTCAGCGCCGACCCCGACAACGAGGAATATGCCCTCCAGATGGAGCAGAGCATATTTAACCTGGCTTGCGCTTGTCAGGGCGATGACGGCAAAATAAGATATTTCAATCAGCTGGATACCTGCCGTTACCCCGCCTTGAGGGTGAACACCTGTTGTGAGATCCAGGGCACGGGATTCATAGGTCAATTGCCTCAATTTATATATATGCTTGATGGAGCAAATGTGCAGATAAACCTTTTTGCGCCATCTACCCTTAAATTTAATGTGGACGGAAAGGATATCACCCTTAAGCAGACCACAAGCTTCCCTGAGGGTGACACCGTGCGCATAAGGGTAAGCGGAGACGGCAGATTCACCTTAAGGCTCAGGATCCCCTCCTGGAGCAAGGCAAATAAGCTTACGGTGTGCGGCGAGGAGCTTGCCTGCACAAGCGGAAGCTACGCCGTAATAGATAGGCAATGGTCAAGCGGCGACGAGGTGGTGCTCAAGACAAAGCGCGAGCTTAAGGCCATCAAATACGACGGACTTAACCGCCTTGAAAAGGATCGCTATTGCATAATGTACGGCCCCATCCTTATGTGCCTTAAGGGAGAGCTTAAGGAAAGCCTTGCGTTAAACGAGCACGAAAAGGTCGCCCTGCTTGATATGTCGCCGACCGAGCTTATTGCTTCCCTTGAGCGTGTTGACCCCCTTACCTATAACGTAAAGGGAACCGACTATCAGCTGGTGTCCTATTCCTCCTTTACCGACAACGGCTACTACACCTGCTTCCCCGCATTTAATAAATAGTATAATAAAACAAATGACGGAAGGCCTTGCCTTCCGTCATTTTGCTATTTAATTTTTGCAATAAAAGCATATCACACTAGTCTAATTTTACATAGTATTTCTCCAGCTATATTAATTTTTTTGCAAAGAACTTCCTCAGTATACTCGCTGGATGCTTTATAGTTTTTATCAACGTGAGCTCTCATATAATCTCCAAAGCTCTGCGCAGTATATTCAGAAAAATACACGTTTTCAATGGTGGCATCCTTTTCTACATAATCTACGTTCAGGATCACTACCTCTACCCACATATGTCCCATGTCTCTTAGATCAAACTCAAACCAGACCGTAAAAAGCGTATAGTCCACCATCCGTTGCGGCCTACCAACCTTCGCCAAGCATTGAGCAATATCATCCTGCTTGCTTACCGTAATGGCTTGATTTCTTGTGGGAAGTATTGCTTTTTCTCTATCTAAAAACTCCTTGGCTTCTATAACCGTTTTGCCATCAACCTCTGCCAATATGCCATCGAGCACGCCCGAATAATCCGCCTCATAAAAGCATATACCACACACTCCTGTAAGCAAAACCAAAGCCACACAAACAGATACCATTATTAAAGCACGCTTTTTCATTTTTACTTCTCCCTTTATTTGTCATTCTCTTTTACTGCTTTAATACCGCCTTTGCAAAGATTATATGCTCCTCTCGATTGCTAACGGCTCCTCTTCTCCCGTAAAGCTGTCGGATCCTTTTTGCAGTTTTATTATATCACACTAAAAACACCAAAGTAGATTCAATACCAACCCTGTTTCTATGCCATATCCTCATTAAAGGCTTGCTCTGAGCTTTGGCTAAAGAGTATTCTTTTTATCCCGGCATTCTCGCCAACAGACTGTGAGGACCCAAATTCCATCCATACCCACACCTTATTTCCGTCGCGCAAAACAAACTCAAAAACCATTCCATCAGCCTTTGATACATACAGCTTTTGCGGCTTGCCCACAGTATTTATCGCCTTATCAAGGGACATATCAATTTCCAGCCCCTCCGCTTGTTTTTTTGTGGGCAGTATGGGTTTGTTCGGTTCAACAATACCCGACAAATTATAGCTTTTATATCCGTACTCATCGGTATTATATATCTCCTCCGCAGAAACAGTGTAATCCATACCGTAACAATTAATAAATACTACCGATAACACCGCGTTTGAGAGTAAAACACCCACTATTATAACGCAGGAAACAAGAGCTCTTACTGCACCTCTGTTTTTATTCATCACCAAAAGTACGGTCAATACCACTCCGACTACTACCAATACCGCGATAATAATATACAAAACACCAGATGTCCTCATTATACTCGCATCATTATTGTCCTGCTGCTCCTGCGGAATCTCTCCGTCGGGCTCGAGGTCTTGCGGCTCATCAAAATGCCCGTCCGCATATACGCTTTCGGTTTTTAAATTCATATCCAAATATTTCTGCACGAGGTTTTTATCGGTAACCGCCCATGAGTATAAACATATTTCCCGCCCATCAATAAGCGAATAAATTCGTTTATCGTTTTCTTTTTCAGTACGAAAAAAAGCTTCATCCGACTTGTTTTCTCCGCTATAAAAGCTTATGGGCTTATACTCTCCTTTTTCTGCTGCAGCCTTTGCTGCAACCCTTTGGCGGTCCCTCCCGCAATATGCTTTTATATATTCAAGGTAACCCATCCTTGCATACTGCTTATACTCTTGCTCAATGCGGCTTTGCATTATAGTATACTTTATATCATCAATTGTAACGTGACAATATATTATTACATTTGTATCCTTGTCCACCGGAAAATGCAATCGCCATCTAACAGATACGTCCTCATTATTAAATTGCGGTATCAGTATACCGTTTTCTCTGACCTCTTTTATAAGCCTATCTATGTTATCCCTGCAATCCTGCGCCAAATCATCATAAACGGTTTTATATCTTTCCCGACCCTCTGCGGTTGCAAGCCACTCCTTTATCTCCTCCGTGCTCTTAAATTCCAGATCTCTTACATTTGGCGGTTCCGCATACTCCGTGTCAACAAAACCGCTTTCTTCAATAATCATTTCGGTGCTCATCACAGACATCTGATCCATCCTATGATGCTGCTCTAAATGGGTTTTTATATCTGCATTACAATCATCACAAATGACCGTTATACCATCTAAAACGTCCGAGTATCCATTGGCATAGTTCATAACACAATCAGATGGGCGCCCATTAGGATTACACTCGCTATCGCTACATATATCCGCATGTAAGCAGATTTCGTTATTGCCTGCACTAATAGTCTCATGATAATGATCAATACCAACATACTTACCGTTGTAGTAATGCACTCCGCTGCTATACTGATGGATCAACTCGTGAACAAACGTTAAGTCGTACCCGCTTTCACACAACATCATTATCTCTGTTCCCAAGCTTGCACTTCTGTTATAATCTTTCGTTCCATCTGCTGCGTAAGACTCAATTCTATGTCCCGTCCATAAAACGTTTGTCTCGATTGGAGAATCTGTGCCCGGAAAATCGCTAAAACAAGCCGTTCTGTTGGTGCAATAATAATTCTCATTACCATTAGTTCCCTTAATGTGTTCTTCGTTGCTACACATTACATTCAAGTTTTCCATCGTCACCGTCTCTTTACATTTGTCCGGTAAAGATTGATAGTATTGCGGCTCTGAAAATACTATTTTCAGCCCGCACGCTTCTATAAATATTCTTTCGGCAATATTCTGGGCTTCAATTATGTTGTTTAATGCATCATCCCCATAACGCACTAAATATCCGGTATCATAATAACTATCCACGTATGCTATATATTGGGGTTGATATAACGACCACTCGTCTGTACGATTAATATCATCTACATATATTTTCTGTTGTATATCAACACCGGCTACTCTGTTCGTGCTGGCTGTAGCCAATGCCATTCCCTGTAATTCCCCGGATTTTGGTATGATTTTATACGTTCCGTCGGGCGTTACTTCTACCGACCAAAGTTGTTTATCATTACCCACATATGGAGACTGAACTACGGTTGTACCCGTTGCTGTAGCATCGCCGTTTATGCTCAGGCACATATTGCTGTTTTTGGAACTGATCGTATAATATCCATTAGATTGTAATGTAAATATCCACACTTGAGAATCATCTCCGTGAAACTTCTCCTGCTGAATATTGGCTGAAACTGTGGTGGATTGATTTTGAGTATCCATATATAAAAAGGCGCCTCTGTTTTTCACGTAATACTCGCCATTCGGCAATTGGGGATGTACCACTACGTCTACGGTATCCACTTTATGCCCATGTCTCGTAGTTACGGTTATGGTTGCTGTACCGGCTGCTATCGCAGTTATTACACCTGTAGACGATATGGTCGCAACGCTTTGATTATTGGATTGCCATATTACTTCCTTAAACGTCGCATTACCAGGCGAAACCGAAGCCGTTACAGCATATTCCGAGCCAATATTCAAATGAAGCTCTTCATCATTAATATCAACTCCGGTAACCGCTTGAGAATATACATTTATATTACATATTGCAAATATAGCAGTATTATACACAGAGCGCGCAGTTATTATGGCAGTACCTTCGCTGACCGCCGTCACAAGACCCGTCTGACTTACAGCAGCTATGCCCGGGTTGCTCGATTCCCATGACAGCTCGGCAAGCTCTGTCGGATAGACCAAAGAAGCAATTTGCTTGGTTTCACCTATTGCCATATATGCCGAGGTGGGTGACAGTTGTATTCCGATTGCGCTCAGGTCATACGTTACTGTAATATATGCGATATTTGTAGAGGTGCTTACGTTAGCCGAAGAGAATTGACGGTATTTTCCGCTTACCTCTGTGGTCATTCTGAACATCAAACCGTTATTGACGCTACCCATTTGCCACGATTGATATGCCGCGGTAATATCAAAGTTATACCTGCCTGCACCACCAACCGTCAGTGAGCTTATCTTAACACTGTTGTTCATTATGAGGTCTGCGGAATTTTGCCATGTTGCCGTTGCAGGGTTCCACGTTATATCGGGATTAATGACATATACGTCCACCTTAGGACTGCTGGAATAATTTGACGTGCAATACATGCTATAGTATGCACTTGTTATTTTTCCCTGAACAGCATTTCCGCCATAAAGATTGGTTATTTTAGCCACCGTACGAACGTTTTTGGCATTTGAACCGTAGCCTACCGCTACAAGGCTGGCATTAACGTAATTATTTGTGTACCCAGAAGCAATATATGTATCTTGAATATACTGTCTACCCACGTTAAACGAGGGGTCGATGTACACGGGGTAGACCGTTGTATCGGCAGTCAAAAACTCCTCGGGCACGGTTATTGTAAAGATATACTTATCGTTTTCTTTTACTGTTTGGATGTTGCCTTGGGCAAGAGTTATAACTCGTCCCAATTGTCGGTGGCTTCATTTTCGCCCGTAAAGCTGTCTGTTACCTCAAGATCGCCAAAGGAGAATATTACCTCATCGCCATCGGCTATTACGTACTGTCCGCCCGACTGCTTTAATTCAAGACCCGCGGTTTCCACCTCAAAGCTAAAGGTGTTTACTCCCTGATAGCTCTGAAGTATTATGTCCTC